>JBDHSX010000323.1:0-2500 GCA_039808365.1 Xanthobacteraceae bacterium | reverse complement strand
TCGTTGATGCTGGTCTTGGAGCGGGTGCGCTCGTCGACGCGCTTGACGATCACCGCGCAGGCGGTGGACGGACCCGGCTGGCCGTTCTTCAACGGCTTGCCCGGCAGCGACCCCGGCACCACCACGGCGTATTCCGGCACCTCGCCGACAAAGGTCTCGCCGGTCTCGCGATCGACGATCTTGGTGGATGCGCCGAGGAACACGCCCATCGCCAGCACCGCGCCGCGGCGGACGATGACGCCTTCCGCGACTTCCGAGCGCGCGCCGATGAAGCAGTCGTCCTCGACGATCACCGGGCCGGCCTGCAACGGCTCCAGCACGCCGCCGATGCCGACGCCGCCGGAGATGTGGACGCGCTTGCCGATCTGGGCGCAGGAGCCGACCGTGGACCAGGTGTCGACCATGGTGCTTTCATCGACATAGGCGCCGAGATTGACGAAGGACGGCATCAGCACGACGTTTTTGGCGATGAAGGCGGAGCGGCGCACAATCGCGCCCGGCACCGCGCGGAAACCGGCGTCGCGAAACCGGTTGTCGCCCCAGCCCTCGAATTTCGACGGCACCTTGTCCCACCACGACGCCCCGCCCGGCCCGCCCGAAATCGGGCTCATGTCGTTGAGCCGGAACGACAGCAGCACGGCCTTCTTCAGCCACTGGTTGACGGCCCACTTGCCGTCCGCGCCGCGCGCGGCGACCCGCGCCTCGCCCTTGTCGAGCAGGTTCAGCGCGTGATCGACGGCGTCGCGGACCTCGCCCTTGGTGGTGGCGGTGACGGTGTCGCGCGCGTCGAAGGCGGCGTTGACGGTGGATTCGAGCGCGGCGAGCGACATGAGGATTCCTTGGCTTTTCGGAGTTCTGAATCGGACATTTTTGTCCGAATTCATCGCGGGAGAGTCAAGCGCGACTTAGCGGATTGTGAGTTTCGCGAGAAACCCGGTCAGGTCGTCGGTGACGTGATCGACGTGGGGGGCGTCGCGGCCCTCCGTCTCCCAGTCCTCGCGCACGACGTCTTTCGAGCCGTCGGGCACCACCAGCACCGTGGTCATGCCGAGGTCGTAGGGCACCACGAGATTGCGCGCCAGATCCTCGAACATCGCGGAACGCGCGGGGTCGACGGCGTGGCGTTCGAGGAAGCGCTGATAGGTGCGCGGCGCGGGTTTCGGCTCGAACTCGGCGGCGATGATGTCGAACACCGCCTCGAAATGCTCCGGGAAGCCTAATCGCGCCAGCACCTTGCCGGCATGATCGGTCGAGCCGTTGGTGAGGATCAGCTTGCGGCCGGGGAGAGCCGCGATCGCCTCCCCCATCGCCGGGTTGGGCGTCAGCGGCGAGTGATCGATCTGGTGGACATAGCTAAGGAAGTCGTCGGCGGAGATGCCGTGCTCGGACATCATGCCGCGCATCGTGGTGCCGAAGCGCTTGTAATAATCCTTCTGAATGCGGAAGGCGTCATCGGGTTCAACCTTCAGCGTCATCGCCACGTAGTCGCGGATCCGCGCGTCGACCTGCTGCCACAGGTTGACGTGGTGCGGATACAGGGTGTTGTCGAGATCGAACACCCAGGTATCGATGTGGCCGAAGGTTCTGACGGCGTCGCGCGCGGCGGTCATTTGTGAATCAGCGTGCCGGTGCCCTGGTTGGTGAACAGTTCGAGCAGCACCGCGTGCGAGGTCTTGCCGTCGATAATGACCACGCCTTCGACGCCCTGCTCCAGCGCGTAGATGCAGGTCTCCACCTTGGGGATCATGCCGCCGGAAATGGTGCCGTCGGCGATCAGCTTGCGCGCGTCCTTCACCGACAGTTCGGGAATGAGCTTTTTCGATTTGTCGAGCACGCCCGGCACGTCGGTCAGCAGCAACAGCCGCTTGGCCTTCAGCGCGCCGGCGACGGCCCCCGCGAAGGTGTCGGCGTTGACGTTGAAGGTCTGGCCGCTGGCGGAGGTCGCGAGCGGCGCCAGCACCGGGATCAGTTCGTGACCGATCAACTGGTTGAGCAAGGTGAGATCGACCTTCTCCGGTTCGCCGACGAAGCCGAGATCGATCACCTTCTCGATGTGCGAATCCGGATCGACCATGCTGCGCGTCGCCTTCGACGCGGTGACCATGTTGCCGTCCTTGCCGCACAGGCCGACCGCCTTGCCGCCGGCCTCGTTGATGTAGCCGACCAACTGCTTGTTGATCGAGCCGGCCAGCACCATCTCGACGATCTCGATGGTGGCGGCGTCGGTGATGCGCAGGCCGGCGGCGAATTCCGACTTGATGCCGAGCCGTTGCAGCATGGTGGCGATCTGCGGGCCGCCGCCATGGACCACCACCGGGTTGATGGCGGTCTGCTCCAGCAGCACGATGTCGCGGGCGAACGCCTTGGCGAGATGCTCCGCGCCCATGGCGTGGCCGCCGTATTTGATGACGATAGTCTCCTCGTCGTACTGCTGCATATGCGGCAGCGCCTCGGACAGGATGCGGGCCTGATCGCTGGGCGTGATGGCGGGTGCGGCGGC
>JBDHSX010000322.1:0-2501 GCA_039808365.1 Xanthobacteraceae bacterium | reverse complement strand
ATTTCGGCCGTCACGGCTTTCGCGCCCGCGCTGAAACCGTGCTCGCGCCCGCCGACATCCGCAAGCTGCCCTACAACTCCGGACTTGAGGCACTGGTGGCGGTGCCGAAAGGCTTGCCGCTCGCCGGCGCCCTGATCGCGATTTCGGAGCGCGGCCTCGACGCCGCCGGCGACATCAAGGCGTATCTGATCGGTGGGCCGTCGCCGGGGCGGTTTTCGGTGCGGCGCACCGGCTCGTTCGACGTCAGCGACGCGGCGCTGCTGCCCGGCGGCGACCTCCTGCTGCTGGAGCGCAAGTTCTCGCTGTTGTCCGGCATCGGCGTCCGCATTCGCCGCATTCCGCTCTCCGACATCGCTCCCGGCGCCATCGTCGACGGCCCCTCGATCTTCGACGCCGATCTCGGTCAGGAGATCGACAATTTCGAGGGGCTCGACGTTCACGTCACCGCCGCGGGCGAGACCGTGCTGACGGTGGTGTCCGACGACAATTTCCTGGCGATCCAGCGCACGCTGCTGTTGCAATTCACCCTGATCGAATGAGCGCGCCGGCCTCGGCTGGTCATTGCGCGAGCATCGGCTTATCTCTCACTAGAGTAGTTTCGTTTAGACGGGAACGTCATGCGCGGGCTTGACCCGCGCATCCATCAAAATGAAGATTCGTTTCAAGAGGATGGATTGCCGGGTCAAGCCCGGCAATGACCCATCAAAAGAAAAACTGCTCCAACCTCCCATCAGCGCAGGCCCATGCCCATGAACACCATTGCCGCCGCCATCGATCCCGTCAAACTCGACCGGCTCGCCGAAGTCGCCATCAAGGTCGGGTTGCAGCTCCAGCCGGGGCAGGACCTGTTCCTCACCGCGCCGGCGAGCGCGCTGCCGCTGGTGCGTCGCATCGTCGAACACGCCTACAAGGCCGGCGCGGGACTGGTGACGCCGCTGCTGTCGGACGAGGCGGTGACGCTGGCGCGCTATCGCTTCGCGCGCGATGACAGTTTCGATCGCGCGCCGGGCTGGCTCTATGACGGCGTCGCCAAGGCATTCGACGCCAACACCGCACGGCTCGCCGTGGTCGGCGACGATCCGATGCTGCTGTCGGGCGAGGATCCGACCAAGGTGGCCCGCGCCAGCAAGGCCAATGCGATGGCCTATCAGCCGGCGCTGTCGCGGATCACCGGTTTCGACGTCAACTGGAACATCGTCGCCTATCCCGGCGCGTCATGGGCCAGGCTGGTGTTTCCGAACGACGACGAGGCGACGGCGGTCGGCAAGTTGGCCTCCGCCATCTTCAAGGCGTCGCGGGTGGACAATGCCGATCCGGTCGCCGCCTGGGCCGCGCACAACGCCGCGCTGAAGACCCGCACCGACTGGCTCAACGGCCAGCGTTTTCACGCACTGCACTACACCGGCCCCGGCACCGACCTGACCATCGGACTGGCGGATGGCCACGAATGGGTCGGCGGGGCGTCGATCGCCAAGAACGGCATCGTCTGCAACCCGAACATTCCGACCGAGGAGGTGTTCACCACGCCGCACGCGCTGCGCGTCGAGGGCCGGGTGCGCAGCACCAAGCCGCTGTCCCACCAGGGCACCCTGATCGAGGACATCGCGGTGCGGTTCGAGGGCGGCCGCATTGTCGAGGCCACCGCCTCGCGCGGCGCGGAAGTGCTGAACAAGGTGCTCGACACCGACGAGGGCGCGCGGCGGCTCGGCGAGGTCGCGCTGGTGCCGCATTCGTCGCCGATCTCGGCCAGTAACATCCTGTTCTATAACACATTGTTCGACGAGAACGCCTCCTGCCACATCGCCCTGGGCCAGTGCTATTCGAAGTGTTTTGTCGGCGGCGACAAGCTCACCCCCGCGCAGATCGCGGCCCAGGGCGGCAACAAGAGCTTCATTCACATCGACTGGATGATCGGCTCCGGCCAGATCGACATCGACGGCGTCCACGCCGACGGCCGCCGCGTTCCGGTGTTCCGCAAGGGCGAATGGGCGGCCTGACCGGCTGCCGTCGCCCTCGGAGTTTAATCCGCGTTTAACCTAAATCCGCCTTAATAAAGCTTCTCTCGCCGTGTCGGATAACGCGGTCGTGAGCGCGGGGTCCGCGGTCGTTGGGGTTCTCAAGAGGACCGCGAGACTTGCTCGGCCAGACCTGACCACAGGCTTGGCCAGCCCGGCGGACTTTGTTAAACTGGACTTAAGCTTGGTTCGGGGTCCGATTGGAACCAGACTGGAATCGGGGCGGATGAAGGATCAGAACGGCAGGCAAGCCTCGCCCGCGGATATGCGGCGAGGGCTTACCCGGCAGGACCGTGCGGGACATACCCCGCCGCGGCATTCGTCGGTGCCGAGGCATGATTTCGTCGAACGCGCGTTCGCGGACCGCGCGCCGCCGCGCCGGTCGGCATCGTCGGCCGCCTCCCTGCCGCAACCCTCGTCGCAGCACGCTTCGCCGAAACCCGTCCGTTCTCACGACGCCCGATCGCACGAAGTCCGTTCTCACGA
>JBDHSX010000321.1:0-2505 GCA_039808365.1 Xanthobacteraceae bacterium | reverse complement strand
GGGCGTCCCGACGCCGGTCAACGACACGCTGGTGCGGGTGATCCGGGCGCGCGAACGGACATTCCTGTAGGCGCGTCACGGCGGGCGCGTTATTCGACCGCCGCCCTTTCCGCCTCGCTGACCGCGAGCTGTTCGAGTTTGCGACGACGCCAGGATCTGCCGACGACCAGAACGACAACGACCCCGAGCAGTCCGCAGACGATCTCGGCCAGTTCGCTGCGGAACACGAGATGCGGCGTTCGCGTGAAAAATGCCGATCTCGGATCGATGGTGAGCGTCACCTCGCCGCCCAGGAATCCATGAAGCAGCGGCTGCACCGCGGGGTCGGAGGCGATGACCTCGCCGGCGATCCAGCCAAGGAGAGCGGCGCCGGCCCACACCAGGACCGGCAGCCGGGTCAGCAGCGCCATGATGAGGGCCGCGCCCGCGACGATCAGCGGAATGCTGATCGCAAGGCCCAGAACCAGCAACGGCGCGCTGCCGTTGGCTGCGGCCGCCACCGCGATGACGTTGTCGAGGCTCATGACGATATCGGCGACGACGACAATCTGCACCGCCGCCATGAGATGCGCGGCGGCCTGAATGCCCTCCTCGCCTTCCTCGTCCTCGGGGACTAGCAACTTGGCGGCGATCACGAGCAAGGCCAGCCCGCCGACCAGCTTGAGGAACGGCAACTCCATCAGGGTCGCGACGATCCCGGTGAAGATGATGCGCAGCATGACGGCGGCGCCAGCGCCGAACACCATGCCCCATAGCCGTTGCCGTGGCTGAAGCCCCCGGCATGCCAGCGCGATCACCAGGGCATTGTCACCGGACAACAGAACATTGATCCAGATGATCTGACCGACCGCGACCCAGAACGACGGCTGGTGCATCTGGTTCTGAAAGTCGGTGACAAAGGCACCGATCGTCGCGGGATCAAAGATATGTAACAGCCAGTCCAAGGCCACTCCCTTCCGGGCAGCGGTTCGCGTTCTATGTTCCGCTTTTACGAACTCGGCGCAAGAACGGCTCTTAGTCTTTTGTTCGAGACCCGCGCGATTTATCGCGTTTTCGAGGACGCGTCCCGACGCGGAACCTCGTAGCTCCAACGATAACAGCCTCCGGCGGCGACGCCGAAGGCTGTGTCACGCCCCGCTATCGGTTGGACAAACGCGCCGGCGTTCAGCCCACGATCTCGTTGCCGGAGAAGAACTGGGCGATCTCGATCGCCGCGGTTTCGGCGGCGTCCGAGCCATGCACCGAGTTCTCGCCGATCGACTTGGCGTGGGCCTTGCGGATGGTGCCCTCGGCCGCCTTCGACGGGTCGGTCGCGCCCATGACGTCGCGATAGCGGGCGATCGCGCCCTCGCCCTCAAGCACCTGCACCACGACCGGCGCCGAAATCATGAAATCGACCAGTTCGCCGAAGAACGGGCGGTCCTTGTGAACGGCATAGAAGGTCTGGGCCTGCTCGCGGGTCATGCGGATGCGCTTCTGCGCGACAATCCGCAAGCCTGCCTTTTCGATCAGCGCGTTGATGGCGCCGGTCAGATTGCGCGCGGTCGCGTCGGGCTTGATGATCGAAAAGGTGCGCTCAATCGCCATGATTTCATCCTGTCAGACAGTGTTTTGGGGGAAGATGCCGCGCTTATAACGGCGGGTTTTGCGAACGGCAAGCAGGGCTCCGCCGCAGCCCACGGCCATTTCGCGGCCGGCGCACGGCTCGCCCGGGCCGGCGGAGCCGGCCGGCCGAACAGAGCGGACAGCCACGCGATTTCATGAAGATGAACGCATTCTGACTGGACCGTTCCGGCAGAATTCAGGAACATCGCGTCAAGCTGACCCCGCGACGGCCCGCAACATGACCTACGGCGCCTCCGCTCGCGGACCCGAAACTGGATTTGGACCTGAGCCTGCGAAACCAAACGGTGCTGGAATTAATTATAGATTCCAGTGCCTTTTCGAATCCGAAATTCACTATGGAGCAAGCCGCGAAATGATGCGAAGTTCGGCGTCAATAGGCTGAAGGCCCGTTCCAAAGTGAACCATCGAGGATGGACAACCGACTTTGACGAGGCGCGGCGCAATTCAAGCCAGTCTCGCCGGCAAACCGAAGGAGACATCCATGTTGCGTAAACTTCTTTTCGTATGCGCCACAGCACTCGCCATCGGCGCCGCGGCTCTCGCCCCGACCGACGCCTCGGCGCGCGGACGTGGTGGCGGCTGGCACGGCGGCGGCGGTTGGCACGGTGGCGGCGGCTGGCATGGCGGCGGCGGATGGCGCGGTGGCGGCGTCGCCTGGCGTGGCGGTGGCGCGGCCTGGCGCGGCGGTCCTGCCTGGCGTGGCGGCAGGGGCTGGCACGGTGGCCGTCATGTCGTCTGGCGTTCCGGCCCGGCCTGGCGCGGTCCGGGCTGGCATCGCGGCTGGCGTCATGCCCGCTGGGGCGGACCGGCGCTGGTGGTGGCGCCCGGTTTCGGCGTGGCCGGCGGCTGCTGGACCCGTCGCTGGGTCGCCTCTCCGTG
>JBDHSX010000320.1:0-2522 GCA_039808365.1 Xanthobacteraceae bacterium | reverse complement strand
CTCGGCCGCCAGATCGACGGGCTCGACGAAGATCTCGCCGTGCTCGGCGAGACCGTCTCGCTGTTCGTTCAATTCTGGCTTCTGGTCACGCCGCCCGTGCCCGATGGCGCGCAAGCATCCGCCAGGGCGAAAGGCGCGGAGCGGTTCAAGGGTTTCCTGCTTACACTCGGCAAGCGTCTGGCGACGGGAGACAGATTTCTGAAAGAGCTGTCGCGGGATATTGACCCTTCAGGCCAGACCGCAACCGAAGCGACCGAAGGCATTTGAGAGCGGCGTCTGCCCAACGACCGCGCTACTGCTTTGGAAGTAGCCATGAAAAAGCGCGCCGTAGAAAGGCTTCGCCGTCCGTCCTGACGATCTCACCATGCGCTACGACGACATGCTCGGGATGTTTTTCGATCAACGCGCGAATCTTCGGGCGCGCGCTCGCGCGGTTGCGGAAACTGATCCGGTAGTCGATCGGCGGATAGCCCCATCCCTCGACCATTTTCGAGAGCCTTGCGATCGGTCGCATCCACCGAGGCCAATGACTTTTTAAGAATGGCTCGCTGAAGGTCTGCGACAGGTCGGCAATGATGGCCGTGCGGGATGCGCGGTGAAAGAAGATCAATTCGTCCATGAAAGGCGAATTGGTGAAATAGAACTGGTCGATCTGCTCGCTCCATTCGGGTGGCGCATCGTCAGTCAGCGTCCCGGTAAAGCGAAGTTCCTTGCACTTGGCGACTGTCGCCGCTGTCGCCCATAAATGCGCGTCAGGGAACGCAGCCTGCCACTCGCCCAGAAATAGGTAATGCAGCTTGTTGGGGCTGACGATGTGTCGGACAGTCCCCAGCGCTCGAATCTCCTTCTCGAGCATTTCTGTCCTTCCGACCGGCGACCATAGCCACAGTCCTCCATCGGCAAGACGCACGATGACCATGCGTGTCGGATAGTCGAAGCCTTTGAACGAGACGACTCCGCCATCCGCAAACCATAAATTCGATCCCAGCGGCTCCAGCATGGTTGCGTAACCTAGTCTTTCGGACGGGTGCTTTCCATCGTTCCATGCCGTCACCCATCCTATTCGCCGCCGTTGACCGCCGACCCCCGCACGCAGCCAGATACTTGTTGAACCGGCCCGGCTTCGGGCTCTTTTAATCGACCCCGCTGCGGGGACCGTCTGACGCGCCCCGCCAAGAAACGGGGCCGAGATGTCATCACCACACCAGAAACCAGAAGCAATCGCGCGCGGCGCACGCATGTTGCGCACCGCGCTCGGCGCGGCGATCGCGCGGCTTCTGGAAGACCCGGCCGTGGTCGAGGTGATGCTGAATCCCGATGGCCGGATTTGGGTGGACCGGCTGTCGGAGGGACTGGCCGACACCGGCGAGACGATGACGGCCGCCGACGGCGAGCGCATCGTGCGGCTGGTCGCGCACCATGTCGGCGCGGAGGTTCACGCCCGCGCGCCGCGCGTCTCGGCCGAGCTGCCCGAGACCGGCGAACGGTTCGAGGGATTGTTGCCGCCCGTCGTCGCAGCGCCGGCGTTCGCCATCCGCAAGCCCGCCGTCGCGGTGTTCAGCCTCGACGATTATGTGGCGGCCGGCATCATGAACGCCGACCAGGCCGCGACTTTGCGCGCAGCCGTCGCATCCCGCGCCAACATCCTCGTCGCCGGCGGCACGTCCACCGGCAAGACCACGCTGACCAACGCGCTGCTCGCCGAAGTGGCGAAGGGCGCGGATCGCGTCGTCATCATCGAGGACACGCGAGAGCTGCAATGTGCCGCACCGAACCTCGTCGCCATGCGGACGAAAGACGGCGTGGCGACGCTCTCCGATCTTGTCCGCTCCTCGTTGCGCCTGCGTCCCGATCGCATTCCCATCGGCGAGGTGCGCGGCGCTGAAGCGCTCGACCTGCTCAAAGCATGGGGCACCGGCCATCCGGGCGGCATCGGCACCATTCACGCCGGCACCGGCATCGGCGCGCTGCGCCGGCTCGAACAGCTCATTCAGGAGGCCGTCGTCACGGTCCCGCGCGCGCTGATTGCCGAGACCATCGACCTCGTTGCCGTCCTTTCCGGCCGCGGCTCCGCACGCCGGCTGGCCGAACTCGCCCGCGTCGAAGGGCTCGGCCCGAACGGCGACTACCGCATCACATCCGCAACAGAGAACCCGACAGGAGAATCCGAATGAGCCATCGTGCCTTGTGCATCCGCCATCACATCATCACGACCATCGCCGCCGTGTCGGTCAGCGTGATGCTGGCGCCCGCCGCCCATGCCTCCGGCTCGTCGATGCCGTGGGAGCAGCCGCTTCAGCAAATCCTTCAGTCGATCGAGGGGCCGGTTGCCAAGATCGTCGCCGTCATCATCATCATCGCGACCGGTCTGGCGCTGGCGTTCGGCGACACGTCCGGCGGCTTCCGCCGCCTGATCCAGATCGTCTTCGGCCTGTCGATCGCGTTCGCGGCCAGCTCGTTCTTCCTCAGCTTCTTCAGCTTCGGCGGCGGGGCGCTCGTCTGATGGCGACCGCCTTTGAACA
>JBDHSX010000319.1:0-2564 GCA_039808365.1 Xanthobacteraceae bacterium | reverse complement strand
CGCTTCCTCGACAACCCGGACCAGTTCGCCGACGCCTTCGCCCGCGCCTGGTTCAAGCTCACCCACCGCGACATGGGGCCGCGCGAGCGCTATCTCGGCAAGCTGGTGCCGGAGGAAGTGCTGATCTGGCAGGATCCGGTGCCGGCGGTGGATCACAAGCTGGTCGACGACAGCGACGTCGCGGCCCTGAAGGCGAAGATTCTCGCCTCCGGGCTGACGGTGCCGCAACTGGTCTCGACCGCCTGGGCTTCGGCCTCGACGTTCCGCGGCTCCGACAAGCGCGGCGGGGCCAACGGCGCGCGCATCCGCCTCGCGCCGCAAAAGGACTGGGAGGTCAACCAGCCGGCCCAGCTCAAGACCGTGCTGGAGAAGCTCGAAGCGATCCAGAAGGAGTTCAACGGCGCGGCCGCCGGCGGCAAGAAAATCTCGCTCGCCGACCTGATCGTGCTCGGCGGCGCGGCCGCGGTCGAAAAGGCGGCCAGGGATGCCGGCGTCGAGATCAAGGCGCCGTTCACGCCGGGACGCACCGACGCCTCGCAGGAGCAGACCGACGTGACGTCGTTCGCGCCGCTGGAGCCGCGCGCCGACGCCTTCCGCAACTATGTCGGCAACCGCCAGCAGTTCATGGGTCCCGAGGAGTCGATGGTGGACCGCGCGCAACTGCTGAGGCTGACCGGCCCGGAACTGACGGTGCTGATCGGCGGGTTGCGGGTGCTCGGCGCCAATGCCGGCGACTCCAGGAACGGCGTCCTCACCCAGGAAGTCGGCAAGCTGACCAACGACTTCTTCGTCAACCTGCTGACCATGGACACCGAGTGGCATTCGATCGGCGACAACCTCTACGAGGGCCGCGACCGCAAGACGCAAGCGCCGAAATGGACCGCCACCCGCGTCGATCTGATCTTCGGATCGCATTCGCAGCTTCGCGCTTTCGCCGAAGTCTACGCCTGCCGCGATTCCAAGGAGAGGTTCGTCAAGGATTTCGTCGCCGCCTGGACCAAGGTGATGGAGGCCGATCGGTTCGATCTGGCCGCCTGACCGTCACGGCGGATGTCCTGAAATCAGAGCCGCGGCGGGTCCACCGCCGCGGCTTTTTTGCGCGTTTTCCGCGGGAAGCCGCAAAACAGCCTCCAGCGCGACGCAGGGCAGCCTTCCAAAAACCGTCGCAAGGGCTTATCTTGATGATTGTACAAAGGAACCGCGATCAGGCGGCGGGCTTCTGCCGGCCGCGACACTCTGCTAGGTTCCGAACCGCACCCTACCGCAGCCAATGCCACCATCATCTGGTTTCGGGAGCGCCCGCAACCACGGAGGACCGATGACCGCCGCCATCACCAAAGCGCAACAATCCGGGCCCGCGCCCACCGGCATTCCCGACATGAAGGTGTCGGTCCGGCAGGTCTTCGGCATCGACAGCGATCTCGAAGTGCCCGCTTTCTCCGAAACCGACCCGCATGTGCCGGACCTCGATCCGGATTACCGCTTCGACCGGCCGACCACGATGGCCATTCTCGCCGGCTTCGCCCACAACCGCCGCGTCATGATCACCGGCTACCACGGCACCGGCAAGTCGACCCACATCGAGCAGGTGGCGGCGCGGCTGAACTGGCCGTGCGTCCGCGTCAACCTCGACAGCCACATCAGCCGTATCGATCTGGTCGGCAAGGACGCCATCGTCATCAAGGACGGCAAGCAGGTCACCGAATTCCGCGACGGCATCCTGCCGTGGGCGCTGCAGCACAACGTCGCCCTGGTGTTCGACGAATACGACGCCGGCCGCCCCGACGTGATGTTCGTGATCCAGCGCGTGCTGGAAGTCTCCGGCCGCCTGACGCTGCTCGACCAGAACAAGGTGATCCGGCCGCATCCCTCGTTCCGGCTGTTCGCCACCGCCAACACCGTCGGCCTTGGCGACACCTCCGGCCTCTATCACGGCACCCAGCAGATCAACCAGGGCCAGATGGACCGCTGGTCGATCGTCACCACGCTGAACTATCTGGCGCATGACGAGGAAGTCGAGATCGTGCTGGCCAAGGCCAAGCATTACCGCACGGCGGAGGGCCGCGACATCGTCAACAAGATGGTGCGGCTCGCCGATCTCACCCGCAACGCTTTCGCCAACGGCGATCTCTCCACGGTGATGAGCCCGCGCACGGTGATCACCTGGGCCGAGAACGCCGAGATTTTCGGCGATCAGGCGTTCGCGTTCCGCGTCACCTTCCTCAACAAGTGCGACGAGCTGGAGCGGCCGCTGGTGGCCGAGTTCTATCAGCGCTGCTTCAATGTCGAGCTGACGGAATCCGCGCTCAACGTGGCGCTGAGCTGAGGCGAGCTTTCATGTCGTCCCCGCGCAGGCGGGGACCCAGACTCCCGAACGCTGCGGGTAAGAGTTGGCGTTGAGGCAGGCGACCGGGAGATTTCGGATAAAACGACCGTTGGTGGTTATGGGTCCCCGCCTGCGCGGGGACGACCCGCGGAAAGGCTGCGATGAGCACACCACCGAGCAACAAATTCCGCACCGGGCCGAAGGAGGCTCCCGCCGAGCCGTTCAAGCGGGCGGTGGC
>JBDHSX010000318.1:0-2602 GCA_039808365.1 Xanthobacteraceae bacterium | reverse complement strand
TCTAGCGGCCCGCGTGTTTCGCGGCGTGCCGGCGCCGTACAATCTGCCGGTGCCGCCGTATCATTTCCCGAGCGACGGCGTGGTGCGGATCGGGACCAACCCGCCGGACTCGAACTTCGACTTCTCCAGCATCAACCAGCTTTGAGCGGCGGTTGAAGAAGACGTCGGGGCGTCCGCGTCGTCAGGGGCGATCGACCCGCACCACGCGGCCCTTTTCCATCGCCAGCGCCAGCCGGCCATGCTTGAGCGCCAGCGCGGCGTCGCCGAACAATTCCCGCCGCCAGCCTTTCAGCGCGCCGACGTCGGCCTCGTCGCTGGCGGCGATCTGTTCGAGGTCGTCGACGGTGGCGATCACCTTGCTGGCGACGGCGTGACGCTCCGAGGTCATCCGCAGCAGCACCTTGAGCAGTTCGACGGTGGCGGAGCCGTTGCCGTTGCCGCGCGGCCGGTCGAGTCTCGGCAGGTCGTGCGGGTCACGGGCGAGGCCGCGCTGAACCGCCGCGACAATGTCGGCGCCCCATTTCGAGCGCTCGAACCCCTTCGGCAGTGAGCGCAGCCCGGCCAGCCGCTCGATCGAGGTCGGGGCGTGGGTGGCGATGTCGCCGATGGCGTCGTCCTTGAGCACGCGGGAGCGCGGCACGTTGCGGGTCTGCGCCTCGCGCTCGCGCCACGCCGCGACCTCCATCAGCACGGCGAGTTCCTTCGGCTTTCGCACGCGTGTCTTGAGCCGCTCCCAGGCCCGCGCCGGATCGACGTCGTAGGTCCGCGGCGAGGTCAGGGTGTCCATCTCCTCGGCGACCCAGTCGCTGCGGCCGCGTTTCCTGAGGTCGACGTCGAGCGCCGAAAACACCTCGCGCAGATGGGTGACGTCGCCCTCGGCATAATGAATCTGCGCCTCGGACAGCGGCCGCGACGACCAGTCGGTGAAGCGGTGGCTCTTGTCGGGGCGGTGGCCGGTGATCCGTTCGACCAACTGGTCGTAGGCGATGGAATCGCCATAACCCAGCACCATGGCGGCGACCTGGGTGTCGAACACCGGATGCGGGATGATGCTGGCGAGGTGCCAGATGATTTCGATGTCCTGGCGGGCGGCGTGAAACACCTTCAGCACACTCTCATTGGCCATCAGGGCGAAGAACGGGCCGAGGTCGAGCCCCTCGGCCAGCGCGTCGATCACCGCGGATTCCTCCGGGCTCGCGAGCTGGACCACGCAAAGCTGCGGAAAATAGGTGGTTTCGCGAAGAAATTCGGTGTCGACGGTGACGAAGGGGTGGCGCGCGAGGCGGTCGCAGGCGGCCGCGAGGTCGGCGGTTGTGGCAATCAGATCCATGGCTGCTCCATAACCTGTCTTTTCGCCGTTGTCGCCCCGCTTTTGGCGTTGGCCAGCCTTGTTCCGGCCCGGTCCGTGGCGGCCTTCCGCGCGGTTGCCGGGCGGGAACGGCTCGGGTAAACCGTGGCCTCCTGCCGGGTTGCGTCAGCCTCGCGATTCCGCATCATCCGATGTATTTTGGAACTTCCATGCACCGTTATCGCTCCCACACCTGCGGCGCCCTGCGTGACGCCAATATCGACCAGATCGTTCGGCTGTCGGGCTGGTGCCACCGCATCCGCGACCATGGCGGCCTGTTGTTCATCGACCTGCGCGACCATTACGGTCTGACCCAGTGCGTCGCCGATCCGGATTCGCCGGCGTTCAAGGACGCCGAGAAACTACGCTCGGAATGGGTGGTGCGGATCGACGGAAAGGTGCGCCGCCGTCCCGAGGGCACCGACAATCCGGACCTGCCGACCGGCGCGGTCGAGGTGTTCGTCACCGAGATCGAGGTGCTGGGGGAGGCCGGCGAACTGCCGCTGCCGGTCTTTGGCGATCAGGACTATCCCGAGGATACAAGGCTCAAGTACCGCTTCCTCGACCTGCGCCGCGAAAAGCTGCATCAGAACATCATGACGCGGGGCGCGATCGTCGATGCGATGCGCCGGCGCATGAAGGAGCAGGGCTTTTTCGAGTTCCAGACCCCGATTCTCACCGCGTCCTCGCCGGAGGGCGCGCGCGATTTCCTGGTGCCGAGCCGCATCCATCCCGGCAAGTTCTACGCGCTGCCGCAGGCCCCGCAGCAGTACAAGCAGCTCTTGATGATGTCCGGCTTCGACCGCTACTTCCAGATCGCGCCGTGTTTCCGCGACGAGGACCCGCGCGCCGACCGCCTGCCGGGCGAGTTCTACCAGCTCGACGTCGAGATGAGTTTTGTCACGCAGGAGGACGTGTTCGCGGCGATGGAGCCGGTGATCACCGGCGTATTTGAGGATTTCGCCAAGGGCAAGAAGGTCACGAAGAACTGGCCGCGCATTCCCTTCGCCGACGCCATCCGCAAATACGGCACCGACAAGCCGGACCTGCGCAACCCGCTGGAAATGCAGGACGTCTCCGAGCACTTCCGCGGCTCCGGCTTCAAGGTTTTCGCGCGAATGCTGGAGGATTCGAAGAATCAGGTCTGGGCGATTCCCGGTCCCGGCGGCGGCAGCCGCGCCTTCTGCGACCGCATGAATTCATGGGCGCAGGGCGAGGGCCAGCCCGGCCTCGGCTATATCATGTGGCGCGAGG
>JBDHSX010000317.1:0-2606 GCA_039808365.1 Xanthobacteraceae bacterium | reverse complement strand
AACCCGACCGCCGCCCCCATCGCCAGGATCAGGAACACGTTCACCGGAATATCCGCAATCGGAAGATACAACTGCACGGAAACCCGCCTCACCTCCGGCCGCGGCGTTCAGGCCCTAGCGGCGAGGCTTCAATCTTGCCGGCGTCGCGACCACCGGATTCTCATGCCGGAAACGGTTTGCGGCGTCCTTGCGCCGCGCCCCAGCCGATCTTTCAGTCTAACGCCCGGCCCAGTGAACGATCTTGCGCTCGGCGAAGATGATGGCGCTGTTCAGCACCAGGCCAACCGCGCCGATCAGGCCGATGCCGATGAACACGATCGGGACTTGCAGCAACAGCGCGGCATTGCTGACCATGAATCCCAGGCCCGACTGCGCGCCGATCAGTTCCGCCGCCACCACGACGGCCCAGCTCAGGGCCATCGAAACCCTGAGACCGGTGAAGATCGACGGCAAGGCCGCGGGGAGGATGACATGGAAGAATTCCTGCCAGGGCTTGAGGCCGATCGTCGCCGCGGCCCGACGCAGCGCGCGCGGCGTCGACAGCGCGCCGGCCTGAGCGTTGACGACGGTATAGTTGAACGACGTCAGCGCGATCAGCATGACCTTTCCGGCTTCACCGAGTCCGAAATACAGCACGATCAGCGGAATGAAGGCGATCGGCGGAACCGGCCGGATAAAGGCCAGCATCGGATTGATGGCCGCGGCCACGGCGCGGAAATATCCCGCGGCGAGGCCAACGAACACGCCCAGCACTGCCCCCGCCACGAACCCGGTCAGAGTCCGGAACAGGCTTATGCCGATATGTCCCCAAAGGCTCGTCCCCTGGTAGCCGTCCGTGATCAGCATCAGAAACTGGCTGCCGATGGTCTGGGGCTTCGGCAGATACAGCTCGGCTACCCATCCGGCGTTCGTCGCGATCACCCAAAGGGCGGCAACAACGCAAATGGAAACCACGGAGATGACGGTGCTCGGGATCGGACGACGGCTCGCCTTGTCCGCCGCGACTGCGGCGGACTGTTTCGGGGAGCCGCCGTCGTCACCTTTTGACAACGTGCGGGGGTCGACGGGGGACAGGATCGTCATCGCGAGCTGGCCTCGTGCGCTTTGATGAAGCTCGGATCGACGGCGCCTTCAACGATCTTCGGATCAAGCGGCTTGGCGATGACCTTGAGCGCTGTGAAGGCGTCGGCTCCACGATTCAGGATGGCCGCAAGTCCGGTCGGCGCCACCAGCGAATAGGGCGAGGCCGGATCGAGTTGCTGGGCGTAGGTCGGCCGATTCTTCCAGACCGTGCTGAACATCCGCTCGGCGACGCTCTCGGAAATATCGAGACGGTTGCGCAGCGCCTTGATCGCGATGCTCGGATCCTTCTCGATTTCCTTGAGGGCTTCCGCCTGAACGGCGATCAGTCGCTTACCGACTTCGGGGTTGGATGCGAGATATTCCTGCCGACCGGCGGTGAACGACGGGCAGAAGCCGCCGGCGGGCGGCCAGTCGGTGGTGACGTTGACGATGCGAGCGCCATCATCGGCGACCTGGAAAATATAGGGCGCCCAGACCATCGCGGACTGGATGCCGCCGCCGTGCAGGGTATTGCGCGCCTGCGCCGGAGGAATGTTGATGATGTCGAGTTTCTCGTAGGGCACGTCCGCGGCCTTGGCGAGATAATAGAGCGCGACCTGAACACACGAGCCGATGGCCACGCCGATTTTCCCGGCCTTCGCAATGTCGCGGTAGGTTTTCACATCAGGCTGCTTGGTGACGAGGCCGGCCGCCGGCGAGGAGTTCACATCCCAGGCGATGATCTTCAGCTTGACGTCCTGAGCCAGCGCGAACACCGTGGCCATGCCGACCGCTGCAACGTCGATGGAATTGCTCTTCAGCGCGCCGAGCAGCAGCGCGCCGTTCTGGAATTTCGTGAAATTCGGTTCCAAACCGTGCTTCTTGAACAGCCCGAGATCCTGGGCGACGTAGAGGGCATATTGGTCGGCCGTGACCAGGCCGTAGTTGAATTTGATCGGTTTGCTCGACGCATCGTCGGCCTTGGCGGGCGCGAGCAGCGCGGCGCCCGCCACCGCCACCGTGCAGAAGACGCGCGCGACGTTGAGATATTTGTTTTTACCTGCCGTCATGATTTCCTCCCTGGGGCCCTTGTGTGGGCAAACTCTTCCTGCACCGCCGCCAGTAACTGGTGCTCGATCTCCGCGAATTCCGGGGTCGTGAGGAATTCGGTGGTTCGTGGCTTCGCAAACGGGATGGGAAGCCGAAGTTTCAGCCGGCCCGGCCGCGCCGACATCACCCCGACAGAGTCGGAGATGAAGATCGCTTCCGCGACATCGTGCGTGATGAAGAAGATCGTCGGATGGAACTGCTCCCAGAGACGAAGCAGCAGCTCCTGCATCATCAGACGGGTCTGGTAATCGAGCGCGCCGAACGGTTCGTCCATCAAGAGAACGCTCGGGCGCGAAATCAACGCGCGCGCGATCTGGAGACGTTGCTGCATGCCGCCCGAGAGCTGGTAGGGGTAGTGATCATGAAATTTCTCCAGCCCGACCGCCGCCAGCAGTTCATTGGCGCGCCCGGTATATTCCACCTTCGGCATGCCC
>JBDHSX010000316.1:0-2669 GCA_039808365.1 Xanthobacteraceae bacterium | reverse complement strand
ATTGCGAGCGAAGCGAAGCAATCCAGTCTCGCTTTGGGACTCCTGGATTGCTTCGTCGCTTGCGCTCATCGCAATGACGGAGAGGCAATACCGGAGACGCTCAATACAGCGGGAAGCCTCGCGGCGAGCCGCCGAGGTCGAAGTCGGGGCTGAGCGGCTGGCGGTCCAGCGGACGGTTCAGGTTCTGTTGGCCGAACGACCGGCCCGGCGGCATCGCATAGTCGAGGAATTTGCGGTCGCCCGGCAGCACCTCGGTCCCGGCGTCGAGCCAGGAGCGCTTGGTGACGTAGATGCGGGTCCGCGGCCCGGACTGGTAGGAGACGTTGGGCCCGCGCTGGGTATAGCCGCGCTCGCCCGACTTGCGCGGGGCGGCATCGGCCGGCGGCGCCGCGACGCCAGCGGCCAGCACGGCCATCGCCGCCAGCAGCGCCGCGCGGCGCAGCACGGTCAGGTTCGGGGCGGCGAGCAGATTCGGGATCATCAGGTCCTCACGGTCAGGCCAATCTTCGACGCAATCGATCTTGCGATTGCCCGCCATTTTAGCGGCCCGGCGGCCATGCCGACAAGGTCATTCCGGCCACAGTCGGGACAATAATGCCTTGAGGCGCAAAATGTTGCAGGAAAGCCGGCTACATCGCCCCGCGCAGCCGCGGGTCCTGCGCGCTGACGATCCAGTCGCCGCCCCCGCGCGGCAGGGAGCCGCCGCAATCGGTGCGGCGCAGCTCGGCGCGGGCGAACAATTCGGCGAGCGCGGTGTCGCGGCCCGCCTTCAGCAGCACCAGACGGTCGAGCAGACAGACGATCGCGGCGCGCCGGGCGGCGACGGTCTCGCCCTGACAGGACCAGCCGTCGAGGCGCAGCGAGGGATCGTCGAAGGTCTTGACGAAGCCGAGGCAGGGCGCGGGTGCGCCGGCGCGGTCGATCAGGCCGAGCAGCTTCACCGGCCCGAACTTGCTCTCGACCACGCCCGCGGCCTCCGCCTCGGCGAAACTGTCAAGATGGAACCCGACCTCGATCGGCGCCGCGACCGTGGCCGCCGCCGCCAGGCCCGGTCCGGGGCGGTCGATCCGCAGCCCGGCGACCTGCGCCGCGCCGTCGGCCCAGCGCAGGATATCCCGGCGGCCGTCGCCGCCGTCCCGCTCGACCTCATAAGTCGCTGTGATCCCGGCGATATCGAAGTGGCTGACGGCGAAGGCCGGCGCCGCGGCGGCGTCCCGCCACCAGCCCTCGCGCGGCTCCGCCACCTCCAGCAAGGCGTCGAGATGCAGTTGCGCGAGGCCGTCGTCGAAATTCCAGCGCGTCACGAACAGCGTCGCCGCGCCGGCGATCGCCGCGAGCGCGCCGACATAGAGCGCGAGGCAGGCGGCGAGCGCGCCGCATTCGGCGGCGAAACGGCGCAAGGCCGACGCCATTCCAGCGAGGCGCGGCGGTCGCGCGGGGCTGTCCGAAACTGATCGCATGAAAATGCCGGGTTCAGGTGCGAATGTTGTATTGTCGGCGTTTCTCGCATAGAAGCGCTCCCGCTTGCTTGCCGCGGCGCGCGGCGAGGCGGCATTTTTGCTCGGAGAGTGAACGATGGGTTACAAGGTTGCGGTGGCCGGGGCGACCGGCAATGTCGGACGGGAAATGCTCAACATCCTGGATGAGCGCAAATTCCCGGCGGACGAGGTGGTGGCGCTGGCGTCGCGGCGCAGCGTCGGCACGGAAGTCTCGTTCGGCGACCGCACCCTGAAAGTCAAGGCGCTGGAAAACTACGACTTCAGCGACGTCGACATCTGCCTGATGTCGGCAGGCGGCGAGGTGTCCAAGGAATGGTCGCCGAAGATCGGCGCGGCCGGCGCGGTGGTGATCGACAACTCGTCGGCGTGGCGCTACGACGCCGACGTGCCGCTGATCGTGCCTGAAGTGAACGCCGACGCCGTCTCCGGCTTCACCAAGAAGAACATCATCGCCAACCCGAACTGCTCGACGGCGCAGCTCGTCGTCGCGCTGAAGCCGCTGCATGACGCGGCGACGATCAAGCGCGTCGTGGTGTCGACCTATCAGTCGGTGTCGGGCGCGGGCAAGGAAGGCATGGACGAATTGTTCGCGCAGACCAAGGCGGTCTACACCGCGAGCGATCTCGTCACCAAGAAATTCCCGAAGCGGATCGCCTTCAACGTGATCCCGCACATCGATGTCTTCATGGAAGACGGCTACACCAAGGAAGAATGGAAGATGGTGGCCGAGACCAAGAAGATCCTCGATCCGAAGATCAAATTGACCGCGACCTGCGTGCGCGTGCCGGTGTTCATCGGTCACTCGGAGGCGGTCAACATCGAGTTCGAGAGGCCGATCAGCGTCGACGAGGCGCGCGAGGTGCTGCGCAAGGCGCCCGGGTGCCTGGTGATCGACAAGCGCGAGCCGGGCGGCTACGTCACGCCGTATGAATCGGCGGGCGAGGACGCCACCTATATCAGCCGCATCCGCGAGGACGCGACGGTGGAGAACGGCCTCGCGCTGTGGTGCGTCTCCGACAACCTGCGCAAGGGCGCGGCGCTGAACGCGATCCAGATCGCGGAATGCCTGGTCAACCGCAAATTGCTGCAACCGAAGCAGAAGGCGGCGTAACCACGCGGCGTCATCATGAACGCAAAACGGGCGGCGCGAGCCGCCCGTTTTTGTTTTCA
>JBDHSX010000315.1:0-2703 GCA_039808365.1 Xanthobacteraceae bacterium | reverse complement strand
CTCACCGCCCGGTCTTCACCCGCGTCCACAGCCGGTTGATGACGCGCTGGGTGGCCGGGTCGCGCGCGGTGATGACGTAGAGATGGCTCATGGTGGCTTCGTCCGGGTACACCGTCTTGTCATTGAGCACTTTCGGATCGATCAGCTTCTGGCTGGCGAGATTGCCGTTGGCGTAGGACAGGAAATTGGAGTTTTTCGCCGCCACTTCCGGCCGCAGCAGATAGTCGATCAGGGCATAGGCTTCCGCCACGTTCTTGGCGTCCGCCGGGATCGCCAGATTGTCGAAGAACATCTGCGCGCCCTCCTTCGGGATCGCGTAGCCGATCTCGACGCCGTTGTTGGCTTCCGCCGCGCGCTTCTGCGCCTGCTTGATGTCGCCGGACCAGCCGACCACCAGACAGATCTCGCCGGTCGCCAGCGCATTGAGATATTCCGACGAATGAAACTTGCGCACCGAGGAACGCACCTGGGCGATCAGCGCGGCGGCCTTCTCAAGATCGGCCTGCTTGGTGGAATTGGGATCGAGGCCGAGATAATTCAGCGCCGCCGGCAGGATGTCGTCGGCGGAGTCCAGCATCTGCACGCCGCAATCCTTGAACTTGGCAAGCTGCGCCGGATCGAACACCGTCGCCCATGAGGTGATTTGCGCGCCGGGTCCGAGGATTCTCTCCACCGCCTTGACGTTATAGCCGATGCCGGTGGTGCCCCACATGTAGTTCACGGCAAAGGCGTTGTCTGGATCGTAGACAGCGAGCCGCCGCGTCACCTCCGGCCACAGATTGACGAGGTTCGGCAGCCTGGATTTGTCGAGCTTCTGAAAAATGTTCGCGCCGATCTGGCGCTGGAGGAAGTAGGCGCTGGGCACCACCAGATCATAGCCGGACTTGCCCGCCAGCAACCGGGTCTCCAGCGTCTCGTTGGCATCAAAAGTATCGTAGACGACCTTGATGCCGGTCTCCCTGGTGAAATCCTCAAGCACGCCCGGCGCGACGTAGTTCGACCAGTTGTAGAAGTTGACGGTGCGTGACTGCGCCTGCGCCGCCGTCGCTCCGATCACCACGGCCACAAGGCCCGCCAGCCATCGCATCAGGTTTCGCGCCGCCAATCACACCTCCTTATCGATGAATCGCATCCGACAGCCGTTCCAGCGCGGCGTCCAGCGTGGCGTCGTTCTTGGAGAAGCAGAAACGCACCACCGAGGTCACCGGGTTGGCCTCATAAAAGGCCGACACCGGGATCGCCGCAACCTTATGTTCGGTCACGATGCGGCGACAGAACGCCTCATCGGTTTCATTGAGGCCCAGCGCCGCGAGATCGACGGTGAGGAAATAGGTGCCTTGCGAGGGCAGCACCGGAAACCCGAGGCCGATCAGGCCGGCGGTGAGGCGGTCGCGGCTGCGCGCCAGTTCGGCGCGCATGGCGTGGAAGAACGCATCCGGCTTGCCGAGGCCGTAAGCCACCGCGACCTGAAGATTCGGCGCCGTGGTGAAGGTGAGGAACTGATGCACCTTGGCGGCGACGCGCAACAAGGGCGGCGCGGCGCAAACAAAGCCGATCTTCCAGCCGGTCAGTCCGAAAATCTTGCCGGCAGAACCGATCTTGAGCGTGCGCTCGCGCATCCCCGGTATGGCGATCAGCGGAATATGCTCGCGGCCGTCGAATACGACGTGCTCCCAGACCTCGTCGCAGATCGCGATGGTGTCGAACTCCTGACAGAAACGCGCCAACAGTTCGAGGTCCTCGCGCGGATACACCACCGCCGCCGGATTGAGCGGATTATTGAACACCACCGCGCGGGTTTTGTGGTTGAAGACCGCGCGCAGCATCTCCTCGTCGAGCCGCCAGCCCGGCGGCTGCAACCGCACCAGGCGCGGAATGCCGCCGGCCTGCCGGATGATCGGCAGATAGGAATCATACATCGGCTGGAATAGCACCACCTCGTCGCCCGGCTCGATCACCGCCAGCAGCGAACTGGTCAGCGCCTCGGTGCCGCCGGAGGTCACCATCACCTCGGTCATCGGATCGAGATGGAGACCGTGCCAATGCGCGTAATGCGTGGCGATGGCCTGTCGCAACTCGGGGATGCCCATCATCGACGGGTACTGATTATAGCCGTCCACCACCGCGTCGGCGGCGGCACGGCGGATATCCTCGGGCCCCGGCGCGTCGGGAAATCCCTGACCGAGATTGATGGCGTTGTTGTCGCGGGCGAGTTGCGACATGGCCTCGAAGACGGTAACCGGCAGGCCGGCGAAAACCTGGTTCATGATGACGTCAGCCGCCGGTCCGCACCGGCAGGCCGGCGGCCTTCCAGGCAATCATCCCGCCCGCCAGATGCTTGTCGTAAGGCAAGCCCGCGGCCTGCACCGCCTGCGATATCTTCGCCGAGCGGTTGCCGGAACGGCAGGCGAACACCAGTTCGCGGCCCTGCAAGTCGGGAAGGTCGCCCGGGTCGAAGCTCGACAGCGGCCGCACCACGGCGTCCGGATAGGCTTCGGCCGCCACCTCATTGGGCTCGCGGACATCGACCAACAGATACCGCCCCTGCTCGATCCCCTGCGCCACCTCGACCGGCGTCAAATCCCGCACCGTGAACTTCCGACCAAACACCGGACTCTCCTCGCCTTTCCACCGCCGGACGCTCCCCGGCCCGGCCAACCTCGCGCCTCGCGCCTCGAAAATCAAGCGGCCGCGCCGTCCCGC
>JBDHSX010000314.1:0-2719 GCA_039808365.1 Xanthobacteraceae bacterium | reverse complement strand
GGTCCGCGGTGTTCTAGGCGAGGATGGCAGGCCAGACAAGCCGCGCCGGCACGAAAATATTCACCTGCGGCGCGCGGCGGCGGTTGCGCTAGCATGGGCCATGGCATCGACACCGATTCGCATTATGGGCATCGACCCGGGGCTGCGCCGCACCGGCTGGGGCGTGATCGACATCGAGGGCAACCGGCTGATCCATGTCGGCTGCGGCTCGGTGGAGACGCGCGAGGACATGGCGCTGGCGCGCCGCCTGCTGGCGATCCATGACGGTCTCGCCGAGGTGCTCGGCGCGTTCAGGCCGAATGAGGCGGCGGTGGAGCAGACCTTCGTCAACAAGGACGGCGTCGCCACCCTGAAGCTCGGTCAGGCGCGCGGCGTCGCCATGCTGGTGCCGGCGATGTTCGGCATTCCGGTGGCGGAATACGCGCCCAACAAGGTCAAGAAGACCGTGGTGGGCGCCGGCCATGCCGACAAGACCCAGATTCAGGTGATGCTCAAGATCCTGCTGCCGAAGGCCGCGCCGCCGACCCCCGACGCCGCCGACGCGCTGGCCATCGCCATCACCCATGCTCACCACCGCCAAAGCGCGGCGCTGCGGATGAAGGTGGCGGGATGAGGGACGGAGAGGCGGCTCATGATCGGTAAGCTCAAGGGCCTCATCGATTCCTATGGCGAGGACTATGTGATCCTCGACGTCTCGGGCGTCGGCTATCAGGTGCATTGCGCCGCGCGCACCTTGCAGGCGTTGCCCTCGGCCGGCGAGGCGGCGGTGCTGTCGATCGAAACCTATGTGCGCGAGGATCAGATCAAGCTGTTCGGCTTTCGCAGCGATGTCGAGCGCGAATGGTTTCGCCTGTTGCAGACGGTGCAGGGCGTCGGCGCCAAGGTCGCGCTCGCGGTGCTCGGCACTTTGTCGCCGTCCGATCTCGCCAACGCCATCGCGCTGCGGGACAAGGCGGCGGTGGCGCGCACGCCGGGGGTCGGCGCCAAGGTGGCGGAGCGCATCGTCACCGAATTGAAGGACAAGGCGCCCGCCTTCGCCAATGTCGATCCAGTGGTGGTGAAACTGTCCGATGCCCTCGACGATGCCCGCGCGCCGCGCGCGGTGACGGACGCGATTTCGGCCCTGGTCAATCTCGGCTACGGCCAGCCGCAGGCCGCCGCCGCCATCGCGGCTGCGTCGCGCGACGCCGGCGAGAAAGCCGAGACCGCGCAATTGATCCGGCTGGGCCTCAAGGAGTTGTCGCGCTCATGACGGATGCGTCGCGCGCCGTGCCGCCGCCGTTGCCCGCCACCGAACGGGCGGAGCCATCGCTCGGCAAGCGCCTGAATTGCCTGCTCGCCATCGTGATGGTCTTCGTCGTCGTCGGCCCGCCGGTCGGCGCGCTGGCCTTCATGCTGTCGATCGCGTTGATCGGCATGGGATCGAGCGTCGATCTGGTGGGGCTGTCGTGGATCGGGCTGTTCGCGCTGATTTACGCCGCACCGCTGAGCTATTTCATCGGCGCGGGACCGGCGGCGGCGGGCGGCCTGATTTTCGGCATCCGCCAGGCGTTTTTCGGCCCTGTGATCTGGCCGGTGGCGGCGCTGATCGGCGTCGGCCTTGGGATCGGCTTGCTCGTGATGTCGGGCGAGTCGCTGCCGCCGATGCTGACCGATACCGAGCAGCCGGAGCATGTTCCGGTGATGGTGGTCACCTGCCTTGCCGCCACGATGGCGTGCTGGGCCCTCGTTCGCGGCTGGCATCTTCCGCCGCGCGCGGCTAGAGACAAGACATGAGCGACCCCTCCCGCCTCGTCACGCCCGAGCGCCGCGCCGACGATATCGGCGACACCTCGCTGCGGCCGCAACTGCTCGCCGACTTTGTCGGGCAGGCGCAGGCGCGCGCCAATTTGCAGGTGTTCATCGACGCCGCGCGCAAGCGGAAAGAGGCGCTCGATCACGTGCTGTTCGTCGGTCCTCCCGGCCTCGGCAAGACCACGCTGGCGCAGATCGTGGCGCGGGAACTCGGCGTCGGTTTTCGCGCGACGTCCGGACCGGTGATCGCCAAGGCCGGCGATCTCGCCGCCCTCCTCACCAACCTCGAAGAACGCGACGTGCTGTTCATCGACGAGATCCATCGCCTCAATCCGGCGGTGGAGGAAGTGCTCTATCCGGCGATGGAGGACTTTCAGCTCGACCTCATCATCGGCGAGGGGCCGGCGGCGCGCTCGGTGAAGATCGACCTGGCGAAATTCACGCTGGTCGGCGCGACCACGCGGGCGGGGCTCCTGACCAATCCGCTGCGCGACCGCTTCGGCATTCCGGTGCGGCTGAATTTCTACACCGTCGCGGAACTGGAACATATCGTCAGTCGCGGTGCGCGGGTGCTCGGCCTCGGCATGACGGCGGACGGCGCCAACGAGATCGCGCGGCGCGCGCGCGGCACGCCGCGCATCGCCGGCCGCCTGCTGCGGCGGGTGCGCGACTTCGCGGAAGCCGCCGACGCGGCGGCGGTCGATCGCAAGATCGCCGATCACGCGCTGGGCGCGCTGGAGGTGGATGCCGCCGGCCTCGATGCGATGGACCGCCGCTATCTCACCACCATCGCGCTCAATTACGGCGGCGGGCCGGTCGGCGTCGAAACCATGGCGGCGGCGCTGTCGGAGCCGCGCGACGCCATCGAGGACATCATCGAGCCGTACCTGATCCAGTGCGGCTACCTGCAACGCACGCCGCGCGG
>JBDHSX010000313.1:0-2735 GCA_039808365.1 Xanthobacteraceae bacterium | reverse complement strand
TATGGACCCGGCAATCCATCCTTCTTTTGAAGAAGCGGATGGATACGCGGGTCAAGCCCGCGTATGACGCATGAATGAGTTGTACGCCCATCTCCGATAAAGCCGCCTTCATCCTCGCCAACACCCGGCCGCGCGAGGTGCCGCTGGTGCCGGAGATTTCGCTGCGCGTGGCCGATGAAGCCGTGCCGCTGTGGCAGAAGACCGAGGAGGATCTGGGTGAAATGGGATTGCCGCCGCCGTTCTGGGCCTTCGCCTGGGCCGGCGGGCAGGCTTTGGCGCGCTACGTGCTCGACCACGCCGAAATCGTGCGCGGCAAGGACGTGCTCGATCTGGCCTCGGGCTCCGGGCTGGTCGGCATCGCGGCGATGAAGGCCGGCGCGCGGCGGGTTCGCGCCGCCGATATCGATCCGTTCGCCTGCGCCGCCATCGCGATCAACGCCGGGCTCAACGCGGTCGCCGTGTCGGCCACCTCCGACGATCTGCTCGCGACGGCGGACGATGGCCGCTGGGACGTCGTTCTCGCCGGCGATATCTTCTACGAGCGCGACACCGCCGAGCGCGCCTTCGCGTTCCTGGCGCGGCACGCCGCGCGCGGCGCGGCCATCCTGATCGGCGATCCGAGCCGGACCTATCTGCCGAAATCGCGCCTCGCGATGCTGGCCGAATACAGCGTGCCGGTGACCCGCGAACTGGAGGACAACGAGATCAAGCGGACCGCGGTGTGGACCCTGGCGGCGACGGGACAACCGTGAGGGCCGCCGAAAGTCCTATGTCTTTCGGCTTGTCGCCATCGCCCGCGCGGACGCATAATCGGGGCAACAGCGAACATCGAATTGGCCGCCTGCGCCGCGTCGAAGCCGGGGCAAGCGGTATAGCGTGGAGGAAATGATGTCCGAGAAGGTTTACGACGTTCCCGCGGAATGGGCCAAGCGGGCCTATATCGACGAGGCCAAGTACAACGAGATGTACGCGCGCTCCGTCAAGGACCCGGATGGCTTCTGGCTGGAGCAGACCAAAACCCTCGACTGGATCAAATCCCCCACCAAGGCCGGCAACTGGTCGTTCGCGCCCGGCAATGTCTCGATCAAGTGGTTCGAGGACGGCGTCATCAATGCGAGCTACAACTGCATCGACCGCCATCTGGCGAAGCGCGGCGATCAGGTCGCGATCATCTTCGAGGGCGACGATCCCGGCGTCAGCAAGAAGGTCACCTATCGGCAACTGCATGAGGAAGTCTGCAAGTTCGCCAACGTGCTGAAGGCGCACGGCGTCAAGAAGGGCGACCGCGTCACCATCTACCTGCCGATGATCCTGGAGGCGGCTTACGCGATCCTCGCCTGCGCCCGCATCGGCGCGCCGCACTCGGTGGTGTTCGGCGGCTTCTCGCCGGATTCGCTGGCCGGCCGCATCAAGGACGCGGCGTCCACCATCGTCATCACCGCCGACGAGGGCCTGCGCGGCAGCAAGAAGGTGGCGCTGAAGGACAATGCCGACGCGGCCGCCGACAAGGCCGGCGGCGTCAAGACCATGATCGTGGTGCGCCACACCGGCGGCAAGGTCAGCATGCAGGCCGGCCGGGATGTCTATTACGACGAGGCGGCGAAGTCGGTCGGCACCGATTGTCCGTGCGAGCCGATGAACGCCGAGGACCCGCTATTCCTGCTCTACACCTCGGGCTCGACCGGCCAGCCCAAGGGCGTGCTCCACACCACCGCCGGCTATCTGCTGCACGTCTCGCTGACGCACAAATACACCTTCGATTATCACGACGGCGACATCTACTGGTGCACCGCCGACATCGGCTGGGTCACCGGCCACAGCTACATCATCTACGGGCCGCTGGCCAACGGCGCCACCACGCTGATGTTCGAGGGCATTCCGACCTATCCGGACATCTCGCGCTTCTGGAACGTGGTCGACAAGCATCAGGTCAACATCTTCTACACCGCGCCGACCGCGATCCGCTCGCTGATGCAGGCCGGCGACGGCCCGGTGAAGAAGACCTCGCGAAAATCGCTGCGGCTGCTCGGCTCGGTCGGCGAGCCGATCAATCCGGAGGCGTGGGAGTGGTATCACCGCGTCGTCGGCGACGACCGCTGCCCGATCATCGACACCTGGTGGCAGACCGAGACCGGCGGCACCCTGATCGCGCCGCTGCCGGGCGCGACCAAACTGAAGCCGGGCTCCGCCACCAAGCCGTTCTTCGGGGTGGTGCCGGCGATCGTCGATGCCGACGGCAAGGTGCTGGAAGGCAAATGCGAGGGCAACCTGTGCATGGCGCGGTCGTGGCCCGGCCAGTTGCGCACCGTCTACGGCGATCACGCCCGCTTCGAGCAGACTTATTTCTCGTCCTACAAGGGTTTCTACTTCTCCGGCGACGGCTGCCGTCGCGACGCCGACGGCTATTACTGGATCACCGGCCGCGTCGACGACGTCATCAACGTGTCCGGCCACCGCATGGGCACCGCCGAGGTCGAGAGCGCGCTGGTGGCGCATGAGGCGGTCTCGGAGGCCGCCGTGGTCGGCTATCCGCACGACATCAAGGGGCAGGGCATCTACGCCTATGTGACGCTGATGGCCGGGGTCGAGCCGAGCGAGCAGTTGCGCAAGGATCTGGTGGCGTGGGTCCGCAAGGAGATCGGGCCGATCGCCTCGCCGGACCTGATCCAGTTCGCGCCCGGCCTGCCCAAGACCCGCTCCGGCAAGATCATGCGCCGCATCCTGCGCAAGATCGC
>JBDHSX010000312.1:0-2759 GCA_039808365.1 Xanthobacteraceae bacterium | reverse complement strand
TAGTTGCCGTCAACGCCAGATGAAGCCGCCGTGCTCGGGGCGGAAGTCGAGCGCGAGGCTCTGCCCCGGCTTGATCGTGACGGTCTCGACGCGCTCATGGTCGAAGCCGCTTTCGCGCGGCGTGTCGCGCAGGCGCGCCGCCACGGTGCGGGTGCCGGCCGGCACCACGAAGCGGCGATAGATCTGCGAGGGGCCGTCCTTGGCGAAGCCGGACGGCGGCAATTCCTCGCTGAGCACCACGACGTTGTCGATCGCGAGCTCAGCGAAAATGCCGCGCCGGCCGCGCGGGCAATCGAGCGGCCGGCGCATGTTGGGCGGCAACTTCGCCAGTTCCTCAGGGGTGCGGCGGCGGCACTCGCGGCTGGCGCTATGGCTGAAGGAGAACTTGATGACGCCGGTGTCGGCGGGAATCTGCCGGTAGGCCGGCGCATCGGAAAAGGCGGCGGCGAACGCCACCACCGCCGCCAGCACGGCGAACAGCCCGATCAGTCGCGGCGCGGAAACCGGTGCGCTCATGACGTCGTCTCCCTGACGTCCGCCGGGGTTTCGATGACCCGAAGCGGCGGCGGCTCCTGCGGCAGCGCGGCGAGCCGCGCCCGGAAGGCGTCGATCTCGCGGTCGAGCCGCGCGGTTTCGGTCGGTGAGGCCCACACCGAAAGGATGCGCTCGCGCGGCACTCGCGGCCGCAGATACGGGTCGCGCTCGCCGGCGATGCGCTGCTGCATCCACGCGACGCCGAGCCGGTTGTAGCAGGCGCTTTCGGAGCAGCCGGCGATGACGACGCCGTCGACAAAGCCTCGGCTCAGCGCGTAATCGATCAGCGACGGCGGCGCGGCGGCGACGCATGGCAGCGACAGGATGCTGTCGCCGCGGCTGCCTGCCGCGCCGTGCCAGCAGCCGATCACCAGCAGGCGCGGCGACGGCACGTTTTGCGCCGCCAGTTCGTGGACCCGCTCGCGCATCGAGGCGAAGGTGACGTCCGGCAGGTCGATGCCGGTATCGAGCGGGCCGACGCTGCGGAATGGCGTCGAGGACGGGCACGAGCCGGTGCAGATGCCGCAACTCACGCATTTGTCGGCGTTGACCGCGACTTCAAGCTGATAGGGCAGGTCGTCGCTGCGCGGCACCAGTTGCAGCGCCTCGTAGGGGCAATCCTCGACGCAGCGGCCGCAGCCGTTGCAGTGATCGAGATCGACGGTCGCCGGCTTCATCCGTCGCAGCGGCGGCAGCCACGGCATCGCTGCCAGCATCACCGTCGCCGCGGCCAACAGTCCCCACAGCGCGCCGGGCGCGGCGTCGGCCAGCGGATAGAGCGGCAGATAGAACCAGTCGAGCCCGACCGGGCTCGGCACTTTGGCGAGGTCGGCCGGGCCCTGGCTCAGCGCCGGCTTCACGATCGACACAGCGAGCAGGGCCAGCATGGTCAGCGCCGCTAGCAGGCGCGGCGGATTCACCTTGGGCCGGGTGATGCGCTGGATATGAATCCACAGCGTGAACAGCAGCACCAGCGGGATCGCGATGTGCAGGAACACCAGCAGCGTGAAGAAGCGGTTCGACAGGCTTGACGGCGCGAGGAAGTTGCGGGCGATCGGCTCGCCGAAGATCGGCATCCAGTCGAGCAGTTCGGTCGAGGTGGTGGCAATATATTGTGCCAGTTGGTCCCATACCAGCCAGTAGCCGGTGATCCCTGACATATAGAGGAACCAGATCACCGGGACGCCGGTCACCCAGGAGAACCAGCGCGCCCCGCGATAGCGGTCGCGCGAAAATTCCCGTAACAGATGCAGCGCCATCACCACGACCATCATGTCGGAGGCGTAGCGGTGGAAGCTGCGCATGACGCCGGCGTGCCAGCGGTGCGCGGAGGTGCTGTACCATTCGACCGAGGCATAGGCGTTCTCGACGCCGGTGTCGAAGACGATGAACAGATAGATGCCGCTGACGGCGACGATCCAGAACAGGAAGAAGCCGAGCGCGCCGAGTTGCGCCAGGGGGTTGAGCGCGGGGCCGGCGAGACGGTTGAGGCCACGCTCGGCGACGTCGAAGCCGCGCGCGATGCCCCGGCGGACCAGACCGATCATATCCGCCGTCCGATCAACTGCCGCGGCGGCGCGCGGCGCAAGGCCTCCGCTTCCAGCCGTCGGTTGCGCCGCCAGGCGCGGACGAAGATAATGCCGGAGATGAGCAGCGACAGGGCGCCGATGCCAATGCCGAGCGCGATGGCGTAGCTGGTGCGGTAACGGCCCTGACCGGGATCGTAGACGGTGCAGAGAAAGCTCAGGCGGTCGATCAGCGCCGAGACGGTGAGCGCGCGGGTGGTGATGCCGAACACCGTCTCCTTCAAGGGCTCGATGAACACCGGCAGCGGGAAGTCGTCGCCGTAGACCTGACGGTGGATACGGCCCTCGGCATCGACAATGGTGGTCTGGGCGACGTGATCGAACCCGCCGGCGACGGCCTGATAGCTGAAGCCCACATCCCGCATCAGTGCCGCCAGCGTCGCCTCGTCGCCGGAGGCGACATCCCAGCCGCTGGCCGGAATGCCCTGCCGGCCGGCGAACGCCGCCATGCGCTGCGGGCTGTCGCGGCGGGCGTCGAAACCGATGGTGAGCACCGCGAAGCGGTCCGCGCCGAGGCTCGCGCGCGCCTGCGCCACCGCGTCGATCAGGTGCTGCGTCGTCACCGGGCAGGTGGTGCTGCAACTGGAGTAGACCAGGCTGATGACCAGCGGGCGGCCGCGATAATCGGCCAGCGCGATG
>JBDHSX010000311.1:0-2765 GCA_039808365.1 Xanthobacteraceae bacterium | reverse complement strand
GGGATTCGAACCCACGGTGGGCTTGCACCCACGCCGGTTTTCAAGACCGGTGCCTTAAACCACTCGGCCACCCTTCCGTTCGCGGCATGGCGTAGCCCTTAGCAAAGCCTGCCGAGGGCGCAAAGCCCTGATTGGATCGCTGAAAGTCCCGATCGATGTCCGGCCGCCGACAGGTGGAGCATCACAAGACATCCTATGGGGATGGTTGGCATGGCGCGGGGCGATGCCTTGCGCCCCCGATCATTATCCGCAAGGCAACCAGCGGTTTACCATGCCAAACGTGTCATCTCATTTCCGCCTTGATCGCGCCGCGGTATGTTAACCTGGTTCTCGTACAGGGGACCAGGTGGGGATTAAGTAAGGGGCCGGCGGCAATGGCGTCGGTCCGTCTGAGTGGTATTCGGGGCATGGGGATTCACTGTTCTGCCAGGATCAACGGAACCGCGCGCGCAGTCGTCGCGATCGGTTCCTGTCTGCTGCTCGCCAATTGCGTCTCCTCGGGCAAATACAGCCGGGTCGATCCCAAATACGGCGTTTCCAGCAGCCCGCGCGTCGTTGCGTTCGGCGAGCCAGTGCCGAAGGGCGGTGGGACCTACCGGGTCGGCAAGCCCTATACCGTCGCCGGCCGGGTCTACGTCCCGCAAGAGAACCCGAACTACCGCGCGGAGGGTCTGGCGTCGTGGTACGGCGATAATTTCCACGGACGCCTGACCGCGAACGGCGAAGTCTTCGACATGGATTCGCTGACCGCCGCGCATCCGACCATGCCGATCCCGAGCTACGCCCGGGTCACCAATCTCAGCAACGGCAAATCGCTCATCGTTCGCGTCAATGATCGCGGGCCCTATCATGGCAATCGCATCATCGACGTTTCCAACAGGGCCGCGCATCTATTGGATTTCAAAGGGCAGGGTATCGCCCGCGTCCGGGTCGAATATGTCGGTCGCGCGCCGCTGGAAGGCTCGGACGATCGCCAACTGGTGGCGACCCTGCGGACCGGGGAGCCCGCGCCATCGCCGTCGACCGTTCGGGTGGCGTCGGCGCGGCCGTTCATTCCCGAGCCGTCCCATGCCAGCGTTCGCGCCGTGCGCCGCGACGTCCCGGTGCCGGGAGAACGGCCCTACAGCCTCGGCAATGCGGTCGCAGAAGCCGATGCCGCCGATACGACGCCGGAGCCGCCGCCCTCACGCGTGGCGCGGGTCGAGCGCGCCCCGCTCGAAAGCCGGCAGGTCGTCAGCTATGGCGACCGCAGCCATGTTGCCGCCAGCCGCGTTGTCAGCGCCTATGCGCCGGTGGAGCGGCAGGACAGTCCGCGCGAGATTTTGTCCGGGCGCGGGCTTTACTAAGCCGGTCTTGAACCTCGGCCGGGCGTTTTCCGCCGCGTGTTGTTCCTGCAAAACCCCGCTGATAAACTGGGCGAACAGGATATTGCGGCATGCCTAACCGACGATTCCGTTCCCCCCGCGCGTCGAGACGCCGCCTTTGGCGATGGCCGGTCGGCGGCCTTGTCGCGTGCGCGCTGGCGGTTGCGACAGCGGCGTTCGCGGCCAATAACAGCGTCCAGGGCGCGAAGAAGGACGACGGGTTCAACACCGACGCGCCGACCGCGATCCTGATCGAGGCCGACAGCGGCAGCGTCCTGTTCGAGAAGAACGCCGACGAACTGCGCGCGCCGTCCAGCATGATGAAGCTGATGACCGTCGAGGTGGTGTTTCACGCCATCAGGCAGGGCCAGCTCAAGCTGACCGACGAATTCAGGGTCAGCGAGAACGCCTGGCGCAAGGGCGGGGCTCCGGCGGGCGGTTCGACAATGTTCGCGGCGATCCACAGCCGCATCGCGGTCGACGATCTGCTGCATGGCGCGATCATCCAGAGCGGCAACGATTCCTGCATGGTGCTGGCGGAAGGCATCGCCGGCGGCGAGAAGGCGTTCGCCGAAATGATGACGAAACGGGCGCGCGAACTGGGACTGACGCGATCGACGTTCGGCAATTCCACCGGGTTGCCCGACCCTGACAACAAGATGACCGTTCGCGAGTTGTCGCTGCTCGCGCGCCATATCATCCAGACCTATCCCGAGTTCTACAAGCTGTTCGGCGAGCCGGAATTCACCTGGAACAAGATCCGCCAGTTCAACCGCAACCCGCTGCTGAAAGCGCTGGAGGGCGCCGACGGGCTGAAGACCGGCTACACCAAGGAGGGCGGCTACGGCCTGGTCGGCTCGGCGGTGCAGAACGGCACCCGTCTGATCGTCGTCGTCAACGGTCTTGAGGACAAGGACGACCGTGCGGCCGAGGCCAAGAAGCTGCTGGAATGGGGGTTCCGCAATTTCGAGACCCGCACCTTGTTCGCGGCCAAGGCGCCGGTGGGCTCGGTCAAGGTGTTCGGGGGCGCGCAACGATGGGTGCGCGTCGCGACGACCGAGCCGGTCCGCGTGATGGTGCAGAAGAACGGCAATGACAAGCTGCTGGCGCGGATCATCTATGCCGGTCCGGTCCGCGCGCCGATCGCGGCCGGGCAGCGGATCGGTGTCATCAAGGTGTGGCGCGGCGCCAATATCGCGGTCGAGGAGCCGCTTTACGCCATCGACGCGGTGGAAACCGGAACCACCGTGCAGCGGGCCTTCGATGGGGCCAGCGAGTTGATGATCGGAATGTTCCGCGCCGGTATCGAGAAACTGTGATGGCGGCGGAACCGAATGCGGCGAAGGGCGCGACGCGCGGCCGCTTCATCACTTTCGAGGGTGGCGAGGGCTCCGGCAAATC
>JBDHSX010000310.1:0-2774 GCA_039808365.1 Xanthobacteraceae bacterium | reverse complement strand
TCGAACACCGCGAGGTCGCTGCGGTTCTCGCGCGCGCGCCAGACCACGGCGAGCAGCCAGCCGTGGCCCTCCGGCGCGTCGGCGGCGCGTTCCACGAACACCGGCTCGGAAATGCTGTCGCCCTTGGCCAGCATGTATTGCGCCTTGCGCGCGCCGTCGCCGCCGACATGGACGATGCCGTGCAGCGCGGTCGAGGCGGGCAGGTCGGGATTGGCGCAGGCGTACCAGCCATGCGCCGTGGCGCGTCCGGCGCGACGTTCGTCGACGCGGGGAAACTCGCCGGCGATGTCGTCGAGATAGACCTGCGAGAAGCGGTCGGTATTGGCGGCGAGGTCAAAGGTCCAGCGGCACAGGCGCGCGCCGAGGCTCGCCGGATGGCTCGGGCGGCCGTCGAGGCGCGGAAACAGCGGCGGCTCCTCGTATTGCATGACGTCGGCGACGATGCGGCTGCCGTCGTCCCAGGCGTTGAGAACGTGGAACACGTAACACGCCTCGGCGCGGAACCAGCGGATGTCCGAGGTCTTGCCGCCGCGCGCCATGACGCCGATATGGCCGCCCTTGTCGGGCTCCCAGGCAAAGGCCGGCTGCCCCTTGATGGCGCGCTCCATGCTGCCGGTCAGCGGCAGGATCGGAAACAGCACATGGTTCGCCGTGACGATGAAATCATGCACCATGCTGGAATATGGCGTGTCGAAATGCTCGAAGCGGGTGACGCGGCCGGCGGAATCGACCACGCCGTAAGAGAGCGCCGAGCTGAACGGCCCCTTGGCGCTATAGCCGAAGAACATCATCTCGCCGGTGACGGGATCGACCTTGGGATGCGCGGTGAACGGCCCCTTGATGCGACGGTCGTAGTCGCAATAGCCGCGCGTCGCCAGCGTCAACGGGTCGATCTCGGTCGGCGGATGGCCTTCCTCAAGCGCCAGCAGGCGGCCGCCGTGATGGATGATGTTGGTATTGGCGGCGCCGGTGTCGTTGCATGTGGTTTCCGGCGCGCCGGGGAGCCGGAGCGGGCCGAACCCGGCGAAGATGGCGCGGCCGGCGTCGTGCTCGGCCAGCCATTTCGGCGTGCGGACCCAGCGGTTGCGATAGCTGGCGCGGCCGTTTTCGAGGTGAAAGGCGTGCAGCATGCCGTCGCCGACGAACCAGTGCGCGCCGGGGACGTCGAACTGCGGATTGGGGCCGTTGCGATAGAGCGTGCCGTTGAGGTCGCGCGGCAGTTCACCCTCGATCTTGAGGAACGGCGCGTCGCATTCCATCGGAATTGGCGCGAGGTTGTTCAGTTCGGCGTCGGCTTGCGGCACGGGTGTCTCCCTCGGTGAGATATCTTGACGACGTAAAGATAAATTAGATGGAAATTCGGGATCCCGTCAAGCCAAATCTTTACAGTGTAAAAATGGCGGTCTATCATCCACCGATGACCCGCAAGCCATCCTTCCGCCGAACACCCGCCGCCGCCCGCGCGGCGAAATCTCCGTCCCGTCCGGCGTCGGCCAAGGCGACGCCCCCCGCCAAGGTCGGGGCGCGGGGAAAGGCGAAGCCGGGGCCGCTTGCGCCCTATCACCATGGCGATCTGCACGACGCGCTGCTCAAGGCGGCGGAAACGATTCTGGAGCGCGACGGCCTCACCGGGCTGACCTTGCGCGCGGTGGCGCGCGAGGCCGGCGTCTCGCACGCCGCGCCGGCGCATCACTTCCGTGATCTCACCGGGCTCGTCAGCGAGTTGGCGGCGATCGGCTATCGACGTTTCGGCGCGGCGATGAGGGCGGCGGTCGTGCCCGGACGTTCATGGACCGAGGTCGGGCAGGCGCGGGCGCACGCCTATCTCGATTTCGCGCGCACGCATCCGGCGATGTATCAGTTGATGTTTCGCGCCGAGCGGCTCGATATGACCAACCCGGCGCTGCAAGACGCCGCGAACGCGTCCTTTGCCGGATTGGTGGCGGCGGTGGGCGAGGGGCGGGGCGAGACCATCGCGAGCCAGACGCTGACGCTGGAACAGGCCGCCGACGCCGCGCGCGCATGGTCGCTGATGCACGGCTTCGTCAGCCTGGTGCTCGACGGCCGTCTGTCGGATATTCTCGAACGGCTGCCGGCGGGAAGCACGGTCGATCAGTTGCTCGACAGGATGTTGCGGGGCGGCACGCCGCTCGGCCCGCGCGCCGGCTGATGGGCCGCGCCGGGCGGCGGTAAGCTGGGGAAGGTTCGAGGCCGTCGGCCGGAAAAGCCTGACATCGTGGCCCGGATTGCGATAGAAGGTCGAGGCACGGCAACCCCGCCGCGTCCGCCTGTTTCGAGCCAACCCTCCGAAGTCATGCCCGTCATCCCTGCCAGCAAGCCGTATCGCATTGGCCGTTCCAAGACCGGACTGGGCCTGTTCGCCACCAAGCCGATCAAGAAAGGCGAGAAGATCATCCGCTACGTCGGCCCGATGCTGGACTGCCGCAAGGAGGAGGACGACGCGGTCGAGAACAAGTATCTGTTCCAGATCAACAAGCGCTGGACCATCGACGGCTCGGTGCGCGAGAACATCGCGCGCTACATCAATCATTCGTGCAAGCCGAACGCGGAATCCGATGTCAGCGCCCGCAAGCGCAAGGTGGTGATCCGCGCCATCAAGAACATCGCGCCGGGCGACGAAATCAACTACGACTACGGCACCGAGTATTTCAAGGAATACCTGAAGCCGATCGGCTGCAAGTGCGACGCCTGCGAGCGCAAGCGCGCCAAGCAACGCGCCAGCGCCCGCGCGGAACGGCAGGCGGCGAAGGCGA
>JBDHSX010000309.1:0-2793 GCA_039808365.1 Xanthobacteraceae bacterium | reverse complement strand
AAACGCCGATCCGAGTGCTGGCAATGACGGCGACTCGCATTCCCAAACGCTCAAACCCTCGTCATATCGAACCGCGCCTTGACGCCGGTGCCGTAGCGGCGCAGCGCGCCGTCTTCGCCGACCGCGTTGGGGCGCTGGAAAATCCAGTTCTGCCACGCCGTGAGACGCGCGAAAATTTTCGATTCCATGGTCTCCGGCCCGACGAAGCGCAGGTTGGCTTCCATCCCGGTGAGACTGTCCGGCGAGAAGCTCGTGCGCTCCTCCATGAACACCCGCACCTCGTCGTCCCAGTCGATGTCGTCGAGCGCGAAGGTGACGAGGCCGAGTTCCTCGGCGCTCTCGGCGTCGAGCGCCTCGCCGATCCGCGCCTTCGCCGCGTCGATGTCGTTGGGGTCGGCCTGAAAGCGCGATTGCAGCCGCGTCAGGCCGTGGCTCATCGGATAGGGGCCGAAGTTCATGGCGTTGAGCACGATCGCCGGCGGCGCGCGGTTGTCGCCGTCGCGGCTTCCGACCAGCATGTAGGAGCGATCGGCCGCGAACACCAGTTCGGCCAGCGTGCCGACGAAGCAGGAGCCGGGCTCCACCAGCGTCACCAGCGTCCGCGAGGTGACGTCGATGCGCTTCAGCACCCGCTTCCAGTAGTGGCGGATCTCGTTGACCAGCCAGTGCGCCTTGTTGGCTTCGAGAAAATCGTCATGGGCCAGCACGTTCGCGCTGCCGCCGAGCGACTTGAACACCAGCATCGCGATATCGAGTTCGTTGATGCGCAGATGCAGGATGGCGTCGTCGAGTTCGCGCGCCGCTTGCAGCGGCCAGAACGCCGCGCCCTGCGCCATGAGCCCGGCGATATCGGCCGGCGGCGCGGTGTCCGACGCCTTGACGGTGATGGTGGCGATGCGCTGGGCGCGATCGATCTCGACATCGACAAAGTCATAATGCAGGCCGTTGTCGTCGATCGCGCGATGAAGCGGCGTCAGCGCGATGCCCTCGCCCGCGCCGTTGCGGGTCGAGGTCGCGGCCAATGCCCGGGCGCGCTCGGCGAGCTTCGCCTCCAGTTTGCTGTTGGGCGCGATCTCGTCGACCAGCCGCCATTGCACCGCGCGCTTGCCCTTGATGCCTTCCTCGATGGTGCAGAAGTAATCGGCGTGATCGCGGCGCACCTTGCGCTTGTCGACCACGCGGGTCAGCCCGCCGGTGCCGGGCAGCACCGCGAGCAGCGGCACCTCCGGCAGCGCCACCGCCGCCGAACCGTCGTCGGCCATGATGATGTGATCGGTGGCCAGCGCCAGTTCGTAGCCGCCGCCGGCCGCGGTGCCGTTGACCACGCAGATGAACTTCTGGCCGGAGTTCTCGCTGGAATCCTCGATGCCGTTGCGGGTCTCGTTGGTGAACTTGCAGAAGTTGACCTTGTGGGCGTGGGTCGAGCCCGCCAGCATGCGGATGTTGGCGCCGGCGCAGAACACCCGGTTCTTGCCGGAGCGCATCACCACCACCTTGACCTCGGGATGTTCGAAGCGCAGCCGCTGCACCGCGTCGGCGAGTTCGATATCGACGCCGAGATCGTAGGAATTGAGCTTGAGCTGATAGCCCTCGAATAGCCCGCCGTTCTCGTCGACATCCATGGTCAGGGTGGCGACGTCACCGGCGACATCGATCGTCCAGTGGCGGTAGCGGCTGGGATCGGTCTGGAAGTCAATATGCTTGGCGCCGTTCGCGAGCACCCGATCTTCGCCGGCCATGAAACCATCCCTGTCTGGGCTAAGCTGTGAAGACATGCATCATAATGCATGATTTTGGCACTGTCCATGGAAAACATGAATTTTGTTTCATGGCGAACGCTCTCAAGTGGGGCGGAATCGACGGCCTTGTTGCCGCCCGCAATCAGCCACCGCTTCGCCGCAAGAATCCCGCGCCAGAACTCGCGCCGGTCACGCCGCGCGGTCCGCCCCGCTCTCATGGACGCGCAGGATGCGATCGGCGAAGGCAGCGAGCGCCGCCAGCGTCGGCTCCGGCGCCTCGCGATAGGGCGAATGACCGACGCCCGGCAGCAGCGTGACATCGACCGGGCAATAGCATTCCTCCTGCGCCACCTCGATCTGGCGCACCGTGCCGTATTGATCGTCCTCGCCCTGGATGATCAGCATCGGCACGCGAATGTAAGCGAGGTATTCCGAGATATCCCAATCGCGGAAACGCGGATTGAGCCAGGTGTCGTTCCAGCCGTGAAAGGCGTCGTCGACATGTTGATGCCAGCGCGCGAGCTTGGCGCGCAACGGACCGTCGCGATATTCGTCGCGCGCCTTGGCGATGGCCGCGAGATTCATTTCCTCCATCACGAAATGCGGCGCCATCAGCGCCACGCCGCGCACGCGATGATCCTGCACGCCGCCGGCATAGATCGCCGCGATCGAGGCGCCGTCGGAATGGCCGACCAACAGACCGCGCCTGAAACCGATGGCGTCGAGCAGGCGCGGCAACACGTCGAGCGCCTCGACATGCATGTAGTCGGGGCCGCGCGGCATCGGCACCGGGCTCGACGCGCCATAGCCCGCGCGCGAATAGGCGAACACGCCGCAGCCGGTGGCCTCCGCGAGTGCGCGCGGAAAATCGCCCCATAGCGCCGCGCAGCCCAGCCCTTCATGCAGCAGCACCAGCGTCGGCGCGACGTCGGGCATGGGGCCGGTCATGCGATACTCGATCCGCGCCTCGCCGATGGCGAGCGTTCCGGAAGATTGAAGGGTCATCGATTCATCCTGTTACTTCAACGAATGCTCTTTCCGTCATTGCGAGGCA
>JBDHSX010000308.1:0-2810 GCA_039808365.1 Xanthobacteraceae bacterium | reverse complement strand
ACGGTTCAACTCGACGGCCCGCGCGAGGGCGAGGTGATGGTGGAGATCAAGGCCACCGGCGTCTGCCACACCGACGAATTCACCTTGTCGGGGGCCGACCCCGAGGGGCTGTTTCCCGCGATCCTCGGCCATGAAGGCGCCGGCGTGGTGGTCGATGTCGGCCCCGGCGTCAGCAGCGTGAAGAAGGGCGACCACGTCATCCCGCTGTACACGCCAGAATGCCGGCAGTGCCCGTCCTGCCTGTCGCGCAAGACCAATCTGTGCACCGCGATCCGCGCCACGCAAGGCGCCGGCCTTATGCCGGACGGCACCTCGCGGTTCTCACTCGGCGGCCAGCCGATCCACCACTACATGGGCACCTCGACCTTCGCCAACTACACCGTGCTGCCGGAAATCGCGGTGGCGAAAATCCGCGAGGACGCCCCCTTCGACAAGGTCTGCTACATCGGCTGCGGCGTCACCACCGGCATCGGCGCGGTGCTCAACACGGCGAAAGTCGAGCCGGGCGCCAAGGCCATCGTGTTCGGGCTGGGCGGCATCGGGCTGAACGTGCTGCAGGGGCTGCGGCTCGCCGGCGCCGACATGATCATCGGCGTCGACATCAACAACGACCGCAAGGCGTGGGGCGAGCGCTTCGGCATGACCCATTTCGTCAACCCGAAGGAGGTCGGCAAGGATCTCGTGCCTTATCTGGTCGACATGACCAAGTCGGGCGCGGACCAGATCGGCGGCGCCGACTACACCTTCGACTGCACCGGCAACGTCACGGTGATGCGGCAGGCGCTGGAAGCCTGCCATCGCGGCTGGGGCCAGTCGATCATCATCGGCGTCGCCCCGGCCGGCGCGGAGATCGCGACGCGGCCGTTCCAGCTCGTCACCGGACGCACCTGGAAGGGCACCGCCTTCGGCGGCGCGCGCGGCCGCACCGACGTGCCGAGGATCGTCGACTGGTACATGCAGGGCAAGATTCAGATCGACCCGATGATCACCCACGTCATGCCGCTCGCCGACATCAACAAGGCGTTCGACCTGATGCACAAGGGCGAGTCGATCCGCAGCGTGGTGACGTTCTGAATGATGGCAGCACGATTCTTCGAGGCAGAAGCGGCGCTCGGCAACACGGGAAACGTCATACTCCGCGCAAGCGGAGTATCCCGTGCCTGTTGGCGGGTCAGATTTCCAACGTGCTGATACGGGCTACTGGATCGTCCGCTTTCGCGGACGATGACGTCCCATTTTCAGTCGGGCTCTTGGAATGATCGCAAGCGATTCCGTCCAGGTCGATCATACTTTACTTTGACTGAATCGACGCGCCGCTCAAAACTCCTCCGGACACGGATCGACGATCTTCCACAGCTCCGGCCCGTTTTTGATCTTCTTCATCTCGGGCGTGAGGCCGCCGTTGCGGCGGATCCAGTCCTTCACGGTCGAGGGATAGTAGGCCATCAGGTCCGAGGTGCCCTGCGGGCTGAGAACCTTGATGCCGAAGGTGAACGCCTTGTCGTAATAGGCCTGATGAAAGCCGAGGCTGGCGCGCGGCGTCACGCAGATCTTGTTCATCGGCACGATGCCGAACACCATGGTGCAGGCGGAATTGCAGATGCCGTCGATGATGACCCGCTCGTGGCGATCGCGGATGCGCTCGTACTTCGCCTTGTATTCGGTGACATAGCCGCCGTGATCGCGGGTGATATGCAGATCGGCGCGCGCCGGCGCGGCCAGGACAACCGCGCTCACCAAACCCATCACCCACATGCCGCGCATCAGCCGACCGCCATTCCGATAAGGACGCCGAAAGCCCTTGAGCCGCCGCCCACGGGACGACGCGGGAGGACACCGGGCCCGTTCCATCAGTGCCGGGAAATCTGGCCCAACTATGTTGGCAATTCGTTAAGCATCGCGGCGCGCCGGAAAGAATCGATCTGGGAACCGTTATATGATTGTTTTCGCTCCATAAATAGATACGGCCGCGCAGCAAGTCAGCCATGCCGGAACTGGCGGGGCCCCAGGACGGCACACCGGTCCGGCCGCCTTATCGGGTGAGAAGCCAGACCGCCCCGCGGATGATCCAGAGCGCGGCAATCCACACCAGGCACACCGGCAAGGCCAGGACGACCCAGATCGGCGCGAGGTCGGAGCCGTCGAGAACGCCGAGCGTGGCGACGACGACCGCCAGGGCTATCGCCGCCGCGGACAGCCAGGCGGCGTTTCGCCACCAGCCCCGCATCGTCCGGAGCGCCGCGATCTGAAGGATCAGCCAAAGGCACCCGGCAAGAATAAGGTAACTCTCCAAGTCGCCCGCCCCTGTTCGCCGTCGTTGCTCAAGCGCCGCGCCCGCGTACCGCCGTCCAGATATATCGCGTGGCCGCGCCGAGCGCCGCCGAGATCGCAACCAGCAGGACGGCGCCTGACAGCACATAGAGAATCAAGGCGACACCGAAACCGGCGCCCTCGCCGAGAAACGGGCCGACGGCATAGGAGGCGACGTAGGGCAGGGCCACGGCGCATAGCGCGGCGATGGCGCTGCGCATGAGAACCCGATCCGGCCGGTAGAACGCCGCCATCGCGATCGCGGTCCCGACGATCGCCGCGATCGCTACGATGACATGGATCGACACATCGATGCCTCCCGAAACGACCGAACGTTGCAGCAAGGATACCGTGTTTCCTGGCGCGGACCGAGCACCCGTCGAAGTCAGGGCCCGGACCGTCGAGCGGGAGCCATTCCGGCCGTGGCGCGCTCGGAGAGATTCGAACTCCCGACCCTCGGAATCGAAATCCGATGCTCTATCCAGCTGAGCTACGAGCGC
>JBDHSX010000307.1:0-2820 GCA_039808365.1 Xanthobacteraceae bacterium | reverse complement strand
ACGTCACCCCGGGTCTGGTGGTCGGCGGTTTCCGCAACGACGAGCACACCGTCAAGGCCGGCATCAACTACCGCTTCAACTGGGGCGCCCCGGTCGTCGCCAAGTATTGATTGCCCGTCCTGATATGATCCTGGAAGGCCGGCGCTCGCGCCGGCCTTCTTGCATTCCGGCATCGACGCCACCCGAGGCCCTCGCGCCGGCCCGCAGTTGCCCCGCGCAATCGACGGGCCGGACCCGCCCATGCAGGTCTGAGGCGTGTTTTTTCGGCTGGCGCCCTGCCGATTGTTTGGCTAAGCCGAAGATATGCAACCACAGCGGTCTCCCATGCACGTCAAAACCCCCGCGATCCAGAGCCTGGCCGGCATCCTGCGCTACCCCTGGGAAACACCGCCGGGCCCCAACGAGGTCATCGAGCTGAGACCGGGCGTGCTCTGGCTTCGCCTGAAACTGCCGTTCTTGCTCAACCATGTGAACATCTATCTGCTCGCCGACGGCGACGGCTGGACCATGGTCGATTCCGGCTTCGGCAACGAGGAGACCATCGCGGCCTGGACCGCGCTGTTCGACGACGGCCCCTTGAAGAACTTCAACATCACCCGGCTGATCGTCACCCATTCGCATCCCGATCACGTCGGGCTCGCCGGCTGGATCGTCGAGCGTTTCAACTGCCCGCTGGTGATGTCGCAGGTCGAATATCTGCAATCGGCCTACCATCAGATGCGCGGCACCGACGAGCGCAAGACCGCCCAGCGGCTGTTCTTCCGCCGCCACGGCATGGACGAGAGCCTCACCGACAAGCTGCTCGGCCGCGGCCAGGATTATCTCAAGCGGGTGTCGACCCTGCCCGCCTCCTACCGCCGGATCTCGCATGGCGACGAAATCTCGATCGGCGCCCGGCGCTTCAAGGTCATCACCGGCGGCGGCCACGCGCTCGACCAGGTGATGCTGTATTGCGCCGCCGACAAGCTGTTCCTGTCGGCCGATCAGGTGCTCAGCAAGATTTCACCCAATGTCAGCGTGTGGGCGGTCGAGCCCGACCAGAATTCGCTCGGCGAATATCTCGCCTCGCTGGCCAGCCTGACCACCACGCTGCCCTACGACGTGCTGGTGCTGCCCGGCCATGGCGTGCCGTTTTACGGGCTGAAGACGCGCATCAAGCAACTGGCCGATCATCACGAGGAGCGGTGCGCCATGATCGCCACCGCCTGCCGGGAAGCGCCGAAGACTTCGGCCGAACTGGTGCCGGTGGTGTTTCACAAATATCCGCTCGACGCCCACCAGACCGGTTTCGCCGCGGGCGAGTTGATCGCGCACGTCAACTACATGCTCAACGAGGGCCGCTTGATCGTACAACCGCAGTCCGACGGCATCCTGCGCTTCCTCAGCACCTGAGCGACTGCCACATCCTGCGATGGCTGACGTTGAGCCAGCGCAAGCTTGAGGCTGCGCCCAGGGCAGGGCTTCAATCGGTCCATGCGGGTCGCCGGGACCTTAATTCGGCTCGACATCGATCCTGGAAAGGCTCTAAAAAGGGCCGTGCGCAGCGTGGCCCAGACCTTGTGGCCCGATCTTGCCGAATTCGGGTTTTGCGATGAATTACAACCAGTTCTTCCGCGACGCCGTCAATCGCCTGCACGACGAGCGACGTTACCGGGTTTTTGCCGACCTGGAACGCATCGCGGGCCGCTTCCCTTACGCCACGTGGCACGCCCCCCGCGGCGAACGTACCGTGGTGATGTGGTGTTCCAACGACTATCTCGGCATGGGCCAGCATCCGAAAGTGGTCGGCGCCATGGTGGAGACCGCGACCCGCGTCGGCACCGGCGCCGGCGGCACCCGCAACATCGCCGGCAACCACCATCCGCTGGTCGGGCTTGAGCGCGAACTCGCCGATCTGCACGGCAAGGAAGCCGCGCTGCTGTTCACCTCGGGTTACGTGTCGAACCAAACCGGCATCTCGACGCTGGCGAAACTCATTCCCGACTGCCTGATCCTGTCCGACGCGCTCAACCACAACTCGATGATCGAGGGCATCCGGCAATCCGGCTGCGAGCGTCAGGTGTTCCGCCACAACGACCTCGCCCATCTTGAGGAACTGCTGATCGCCGCGGGCCCGCAGCGGCCGAAACTGATCGCCTGCGAAAGCCTGTATTCGATGGACGGCGACATCGCGCCGCTGGCGAAAATCTGCGACCTCGCCGAACGCTACGGCGCCATGACCTATGTGGACGAGGTTCACGCGGTCGGCATGTACGGCCCGCGTGGCGGCGGCATCGCCGAGCGCGACGGCGTCATGCATCGCATCGACGTGCTGGAGGGCACGCTGGCGAAAGCGTTCGGCTGCCTCGGCGGCTACATCACCGCCAAGGCGGAGATCATCGACGCAGTGCGCTCCTACGCGCCGGGCTTCATCTTCACCACCTCGCTGCCGCCGGCGGTCTGCGCGGCGGCGACGGCGGCGATCCGCCATCTGAAATCGTCGAATTGGGAGCGCGAGCGCCATCAGGACCGCGCCGCGCGCACCAAGGCGGTGCTCAATGCCGCCGGTCTGCCGGTGATGTCCACCAGCACCCACATCGTCCCGGTGTTCGTCGGCGATCCCGAGCGCTGCAAGCAGGCCTGCGACCTGCTGCTTCAGGAGCACGGCATCTATATCCAGCCGATCAACTATCCGACCGTCGCCAAGGGCACCGAACGGCTGCGCATCACGCCGTCGCCCTACCACGACGACGCGCTGATCGATCAGCTCGCCGAGGCTTTGGTGCAAGTCTGGCACCGGCTCGACCTGCCGCTGCACGCCACCCCCCTGGCGGCTGAATA
>JBDHSX010000306.1:0-2839 GCA_039808365.1 Xanthobacteraceae bacterium | reverse complement strand
CGCTCGTCGAGCAGTTCGACCTTCTTCAACTCCTCGAAGGCTTCGCCGAGCTGCGCCCTGGCGTCCTCAAGCTGCATCCGCAATTCCCCGGCCGAGCGGGTCAGGTTCTCGCGGCGCTGGATCGCCGCCTTGGCATAGGTCGGGTAGGCGAAATGGGTCGGATCGGTGATCCCGGCCCGCTCCTGCTCGGTCGCGATCTCATGTTCCAGATCGACCGACATCCGCTCGAAATCGGCGATCATGGATTCGATCTGGGCCACCCTGCGGCGTTTCTCGTCGACCTGAAACTTCTTCAGGCGAATGAGGGTTTCACGTGACTTCATCGACTCGTACTCCCCAGAAGTCCCGATCGAAAACGGGACGACACCGGCTCCTCGCGCAAGGCCCCGCCGGCGGACAACAGACGGGCGCGATGATGACCCGACAAAGTTAGCGTTCCGTTTCCACGATGCTCAGAATCCGGGCCAATCGCCGATAGCCGTCGGCAAGGGTCGCGACCTCGTCCTTGGCCTGCCGCAAAAAATCCTCCAGCGGCTCGTGCAGGCGGATCGCCTCGTCGACCTCCGGGCTCGATCCGGCGCGATAGGCGCCGAGCCGGATCAGTTCCTCCATGTCGGCATAGGTCGCCATCACCTGGCGGCCGCGGGCGATCACCGGCAGATAGGCGGGATCGGCGGAGCGCGGCATGGTGCGCGACACCGACTTGAGCACGTTGATCGCGGGATAGCGGCCGCGCTCGGCGATGGCGCGCTCCATCACGATGTGGCCGTCGAGAATGCCGCGCACCGCGTCGGCCACCGGCTCGTTGTGATCGTCGCCGTCGACCAGCACGGTGAAGATGCCGGTGATCGAGCCCTCGCCGGTGCCCGGCCCGGCGCGCTCCAGAAGCCGCGGCAGCTCGGTGAACACCGTCGGCGTGTAGCCCTTGGCGGTCGGCGGCTCCCCGGCGGACAGGCCGATCTCGCGCTGCGCCATGGCGAAGCGCGTCACCGAGTCCATCATGCACATCACCGATTTGCCCTCGTCGCGAAAATATTCCGCGATCGCCAGCGTCAGATAGGCCGCCTGCCGCCGCATCAGGGCCGGCTCGTCGGAGGTCGCCACCACCACCACGGAGCGCGCGAGGCCCTCCTCGCCGAGATCGTCCTGCAGGAATTCCTGCACCTCGCGGCCGCGCTCGCCGATCAGCCCGATGACCGAGATGTCCGCGTCGACGTTGCGCGCCAGCATCGACAGCAGCACCGACTTGCCGACGCCGGAGCCGGCGAAGATGCCCATGCGCTGGCCGCGGCAGCAGGTCAGGAAGGTATTGAGCACGCGCACGCCGAGATCGAGCGGCGCGCCGACCCGCCTGCGGGCATGCGCCGGCGGCGGCGCGTTGCGATAGGGCATCGCGGTCGCGCCCTGGGCGAGCGGCCCCTTGCCGTCGATCGGCTCGCCCATGGCGTTGAGCACGCGGCCGAGCCACGACGGCGACGGCCGCACCACCCCGGCGGCGTTGGCGATCACCGCGCGGCAGCCGCGCCGCACGCCGTCAAGGCCGGCGAACGGCATCACCACGGCGTTGTCGCCGGTGAAGCCGATCACCTCGCAGGGGATGACGCGCTGGCCGGCGGTCTCGATCACGATCCGCGCGCCGACCGACATGGCGTGGATCGGTCCGGCGACCTCCACCATCAGCCCGCGCACGCCGACGACACGGCCATAAATATTGACGCCGTCGAGATCGTCGATCTGGTTGGCGAGCGCCTTCATGGCGAAAACCCCAAGTTTCCGCGTCTTGTGCAGATCGCCTTAACTTCGTGTTTACCCGCATCGTTAATCATTGCGTCACTGTCTTTGGTGACTGAGGAGCCGCGCGTCCGATCGAGACGCGCGTCCGGGAGGCGGTCAACCAAATGGTTCGCCAAATGGTTGGCTCTGCCTCTTGATGCGAAACCTGAATGGGAACGGAAAACAAAAACTGCCTAAGCGCAATGTTTTAGGACGATTCGGCAAAAATTGCACGATAGAGCTTGCGGAGAGGAATCAGGTTTTGTTAACCATATCCGGTCAGGATTCGAATCAGTTGTTCAAAGGCGTTTCCAGTGCCGCAAGTAGTGCGGACGACCTGACGCCCGGAGCGGCTACGATAGGGGACTGGCATGCGCGTATTGCTGATTGAGGATGACAGCGCCGTCGCGCAGTCGATCGAGCTGATGCTCAAATCCGAAAGTTTCAACGTCTACACCACCGATCTCGGTGAGGAAGGCGTCGACCTCGGCAAGCTCTACGACTACGACATTATCCTGCTCGACCTCAACCTGCCCGATATGTCCGGCTACGACGTGCTCAAGCAGTTGCGTATCTCGAAGATCAAGACACCGATTCTGATCCTCTCCGGCCTCGCCGGCATCGAGGACAAGGTCAAGGGTCTCGGCGTCGGCGCCGACGACTACATGACGAAACCGTTCCACAAGGATGAGCTGGTCGCCCGCATTCATGCGATCGTGCGCCGCTCGAAGGGTCACGCCCAGTCGGTGATCCAGACCGGCGACCTGATCGTCAATCTCGACACCAAGACCGTCGAGGTGTCGAGCCAGCGCGTGCATCTGACCGGCAAGGAATATCAGATGCTGGAACTGCTCTCGCTGCGCAAGGGCACCACGCTGACCAAGGAAATGTTCCTCAATCATCTCTACGGCGGCATGGACGAGCCGGAACTGAAGATCATCGACGTCTTCATCTGCAAGCTGCGCAAGAAGCTCGCCAACGCCTCCGAGGGCCGCAACTTCATCGAAACCGTCTGGGGCCGCGGCTACGTGCTGCGCGAGCCGCATGACGACGAGGCCCGCATCCC
>JBDHSX010000305.1:0-2844 GCA_039808365.1 Xanthobacteraceae bacterium | reverse complement strand
ATCTGGCCGGCGTCGATGCCGTGAGCGGCAAGCACCTTGGACCACAGCCGCGCCAGCGCGATCTGCCCGACCGCCGCCGCGCCCTGGCTCTCCTCGAGCTTCAGCGGGCCGCGCGGCAGTTTCAGGCGGGAGCGGCCGAGCGCGATCGAGCCGGACGACACCACCAGCACGTCGCGGCCCTCGCCATGCAGCCAGGCGAGGTCGGCGGCCAGCGCTTCGAGCCACGCCTCCTTGACCTCGCCGGCGGCGGCGTCGATCAACAGCGACGAGCCGACCTTGACGACGATGCGGCGGAAATTCTTCAGCTCGGGGCGGCTCATGGCGGTCATCGGGTGGACGGCGGGGAAAGCGTGGGGGAGTTCAATGTTCCGTCGCGGCGATTTCGTCAAGGGAACCCGGACGCGGCCGGCTGGTTTCCAGCGCCTGCGCCGGTTCCATCAAGGTTCCGGCGATGCGTCGGCCGTCGCTTTTCGCCGTCGATGGCCTTAAACATGACGGCGGATGGCGTTGCGCGCGCCGGCGGACGGCGTGAGGGCTCCCTCGCCCGCCTTGCCGGCACGCGGTTGAGGAGACAGCGAGGATGCAGGTGAGGTCGCCCCGAGTCCGCTTCTGGGGAAGCGTCGTGCTGGGCGGCCTCGGCCTGCAACTGGCGGGCATCACAGGAGCGGGCGCGGCCGGCAACGGCGCGGGGCATCCGTCCGAGGCGATCTTCATTCTCCAGATCATCCTGCTGATCGCGGTCGGCCGCGGGCTCGGCGAGATCATGCAGCGGTTCGGCCAGCCCTCGGTGATGGGCGAGTTGCTGGCGGGGCTGGTGCTCGGGCCGTCGATCTTCGGCGTGCTGTGGCCGGAAGCGCAGAGCGCGATCTTTCCGGCCAATCCCGAGCAGAAGGCGCTGATCAACGGCCTCGCCCAGGTCGGCGTTCTGCTGCTGCTGCTTTTGACCGGCATGGAGACCGACCTCAAGCTGGTGCGCAAGGTCGGCAAGGCGGCGTTCGCCATTTCCATCGCCGGCATCGTGGTGCCGTTCCTCTGCGGCTTCACGCTCGGCCAGTTCCTGCCCGAAAGCCTGCTGCCGCACCCGGAACAGCGGCTGGTGGCGTCGCTGTTCCTCGGCACGGCGTTGTCGATCTCCTCGGTCAAGATCGTCGCGGTGGTGGTGCGGGAGATGCACTTCATGCGCCGCGACGTCGGCCAGATCATCGTCGCCACCGCGGTGATCGACGACACCATCGGCTGGGTCATCATCGCGGTGATCTTCAGCCTCGCCTCGCGCGGCCAGCTCGACATGATGTCGGTGACGCAGGCGCTGCTGGGCACGCTGGCGTTCCTCGCCGTCTCCTTCACTGTCGGCCGCCGTCTGGTGTTCAAGCTGATCCGCTGGGCCAACGACACCCTGGTCAGTTCGGCGGCGGTGATCACCGTGATCCTGCTGTTGATGTGCTGCATGGCGCTGATCACCCACTGGATCGGCGTGCATACGGTGCTGGGCGCCTTCGTCGCCGGCGTCCTGGTCGGCGAATCGCCGATCCTGACCAAGCAGATCGACGAGCGGCTGCGCGGCCTCATCACCAGCCTGTTCATGCCGATCTTCTTCGGCCTGGCCGGCCTCAGCGCCGACCTCTCGGTGCTGAAGGATCCGAAGCTGCTGTTCCTCACGGCGCTGCTGGTGCTGATCGCCAGCATCGGCAAGTTCGGCGGCGCCTATGTCGGCGGCGCGCTCGGCGGCCTCAACCGCCGCGAATCCTTCGCGCTCGCCAGCGGCATGAATGCGCGCGGCTCCACCGAGGTCATCATCGCCACCATCGGCCTGTCGATGGGCGTCTTGAGCCAGAACCTGTTCACGATGATCGTCGCGATGGCGATCATCACCACCATGGCGATGCCGCCGATGCTGCGCGCGGCGCTCAAGCGGCTGCCGCTGGAGAAGGCGGAGAAGGAACGGCTGGAGCGCGAGGAATTCGAGGAGAAGGGCTTTGTCGCCAATCTCGAACGCCTGCTGCTCGCGGTGGACGAAAGCGCCAACGCCCGCTTCGCCTCGCGCATCGCCGGCCTGATCGCCGGCGCGCGCGGCATCCCGACCACCGTGCTGCATCTGGGGCCGCAGGCCAAGGCGCAGGAGAAGCGGCGCACCGACGAGGAAAGCCACGAGTCGACGGTGAAGAACGCCGCGAAAGTCAGCGCCGACATCGAGAAGGAAGACGGCGAGCCGGTGCGCGAGATCGACGTCACCACGCGCTCGCGGCAAAAGAAGGCCGCCGACGCCGTGGTCGACGAAGCCCGCAAGGGATTCGACCTGCTGGTGGTCGGGCTCAACAAGGTGATCGGCGCGAATGGCGGCTTCGACCGCAACGTCGAGATCGTGACGGCGGGCTTCGAGGGGCCGCTCGCCGTGGTCGCCGCCAAGGGCCATCACCTGACCCGGCCGGACAGCGACGGATTGAAGATCCTGGTGCCGGTGTCGGGCAGCGGCGTGTCGCGGCGCGGCGCCGAGGTGGCGGTGGCGCTGGCGCGCAGCAGCAACCATCCGCTGCGGGTGATCTACGTGGCGACGACACGCGACAAGGGAACCCGCCGCCGCAACATCAGCGTGTCGCTGCTTCAGGAGGAGGCGGTGCTGAAGGAAACCATCGCGCTCGCCGCGCGCTACGACGTCGACGTCGTCACCACGCTGCGCACCAACACCGCGCCGGAGGTGGCGATCCTCCAGGAGATGCGCGACAGCGCCATCGACCTGGTGGTGATGGGCGTCGATCGCATCGAGGGCGACACCCTCAATTTCGGCGGCGTCGCCGCCGAGGTGCTGCGCAAGGCGGAGGGCTCGGTGCTGCTGGTCTCAAACGG
>JBDHSX010000304.1:0-2852 GCA_039808365.1 Xanthobacteraceae bacterium | reverse complement strand
GCCCCGACACAGACAGGAAACCAGAATGACCGACCGCACCCCCGGATTTGCCACGCTCGCGATCCATGCCGGCGCGCAGCCGGACCCGACCACCGGCGCGCGCACCACGCCGATCTATCAGACCACCTCGTTCGTCTTCAACGACGCCGACCACGCCGCCTCGCTGTTCGGCCTGCAAGCGTTCGGCAACATCTACACGCGGCTCGGCAACCCGACCACCGCGGTGCTGGAGGAGCGCGTCGCGGCGCTCGAAGGTGGCACCGCCGCGGTGGCGACGGCGTCCGGCCACGCCGCGCAGGTCACGGCGCTGCACCAACTGCTGCATCCCGGCGACGAGTTCATCGCCGCGCGAAAACTCTACGGCGGCTCGATCAACCAGTTCACCCATGCCTTCAAGAGCTTTGGCTGGAACGTGGTGTGGGCCGACCCCGACGATATCGCGAGCTTCGAGCGCGCGGTGACGCCGAAGACCAAGGCGATCTATGTCGAGTCGATCGCCAATCCGAGCGGCTCGATCACCGACATCGAGGCGGTCGCGGCGGTGGCGCGCAACGCCGGCGTGCCCTTGATCGTCGACAACACGCTGGCGAGCCCCTATTTGATCCGCCCGATCGACCACGGCGCCGACATCGTGCTGCACTCGCTGACCAAGTTCATCGGCGGCCACGGCAATTCGATCGGCGGCGTCATCGTCGATGCCGGCACCTTCGACTGGTCGCGCGACAACAAGTATCCGATCCTCAGCGAGCCGCGTCCGGAATATCACGGCATCAAGTTGCAGGAGACATTCGGCAACTTCGCCTTCGCCATCGCCTGCCGCGTGCTCGGCCTGCGCGATCTCGGCGCGGCGCTGTCGCCGTTCAACGCCTTCCTGTTCCTGACCGGCGTCGAGACGCTGCCGCTGCGAATGCAGCGCCATTGCGACAACGCCAGGGCGGTGGCGGAATGGCTGGCCGCGCACTCGGCGGTCAACGAAGTCAACTATGCCGGCCTGCCCGGCAACCGCTACAACGACCTCGCGCGCAAATACGCGCCGAAGGGCGCGGGCGCGCTGTTCACCTTCACGCTCAAGGGCGGCTATGAGGCCGGCGTCAATCTGGTGTCGAACCTGAAGCTGTTTTCACATCTCGCCAATATCGGCGACACCCGCTCGCTGGTGATCCATCCGGCTTCGACGACGCACAGCCAGTTGACCGACGAACAGAAGATCCAGGCCGGCGCCGGCCCCGATCTGGTGCGGCTGTCGATCGGGCTGGAAGACAAGGAAGACCTCATCGCCGACCTCGATCAGGCGCTGCGCGGGTAACGCCTCGCGCAAACTCCAGGTGGTCGTCATTGCGAGCGAAGCGAAGCAATCCAGAAAGAAGCAGGATAAAGAGCTGGATTGCTTCGGAGCTCACGCTCCTCGCAATGACGAATGAACTGAATTTCAGCGCGCCGCGCCGACCGCGACGGTGGCGGAAGCGGCGGCGTCCGGCGCGGGCGCATGGAGCCGCTCGACCTGCGCGATCGCCAGCGTCAGCACCACGATGGCGACGCCCTGATGCGCCAGCGCCAGCTCGATCGGCACCTGATAAAGCAGCGTCATGATGCCCAGCGTCGCCTGAACCGTCATCGTCACCGCGATCCACAGCGCGCCGTTGATCGCGGCGTGGCTGGCGCGGGCACGAGCGGTGTCGACCAGATGCAGGATCGCCACCACCCACAAGGTATAAGCCACCATGCGGTGATTGAACTGCACCGTCAGCACGTTGTCGAACAGGTTGCGCCACCACGGCTGTTCGAAGAACAGGCGGTCCGCGCTGGGGATCAGGCCGCCGTCGATCAGCGGCCAGGTGTTGTAGGCCTTTCCCGCGCGCAGGCCCGCCACCAGCGCGCCGAGATAGAGTTGCAGGAACACCAGTCCCAGCAGCGCGACGCTGGTCGCTTTCAGCCGCGCCGGCGCCGCGAGCGGCGGCCGCTCCGAAAGCCGCCGCAGAGTCCAGACGATGGCCGCGAAAATCACCAGCGCCAGCATCAGGTGCGTCGCCAGCCGATACTGCGAAACCTCGACGCGCTGGGTCAGGCCGGATGCGACCATCCACCACCCCACCGCGCCCTGCAACGCGCCGAGCGCGAAAATCCCCCACAGTCGCCGCTTCAGGTCGCGCGGCAGGAAGCCGCGCCACATGAACCACAGGAACGGCAGCAGATAGACGATGCCGATCACGCGCCCGAGCAGGCGGTGGCTCCACTCCCACCAGAAGATGGTCTTGAACTCGTGCAGCGTCATGCCCGCGTTGAGCTCGCGATATTGCGGTATCGCCTTGTAGCCCTCGAACGCCTCGTCCCATTGCTGCGCGTTGAGCGGCGGCAGCGTACCCGTCACCGGCTTCCATTCAACGATGGACAGGCCGGATTCGGTCAACCGCGTCGCGCCGCCGACCAGCACCATCAACGCGATCAGCGCCGCCACGATCATCAGCCACGCGCGCACCGCGCGGATTCGCGCGGGCGTGGCGCTGAGGCCGGGTTCCGCGAAAATCGTGTTTGCGTTCATGGCCGCCGTGATTTCGAGATGAATTCCGGATCGGTTATAGCCCTATCACGCGACCGCGCAAGGCGCGCTTGATCTTGCTCAAGTGAGGCTCTACACGTTCGCGTCATGACCATCCGCACCCGCAAATTCCTCGGCACCATCGCGCTGCTCGTCCTTGTGGTGGTGTGGTCGCTGCTCGGCATGACGGTGGCGCAAACGCCGTGGCTCGCCGCCAACGGCTGGTATCAGGCGATCTTCTATGTCGTGGCCGGGCTCGGCTGGGTGCTGCCGGCGATGCCGATCGTCAGTTGGATGTCGCGCCCCGACGCCTGAA
>JBDHSX010000303.1:0-2910 GCA_039808365.1 Xanthobacteraceae bacterium | reverse complement strand
CGAGCGCGGTTCGCCGCGCGACGAGATAGCCGGCGACGCCTAGCGTCGCGACCGTTGCGACGATGGTGACAAGCCGCGCCGGAGCAAATCCCGCGATCAGGATTTCCCAGGGCGTGTACAACAGCCCGACAATGATAAGGATCGGATAGGTCAGCGTGGCGATGCCGAGCCGATAGATCGCCACGATCCGGCTTCGCACCGGTTCGGGAGGGATGTCGAGCCAATGAAGAAGTCCGGCGAGGACAATGGACGCCAATGGCATCGAGATGCCCAGTTGATGTGACGCAAACCAGGATGTCGCAGTGAAGACCGTGATCGACAGGATTGCGATTGTATATGGCCAGAGCTCCCTTGCACCGTGGCGTGGGCCAACGCGCGACGTGGGCTGATCTCCCGCGAAGGCTTTTGGCTCTGAAACGATGTTCGCCGACGCCGAAGCCCGCCGCGACTTTCCATCGATGGCGCTGAGCAGGCTTGCGAAGATCATCGCGATGAAATTTCCGACCAGGATCGAGGGCAGTAGCTGAGCGAGAAGATGCGTGGGCGCGAGGCCGAACGTCCCGCGATATCCAGCGGACAAAGGCAGGGCCCCGGCGCTGACCCCGCCTGACATGATCGGAAAAACCACAAGAAAGAGTGCGTCTCGCCAGGCGAGGCCGACAGCGACGCCGCATGCGGTGCCGGCCACGAGCGCGGCGCAACTCGCGATGAGCAGCGGGGTGATGGACTGCCCGGTCTTTGTCAGCAGGGAGGTGCGCTCGATGCTCAGGATGCTGCCGAGAATGAGCAGCGAAATATAGATCGACAGGATCTGACTATCGTTGATCGCGGCCTTCGCGGGCTCGATCAGACCGCTTTCAATGATGTTGGCATAGACGAGGTAGGACGGAATGAAGATAAGGGCGATGACATCCAGCCCGAAGGTTGATCGCTGGCCTTGCGTCATAACGCCCGCTGAATTCGAGGGAATCATCATGCGCGAGTATAGCCGTTCTTCGAACGACCATACTCGGCAATGACGGGTCTTGTTTCCATCAAACGAGAATTGCTTTAGCGGTACGGTCCATAATATCCGTTCGGATAAGGGCCGTGACCGTAGCGGTGGCAAGCGCCGCCGGGCCCGCGATACCAGCCGGCCCGACAGCCGTTCCAGTCCCGGTCATACGGGCCATAATAGCCGCCGGGGAAGGGCCCCGTTCCAAAGCGATGGCAGGCGCCTCCCGGACCCCGGTAACGTCCCTCGCCGCACCCGTTCGCCACCAGAATGGTGGCCCCTTCATGGATGCCGGGTTGACCCGGTTGCGCGGGGAACGCCGAGGCCGCGGACGTTGCGGCGAACAAAATGCCGGCTGCAATTGCGATATGGACGAAACGCATCTGCTTTTCCTTCAAGTTGGATGTGAGAATAATGACTTGCGTGGTGATGGTGAGATCGAGGTTTCGGGAACGCCGTGCCGTCCCGGCGGCGGTGATCTGATCATGCTCATGGTGCGACGGGCCTCCTCCGCGAGCCGTTATCGGGATCCGCAACTGCTCGGGGCCGGACGTCCGGCGAAGCGGTCAGCCATCCACGCCGTGGCTGCATCCGCGCTGTCGTGGCCGGCGAAGCCGTGGCCGACATTGGGCATCGTCAGGAATTCGACACGGCTTCCGGCCTTGCACAGGCGCTGCGCATAGGCGGCCGTGACCTGGGGCCGGACGATGGCGTCGGTCGATCCCTGCGCCAGGAACACCGGGATGGAGGGCGGCAATGCGCCCGGCGTATTCCTGACGAGGAGCGAGCGCCACGGTTCAAGCTTTGCCGGATTGGCGACCGCCAGGAATTCCCGCGCCAGCGGTTTCGACGTTGTGTCCCGCTCCAGAATGTCGAAAAGCGATTCGATGCATTCGCCGGCGAGGCGGTTGACCGTCGGCACCGCGCCCGGCGCGATGATTCTGTCCATGGGCGCGCCATAGACCCGCTGCCACGACCAGACCGCCATCGCGGTCAGGTTGCGGCCGCCGCTGGTGTTCAGGTCGTCGGTCATCAAGGTGGCGAGATCGGTCGCGGGGGCTGCGGCCGCGACCCCGAGCAGGCGAAGCTCCGGCGCGTATTTTTTTGAAATCAGGCCGGTGAACAAAGCCGCCTGGCCGCCCTGCGAATGGCCCCAGACCGTATAGCGGTTGCCGTTGCCGACGCCCGGAAACGTTCGCGCGACACGCACGGAATCGATCACGGCGCGCGCCTCGCTGTCGCCGACGAGATAGGGATGCGGGCCGGACGTGCCTAAGCCGGGATAATCGGTCGCGGCGATCGCGTAGCCGCGGTCGAGCAACTGTCGGCTGCCGGCGATCTGCTGGAATATGAAAATGGCAAGAGACGGCGCGCATCGCGGGACGATGCCGGAGGTGGGATGAGCCCATGCGACGATCGGCCGGCCTCCCTCCGGAACGGGGCCGATGGGGACGATCACGACGCCGGAGACGGCGATCGGCCGCCCATCGGGGCTGGTCGAGCGATACAGCACACGATAGGCGGAAGCGCCGTCCGGCGCGCCGAACATCGGCTCCTGCCGGATGAGTGTGCCGGGCGGTCCCGCGATCTCCCGCTCCGACGCGTCATAAAAGACCATCTGCGCCTTGGCCGGCTGACCCGCCCAAGCGAAAATCGCGCAGGCTGAAAGCAGGCCGAATGCGATACGGAACGCCCAAGCCCCGTCGACGGTGGTCATTTTCGCTTTCCTTATGGTCGTGCCCCGCAAGCGGCCATCACATGCCGTCGAGAATTTTGAGCGTACCGGTTGCGCTCAGATCGATCCTGAGCGCCTCGGGCAACAAATAGATCTGCGACACGCGAGCGGACGTCAGGCGGGCCTCGCTTCGGAAGCCGTCCGCGAGCGGGCGTGATAGCCGCGCACTCGCCGATGCAAG
>JBDHSX010000302.1:0-2942 GCA_039808365.1 Xanthobacteraceae bacterium | reverse complement strand
TTCAACCCGCCGCCAACTGCCGGCGCAGCGCGTCCACCGTTTCCGGGTTGGCGAGCGACGACAGGTCGCCGGGGTCCTTGTTCTCGAACACCGCGCGCAGCACGCGCCGCATGATCTTCAGGTTGCGGGTGCGCGGCAAATCGTCGACGAAGACGATGCGCTCCGGGCGGTACGACGCGCCCATGCCCTTGACCAGCGCCGCCGACAATTCCTCGGCGACACCGTCGCGCGCAACGTTCGGCATCAGCACGCAGGCGCAGACGATGGCCGAGCCCTTGACCGGATGCGGGACGCCGAACACCGCCGCCTCCGCCACCTTGCCGGTTGCGACCAGCAACCCCTCAAGCTCCGAGGGGCCGGTGCGCTTGCCGGAAATCTTGATGGTGTCGTCGGAGCGGCCGAGAATGTAATAGAGGCCGTCGGTGCCCTGCATGGCGAAGTCGCCGTGAACCCAGATGCCGGGCAGCGTGCTCCAGTAATTGTCGATGTAGCGCGCATCGGCTTTCCACAGGCTTTTCGTCAGTCCGATCGATGAGTGGCGCAGCACCAGCTCGCCGACCTCGCCCGGCCTCACTTTGTTGCCGTTCAGATCCACGATATCGGCGCCGACGCCGAGCGCGCGGCGCGAGAACGAGCCGGGATTCATCGGGTGGTTCGGCGTGCCGAGGAAGATGCAGCCGCCGACCTCGGTGCCGCCCGAAATGTTCAGGATCGGCAGCTTGCGCTTGCAGACATGATCGAAGAACCATCGCCACGGCGCTTCCGTCCAGGCTTCGCCGCCGGACGTCGTCATCCGCAGGCTGGAGAGATCGTAATTTTCCACCTCGTCGCCGTAGCGCATCAGGCTGCGGACGATGGTCGGCGAGACGCCGAGATAGGTCACGCGGTGATCCTGGATCAGCCGCCAGAACCGTCCGGTGTCGGGATAGTCCGGCGTGCCTTCGGCGACCAGCAGGCTGGCGCCGGCGAAGCTCGGGATGCAGGCGCACATCGCCCCCACCATCCAGCCCATGTCGCTCATGAAGAAGAAGCGGTCGGTCGGCTTGAAATCGCCGCAGATGATGACGTCGCGCGTCACCATCGAGCCGATGAAGCCGATCTGGGTCCAGACGCAGCCTTTCGGCTCGCCGGTGGTGCCGGAGGTGTAGAGCAGGATCGCCGGCGCGTCCGCCGGCATCTCGACGGTGGCGATGTCGCCATCCCTGTCCGCCGTGAGATCGTGCGCCCAGTGGTCGCGGCCGGCGCGCATCGGCGTGTCGATCGCCAGCCCGCCGCGATCGACCACCACCACGTGCCGCACGCTCGGGGTCTGCGCCAGGGCGGTGTCGAGTACGGGTTTCAAGGGCGCGGCCGCGCCGCGCCGGAAGGTGCCGTTGGCGGTGATCACCGCTTTCGCCTCGCCATGGTTGAGACGGGCGACGATAGGCGCGGGGCCGAAGCCCGAGAACAGCGGCAGCACGATCGCGCCGAGCTTGAGCACCGCGAAGAAGGCGACGAAGGTTTCCGGCAGGTTCGGCAAATAGAGCGCGACCACGTCGCCCGATCCGATGCCGAGGTCGCGAAGACCTTGCGCGAGGCGGCCGACCTCGCGGTCGAGCTCGCGATAGCTGAGGCTGCGCCGCTCCTTGCCGTCCTCGCTTTCCCACACCAGGAAAGTCTGGTCCCAGACCGGCGTGCCGCGATGCTTGTCGATGCAGTTCAGCACGATGCTGGTGGTGCCGCCGACGCACCAGCGCGCCCACGGCTCGCCGCGCGCGGCGTCCAGCATGGCGTCGTAGGGCTTGTAGAAGCGCACATCGCAGAATTTGAACACCTGCTCCATCAGCCAGGCCGGATCGGCCTCGGCGGCGGTGGCGAGGCTGTCATAGTCGCCGTAGCCGGTGGCGCGCAGAAAGGCCGTGAGGTTGCTTTGCGCGATCAGGTCCGGAGGGGGTTCCCAAACATAAGTGTTGGCGGCGCTCATCGGCTGTCCTACGCTGCTTGAATCGAGGGGCGGGACCATGATATCGCGCCGCGTCGGTTGACAACAGCCGCTTTCTAACATTTGTTAGATTGCGCATTTGTTCGATTGCTCACCGAGCGCAGGCTCGACCATCGAGGATGTCGTGACCGCTTCTGTCAATGCCGCTTCCGTCAATGCCGATTCCGCCGGCGCCGACTATCTCGCGCCGACCCATTTCGTCGACAGCGATTCCGCGCCGGTGCGCGCGTTCGTCGCCGCGGCGCTGCGCGGCCATGAGGACGCCTCGAAGACCGACAAGGCGATCCGGCTGTTCGACGTGGTGCGCGACCGGATCAAGTACGATCCGTTTCATATCGGCACGGCCCCCGACGACTATCGGGCCAGCACGGTGGCGCAGCGTCCGTCGAATTACTGCGTGCCCAAGGCGATCCTGCTCGCCGCGGCGCTGCGCGCCATCGGCGTTCCGGCGGCCCCCGGTTTCGCCGACGTGCGCAACCACCTCACCTCGGCGAAGCTGACCGACCTGCTGGGGACGGACCTGTTCATCTATCACGGCTATGTCGCGCTGTGGCTCGACGGCAGGATGTTCAAGGTGACGCCGGCGTTCAACACCGAACTGTGCCAGCGCTTCGGCGTCCGCGAACTGGTGTTCGACGGCAAGAGCGACGCCCTGTTCCACGAGTTCGACACCAAGAACCGGCGGCACATGGAATATGTCAACGATCGCGGCTGGTTCGTCGATCCGCCGATCGATCAGGTCCTGATCGACATGCGAACGACCTATCCGCAATTGTGGGAACTCGGCCTCACGACGCGCAACGCCGTCCCGGCTGAATTCGCGCCGGACAAGTAAACGACGTATTGTTTTTCGTCATTGCGAGCACCCGGATCAGCGCTTCGCGCTGTCCGGGCACAGGCCCCGCGAAGCAATCCAGGAGCCACAAAGCAAGACCTAGATTGCTTCGTCGCTGACGCTCCT
>JBDHSX010000301.1:0-2958 GCA_039808365.1 Xanthobacteraceae bacterium | reverse complement strand
ACCTCACCTTGATCCTCGACCTGCCCGTCGAGGTCGGGCTGGAGCGCGCCGCCAAGCGGCGGAGCGGCGAGACGCCCGACCGCTTCGAGGCGGAGGACGTGAGTTTTCATCAGACATTGCGCGACGGTTTTCGCGCCATCGCCAGCCGCGAGCCGGAACGTTGCGTTCTGATCGACGCCACCGACACGCCGAACAAGATCGCGGACCGGATCTGGGCGACACTGGTCGAGCGTGGCCTCGTGGTCGAGCAAAAGGAGGCGCAACGGACATGAGCGCCCGCGCGACCGAACCGGCCTACGAGATCCGTGAGCCGCGCTTCACCACCACGCTGTTCGGCCATCGCGAGGCCGAGCAGGCGCTGCTCGACGCCTATCGCAGCGGTCGCATTCCTCACGCCTGGCTGATCGGCGGCGCGCAGGGGATCGGCAAGGCGACGCTGGCCTACCGGATGGCGCGTTTTGTGCTGACGCATCGCGATCCCGGCGCGCGGCAGGTTCAGGACGCCGCCTCGCTTCACGTCGAGGGATCCGATCCGGTGGCGCGGCAGGTGGCCTCAGGCGCCCATGGCGGACTCTTGACGCTGCAACGCGGCCTCAACGACAAGGGCGTGCCGAAAAACTTCATCACCGTCGACGACACCCGCCGGACCATCGAATTTTTCGGATCGACCGCGGCGGCCGACGGCTGGCGCGTCTGCATCGTCGACACCGTCGATGAATTCAACGCCAACGCCGCCAACGCGCTGCTCAAGATTCTGGAGGAGCCGCCGCGCCGTTCCATTCTGCTGCTGCTGAGCCACGCCCCCGGCAAGGTGCTGCCGACCATTCTGTCGCGATGCCGCAGGCTGGCGTTGCGGCCGCTGGCGTCGGCCGATGTCGCCTCTGCCGTGGCCGAGGCGACCGGTGAGGCGGCCGATTCAGCGCCGGTGATGGCGGCCGTCGAGGTCGCCGAAGGCAGCGTGGGACGGGCCTTGAGTTTCATGGCAGGCGGCGCGCTGAAGCTGCACCGGCGGACCGCCGAACTGCTCGACGCGCTGCCCGATGTCGATCCGCGCCAACTGCACGCGCTGGGTGACGCGCTCGGCGGCAGCGATCGGGCCACGCTCGCGGCCTTCACCGACAGCGTCGACCGCTGGGTGAGCGGCAAGCTGCGCGGCGAGGTGACCAACGCCGATCTCGGCCAACTTGCGCGGCTGGCGGAGGTGTGGGAAAAGATCAGCCGCGCCGCGCGCGACGTCGAATCCTTCAATCTCGATCGGAAACCGCTGGTGTTTTCCGTGTTCGATCTGCTGTCGGAGGCGACGCGCTGACATCGCGCGACGGCGATCTGATCCTCTCACACATCCGATAGCAGCAAATGGCGTCACAGTCCGAAGAATCCCGTCCGCGTTACTTCCTCACGACGCCGATCTTCTATCCCAACGGCGAGCCGCATATCGGCCACGCCTATACCGCGATGGCCTCCGACGCGATCGCGCGGTTCCGCCGGCTCGACGGCTACGATGTCCGCTTCATGACCGGCACCGACGAGCACGGCCTGAAGATGCAGCAGACCGCTATCGCCGAAGGGCTGACGCCGCTGCAACTGGCGGATCGCAACTCGGCGCGCTTCCGCGAGATGATGGCGGCGCTCGACATTTCCTACGACGACTACATCCGCACCACCGAGCCGCGCCACGAGCGCTCGTGCCAGGCGCTGTGGCAGGCGATCGAAAACAACGGCGACATTTATCTCGATAAATACGCTGGCTGGTATTCGGTGCGTCAGGAGGCCTATTTCGCCGAGGACGAAACCACCGTCGGCCCCGACGGCGTGCGCCGCGAACCGCTCGGCTCGCCGGTGGAATGGACCGAGGAGGAGACTTACTTCTTCCGGCTATCGGCCTATCAGGACCGGCTGCTCGATCTCTACAAGCGGGTGCCGGATTTCGTATTGCCGCGCGAACGGCTCAACGAGGTCGCGAGCTTTGTGCGCGGCGGATTGCAGGATCTGTCGATCTCCCGCACCACCTTCGACTGGGGCATTCGCGTGCCCGGCGCGCCGAAGCATGTGATGTATGTCTGGATCGACGCGCTGACCAACTACATCACCGGCGTCGGCTATCCCGACACCGACAGCGATCTGTTCAAACGCTACTGGCCGGCCAACCTGCACGTCATCGGCAAGGACATCGTGCGTTTCCACGCGGTCTATTGGCCGGCGTTCCTGATGGCGGCGGGCATTGAGGTGCCGCATCGGGTGTTCAGTCACGGCTTTCTTTTGAACCGCGGCGAGAAGATGTCGAAGTCGGTCGGCAATGTCGTCAGCCCGTTCGATTTCGCGGCGAAATACGGCGTCGATCAGGTGCGCTACTTCTTCCTGCGCGAAGTCGCGTTCGGCCAGGACGGCAGCTACAATCACGAGGCCATCGTCGCGCGCATCAACGCCGATCTCGCCAACGATCTCGGCAATCTGGCGCAGCGTTCGCTGACCATGATCGCCAAGCAGTGCGGGGCCTGCGTGCCGGAACCGGGCGCGTTCACCGACAATGACAAGGCGATCCTGGCGCAGGCCGATGGCATGGTGGCGCAGGCCCGCGCCGCGATGGCGACCGAACAGATCCATCACTACCTTGGCGCGGTGTGGGCCGTGGTCGCCGAAGCCAACCGCTATTTCGCGGGCGAGGCGCCGTGGGCGCTGGCCAAGACCGATCCGGCGCGCCAGCGCACCGTGCTTTACGCCACCGCCGAGGTGCTGCGGCAGATCGCCATCCTGGCGCAGCCGGTGATTCCGTCGTCCGCCGCAAAGCTGCTCGACATCCTCGGCGTGCCGGCGGACGCACGCGACTTCAGCCAGCTCGGCGGCGCGACGCGGATCGCCCCCGGCGCGGCGCTGCCGCCGCCCGCGCCGATTTTTCCGCGTTACGTCGAACCGAAGGACGAATAGGCCGCGTCAGAAAATGCTGGTCGATAGCCACTG
>JBDHSX010000300.1:0-2976 GCA_039808365.1 Xanthobacteraceae bacterium | reverse complement strand
ACGTAGCGCATGCTCTGCGTCGTGCCGGTGAAGCCATGAAGGACGAGAACGCCGATGTCATTCCCTGCAAACGAAAACGGCTCAGCTTCTTTCATTACCGCGACCATGAGATAGCTCCCTGTTATGGTGGATCAAGATTTTCGTTTGACGTCGTTCGCCGCGTAGATGATCGCGGCGAGAACGATGATCGCGCCCTGCACCATCTGCTTGCCCGGCTCGCCCAAACCCAGGCTGGTGAGAAGGTTGAAGCAGAACATCAGCATGAAGGCGGCGACCGCGGGGCCGAGCATGCCGCCCTTACCCGAGCCGAATGTGACGCCCCCCAGAATAACCGCAGCGAGCGAATTCAGCGCGAGATCGGACGCGATATCCAGGCTGCCGGCCCCGACGAAGCCGAGAATCATGAAGGCGCTGATAACGGCGAACAGGCTTGAGAGGATGTGGGCGACAAAAATGACCTTCCTGTAAGGCAGGCCGGAGGCCAGCGCCGCGCGTGGATTGGCGCCGATCGCGTCAACGTACCGCCCGAAGGTCGACGTTCGCAAGAAGACGGCGAGCGGAACGAGCAGCGCCAGCCACACCAGGACCGGAATGGGCACCATGCCGATGCGGGTCTGGCAGAAGGTGCGAAGCAATTCGGGGGTGTCGCCCGGCGCGCGAAACTGGCTGAACGCCGTGACGATGCCGCCCAAGATCAGCACCATCGCCAGCGTAACGATGACCGACGACGCGCGCACATAGGCGATGAAGAACGCATTGATCGCACCAACGGCCACGCCGAGCAAAATGCAGAGAACGATCAGCGCCGGTTCCGGCAGCGGCACGACGCCGCTGGTGAGAATGTAGCTCACCGCCATCGCGACGCCGCCGAAGGACAGATCGAGAGACAAGAGGCGAATGCAGATCGATTGCCCGAGCACGGCGATGCCGAGCGGCACGGCCTGCCGCAAGATCAACAGCAGCAGAAACGGATTCAAAAGTTCCGGCCTGACCAGAACGGCATAGACCAGAAGCCCCACGGTCGCGATATAGGAAGCCGGCAAGGACAGAATGCGGGACAGGATGTCCCCTGGCCGCCACCGCCGCGCGGCGGCGCCATCGGCGGAAAATTCGCTCATATGCCGATCGCCTTTCGTCGCTGGAAGCTGACGGCCGCGAGCAGCAGGAAGCCGGTGATCGCCGTCCGGAAGAAGGGCGAGATATCAAGGAAATTCATGCCGTTCGACATGAGGCCGAGCGTGACGGTCCCGAGCACGGCTCCGGCCGCGCTCCCTATTCCTCCGGTGAGTTGAACGCCGCCCAGCGCGATGGCCGTCACCGAATCGATTCCGAACGGCAATCCCATCCGGGGATCGCCGGAGGCCACCCGCCCCGTCAGGTAGATTCCCGCCAAAACGCCGCTCAGCGAGCAAAGCACGTAGCAGGTGATCTGCGGCACGATCACGCGCACGCCGCTTAACGCCGCACTCTGCGCATTGGCGCCGATCGCGAACAGATGCAGGCCAAATCGTGTTCGATAAAGCAGAATCGAAACCAGCACGGTTGCGCCGATGCACCAGAACAGCGCGGGAGGCATTCCGGCGACGGGATCACTTGCCATCGCCACCAGCGACGGCGGCACTTTTCCCCCCGGGCCGGAGAGAAAGAGCAACGCCAATCCCTGCACGAAAGTCATGGACGCCAGCGTCATGATTAACGGATGAACATTGAAGACCGCGACGCCGATGCCGTTCACCAGGCCGATTGTGGCGCCGACCGCGAAGACGGCGGGGATCGCGATGGCAGGATCGATCGTCGCCAGCATCGCCGAGACCAGACTGATGACCGAGCCGATCGACAGGTCGATTCCCCCCACCAGCGCCACCAGCAACTGACCGAACGTCGCCAGCAGCAGAGCCGTGATCTGGCTGGTCAGATTCGCAATATTTTGAAGCGTCAGGAAATCGGACGTCGATGCCGCGAGCGCCACGAACATCACGATGGGAAGCCCGACGGAAACCGGTCCCAATCCCGACCGATTCAGAAAGTGCAAGCGATTCCGTTTCATGATCATGCCGCGGCGTCCGCAACGCCATGACCGAGGAGAGCATAACGCATCACGAGTTCCTCGCTGGACTCGCTCGCGGCCAGATCCGCCACGACGCCGCCACGCCGAACGATCAGCAATCGATCGCAAAGCCCCAGGTGTTCGGTCAATTCACTCGACGTCAGCAGAACGGCGCCGCCGTTGTCCGCGAACTCCCGCAGCAGACGATAGATCTCAGCCTTGGCGCCCACGTCCACACCGCGCGTCGGCTCCTCGACGAGCAGAACATCGGCGCCCGACGCCAGCCACCTCCCGATCATGACCTTCTGCTGATTGCCGCCGGACAGCGCGGACACAGCCTGGTGTTCGTCGCGAGCGCGAATGTTCATGTCGCGGATCAGGGACACCAATCTGGCGCGGTCAATGCGTGACGGCGTGACGAGCGAGGAGCGGCGAAGCATTCCAAGCCCGATGTTTTCCTCGATCGACAACGGTAGATACAGACCCTCGGTTTTTCGGTCCTCTGGAACGAAACCGATTCCGGCCTTGACGACGCCCACGACGTTGCCCGGAAGCGCGCGCGAGGCGCCATCGGCATTGTGCTTGACGCATGTTCCCGCCACCGGCACGTGAAGGCCGGCGATGGCGCGGATGATATCCCGCTGGCCCTGGCCTTCGAGGCCCGCCAATCCGAGAATCTCGCCGCGACGCAGTTCGAATGAAGTCGCCGGCATCTCCGGCTTCGGCATGAGCCCCTCGACGCGGAGCGCCGCCCCGGTCGCCGGTATCGCGCCTCGCTCGGGATAGAGCTGCCCGACCTCGCGTCCCACCATCAACGCCACCAGCGAATGCCGCGTCAGTTCGGATGTCGGCCCGGTCCAAACATGCTTGCCATCCTTCAACACGGTTGTCGTGTCGCAAAGCTCAAAAATTTCATCGAGCCGGTGGCT
>JBDHSX010000299.1:0-3054 GCA_039808365.1 Xanthobacteraceae bacterium | reverse complement strand
AGCGGGATTTCGCAACCGTCGCGCAGTTCGACGATCCGTCCATCCGCCTTCAAACGCAGCCGCCGCATCGTCGCTCCCGCTCCTCGTCATGCCGGTTCGTCATGGTCGCCGATCGCCGTTAAGGGGCGATGAACGATGCGCCGCCGCCACGCCGGCGGTTTTTTTGACGGCGGCTATTCCGGCGCGGAACCCGAGGCGCTATGGACCACTTCGGGCGGCGGATGCCGCATCCTGCCGGTGACCGAGAATGAGCCTCCGCCAACGCGCGCGACTGACATCCACCGCAAGGCCGGTGCTGACGGCGTTTGGCGCGGCCCTCATCGCCCTGCCCGTGCTCGGTGCGAGCGCGCAGGCGGCGGGCTGCCCGCGACCGGGGACGCTCGGCACCGCGCGCGTGCTCGCCGTCGATCCCGCGCAATATCCGCGCGTCGGCACCAAAAGCTTCCCGCAGACGCTGCCGCTCAACGACAAGGAAATCGTGCTGACCTTCGACGACGGCCCGGCCGCGACCACGCCCGCCGTCCTGAAGGCGCTGCGCGACGAATGCGTCCGCGCGACGTTCTTTCTCGTCGGCAAGGGCGCGCGGGAGATGCCGGCGATGGTGCAGCGGATCGCCGCCGAGGGCCACACCATCGGCCATCATAGCTGGTCGCACCGCTATCTGGCGCGGATCGGCTTCGCCGCAGCCAAGGAGGAAATCGACCGCGGCATCGCGGCCGACCAGGCGGCCCTCGCCGGCCACGCGCCGGCGGCGCCGTTCTTCCGCTTCCCGTATTTCGAATCGACGCCCGAACTGCTCGGCCATGTCCAGTCGAAGCGCTACGCGGTGTTCGGCGCCGACTTCTGGGCCAGCGACTGGGAGCCGATGACGCCGGAGGCGCAACTCAAGCGCCTCACCGGGCGGCTGGAGGCGATCCGCAAGGGCATCCTGCTGCTGCACGATCCGCGCGCCCAGACCGCCGCAATGTTGCCCGCCTTCCTGCGCTATCTGCGCGAGCACGGCTACCGCGTGGTGCATATCGTGCCGGCGGCGGATGCGGTGCGCAACACGGCCGCGAGCGGCGCGGCGGCGCATGGCGGCAGTTAGGCCGACGTTGATCGCCAGGATGGACAATTGACCGACGACAAGGCGATTTTGATGTTTCCCACCGCGAAGGCCGCAAGCTCCGCCACCTCCCGTCATCGCGTCATCGGCCGCGCGGCCGCGCTCGGCATCGGTCTGCTGACCACCATGGGCCTCGCCGCCGCCCACGCCGCGACCGGCTGCCCCGGCAACCCGAACGCGCTCGGCACCTCGCGCACGCTGGTGGTCGATCCCACCGAGCATCCGCTGATCGGCACCATGCAGTATCGCCAGACGCTGCCGCTCAAGGACCACGAGGTGGTGCTGACCTTCGACGACGGGCCGCTGCCGGCGAACAGCAACCGGGTGCTGCAAACGCTGGCCTCGGAATGCGTCAAGGCGACGTTCTTCATCATCGGGCGGATGGCGCGCCAGTTTCCCGAGGGCGTGCGCAAGCTGCGCGCCGCCGGCCACAGCATCGGCACCCACAGCGAAAATCACCCGCTGCATTTCAACAAGATGTCCCCCGAACGCATCCGGCAGGAGATCGACGACGGCATCCGGCACACCGCCGAGGCGCTCGGCGACCCGGCGGCGGTGGCGCCGTTCTTCCGGGTGCCGGGGCTGCGTCGCGGCGAGGTGATGGAGGATTATCTGGCGTCGAAAGGCATCCAGTCGTGGAGCGCGGATTTTCCCGCCGACGACTGGCTGCACATCACGCCGGATCAGGTCTACAGCCGCGCGATATCGCGGATCGAGGCCAAGGGACGCGGCATCCTGCTGCTGCACGACATCCAGCCGCGCACCGTGGCGGCGCTGCCGCGCATCCTGCAAACGCTGAAAGCGCGCGGCTACCGCATCGTCCATGTGGTGCCGGCGACCGCCGACCGGCCGGCGACGCCGACCGAACCGCGCGAATGGTATCTGCATCCGCCGTCGGCCAGCGTCGCCATGGCGCATTGGCCGCGCGTGCCGAAATTCCTGTTCGTCTCGACCGAGACGTTGCCCGGCCCGGCGCTGTCCGACTCCGACCTTCATGGCGGACGGCTGCGCGGCCTCGATCTTCCCGCCGCCCTCCGCCTTGCGGATGACGGGCCCGACGCCGCGACCGGACCGCTGCAATCGGCCGCGCCGTTCCATGCCGCGCTCAACGCCGCCAACAACCTGCTCGCCTTGCCGGTGCCGTCGCAAAGCATCTTTGGGCGACCGGAGAAGACGGTGGCGATGAGCTATGGGCTTTCGCCCGCCGTCGCCATCCGGCTGGCATCCCCGCGCGACACGGCCCCGGCCGCGACGCGGCTCCCCGGCGCGCCCCAGGCCGGCGTGGCCGGCGGCGGGCCGCGCCGCATTCCCGGATCCCGGCCGACCGTCCGCCCCGACCTGATCCCCTCGGCCGTCCTGCAACGCTGAGGCCATCCGTTTCCCGCCACGCCATCGCCCGGAAAAGGTCACGCGGCGGATCGGAACACCGCTTCCCCGCCGGACGTTCTCGCTGCAACGCCGCGCCCGTCGTCCGTGGGCGCTCGTTGCGTCAAGCCGGGAGAACCGTCATGCGAAACCACCTGACCCTCGCCGTCGCGCTGGCCGCGATCGGCCTTGCCACCCCCGCGCCGGCGGCCGACCTCGCTTACATTCAAGAGCCGGCGCCGCCGGTCTACGCTCAAGCGGCGACGATCCCGCTTCAGGCGGCGGTCGACATCGCCAACCAGATCGGACTGGTTTCGGTCTCGAACACCAACCGATGGGGCGACGAGTGGCAGATCGAGGGCTACGACGTCGCCGGCGGCTACATGGAAGTCGATGTCGACGCGCGCACCGGCGCGATCGTCAACGTCGACCGGTAGCGGCGAAACACAGCGGCCGCAGCGGAGCGCCTGGCGGCCGTTTCGACGTCGATGTCGGGAATTTGCCGGGGTGGTGCGCTCGGAGGGACTCGAACCCCCACGATGTTACTCACTGCCACCTCAAGGCAGCGCGTCTACCAATTCCGC
>JBDHSX010000298.1:0-3058 GCA_039808365.1 Xanthobacteraceae bacterium | reverse complement strand
GCGAACCAGAAGAAGCTGTTCTTCAACCTGCGCAAGGCCAAGAGCAAGATCAACGCGCTCGACGATGGCGATCTGCATCCCGATCAGGTCAAGCTGATCGCCAAGCGGCTCGGCGTCACCGATCAGGACGTTGTCGACATGAACCGCCGCCTCGGCGGCGACGCCTCGCTCAATGCGCCGATCCGCGACGACGGCGAGCCCGGCGAATGGCAGGACTGGCTGGTCGATACCTCGCCGAGCCAGGAAGCCATCATGGCGGAGAGCGAGGAATACGATCATCGCCGCCAGGCGCTGAACGGCGCGATGAGCGTGCTCAACCCGCGCGAGAAGCGCATCTTCGAGGCCCGGCGTCTGGCCGACGAGCCGATGACGCTGGAGGATCTGGCCAGCGAGTTCGGCGTGTCGCGCGAGCGGGTGCGCCAGATCGAGGTGCGCGCCTTCGAGAAGGTGCAGGCGGCGGTGAAGACCGCCGTCGCCAAGCAGCAAAGCGCCGCGCTGGCGGCGGCGCTGTAACGCGGCGAATCGAACGCAACCACTTAACGAAATGCGCCCGCGAGTTTTCGCGGGCGCATTTTTATTTCAACACGCCTTTGGAGCGTGATCGGTCTGGATAGAGACGCTGGCCGTCATCCTCGGAGCCCGATCCGAAATGAAGCGTCATCGTCCGCGAAGCGGACGATCCAGTAATCGGGGCGGGCGCATGGGAATAGTGGATACTCCGCTTTCGCGGAGCATGACGTTTCCCGTGTTGCCAGGTCCAGTGCGGCAACCTTGAAATCATGCTCTGTCTTACTTTGCGTCAACCGCCAAGTCCTTCCCGACAAGTCCGAGGACCTTATGCGATCAGCGGCGCGGCGATGGCATCAAGCGCCTTGCGCGCCTCGTCCGGGTCCAGCTCGACCTGCAAGCCGCGCTGGCCGCCGTTGATGAAGACGGTGCGTTCGTGTAGCGCCGTCTGCTCTATCGCCACCGGCACGCGCTTCTTCTGGCCGAACGGGCTGATGCCGCCGACGTGATAGCCGGTGAGCCGCTCGGCGTCGGCGGGCTTCATCATCCGCGCCGACTTGCCGCCGAAGGCGTGCGCCAGCTTCTTCATGCTGACCTCGTGGTCGGACGGCACCACGACGCAGACCGGCTTGCCGTCGAGGTCGGCCATCAGCGTCTTCAGCACCCGGCGCGGCTCCGCGCCGATGGCGGCGGCGGCCTGCAAGCCGATGCTGTCGGCGTCGGGATCGTAGGCATATTCGTGCAGCGTGAAATTGACGCCGAGTTGTTTCAACGCCTGGGTGGCGCGGGTGGTTTTTGACATGATGCGTGACCCAGAGCCGTTTCCGTTCCGATGGAATCGGAACGGGGCTCCTGATTCTTGTTTTGACGCGTTTTCTTCACGCGAACCGGTATCCACTTCGCTTGAAAACGCTCTAGAACACGCGGTCAGCGCGCGGCGTGGCGCGCCGCCAGCGCCGCGCCGAAGGCTTGAAACAGCGTCTGGTTGATCGGGTTGCGCTGCGGATCATATTCCGCGTGCCACTGCACGCCGAGCGCGAAGCCGGGGGCGTCCTTGATGCGGATCGCCTCGATGGTGCCGTCGTCGGCGACGCCCTCGACCACCACGCGCGGCCCCGGATCAAGAATGCCCTGCCCGTGCAGCGAATTGACCCGGATGGTGTCGCGGCCGTAAAGCCGGGCGAGCATCCCGCCGGGCGTCAGCCGCACGTCGTGGCGGTCGGCGAAAATGACTTCGACATCGGGATGGATCTCGCCGTTTTCCAGCCGTGGCATCCGGTGGTTGATCCGCCCCGGCAGTTCGCGGATTTCCGGATGCAACGACCCGCCGAACGCGACATTCATTTCCTGCAAGCCGCGGCAGATCCCGAACAGTGGAACCCCGCGCTGCACGCACAGATCGATCAAGGTCAGCGCGATATCGTCGCGGTCGGGATCATAAGGCTCGTGACGCGGATCGGGCGCGACGTGGAAACGCGCGGGATGGACGTTGGCGCGGGCACCGGTCAACAGCACGCCGTCGACCACGTCCAGCAGCGCATCCAGATCGGTGACGCCGGGCAGGCTGGCGAACATCAGCGGCAGCGCGCCGGTCACCTCGGCGACGGCGCGCAGGCCGCGCTCGCCGACCGCCTGCGCCCTGAACCGCTTGTCGATCATGTAGCTGTTGCCGATTATGCCGACCACCGGCTTGGTCATGAGGTGCTGCTCGCGTCAGGAAGGGCTGAGGCCGACCGAACGACGCCAGTCTGTCGGGCGGTGATCCGGCCGGACGGCGGAATCGCGGGAGAAGAAATTGTCGATGTCATTGGCATGAGTCGTCATTACGTTATGCCCCGTCGCCGCCGGCGCTTCAATTCCAATGCGTCCGGTTCGTCATATTTCTCACATTGTTCTGATCGTGAGCGCGCGCGGCCCACCCTCGCGCATCTTCCGGTCTCCACGGATTTTTCGGGCATATCAATGGTTTGGGATTGCCGCTGGCGGCCCGCGCCACGCCGTTTTGCTTGCGTCGGATAGCGGCATCCTTTATCCGAAGGGGCGACCCAAATCCGGGTAGCCGGGCCGCCGCACCACCCGGTGGCGAGCATTGCGGGGATTGATCTCGATATGACCAACGTCGTCGTCGTCGGCGCCCAGTGGGGCGACGAGGGAAAAGGCAAGATTGTCGACTGGCTTTCGGAGCAGGCGGATATCGTCGTGCGCTTCCAGGGCGGTCATAACGCCGGCCATACCCTGGTCATCGACGGCAATACCTACAAGCTGGCGCTGCTGCCGTCCGGCGTAGTGCGCTCCTCGAAACTCTCGGTGATCGGCAACGGCGTGGTGTTCGACCCCCAGGCGTTCCTCGCCGAGGTCGAGAAGCTGACCGCGCAGGGCATCGCGGTGTCGGCCTCGAACCTGCGCGTGGCCGAGAACGTCACCCTGATCCTGCCGCTGCACCGGGAACTCGACGCGCTGCGCGAGACCGCCAGCAAGGCCACCGCGATCGGCACCACCCAGCGCGGCATCGGCCCGGCCTACGAGGACAAGGTCGGCCGCCGCGCCATCC
>JBDHSX010000297.1:0-3082 GCA_039808365.1 Xanthobacteraceae bacterium | reverse complement strand
TTGCAGACGCCGAGCACCAGGCCGCCGTCGGCGGCGAAGCCGCGCACCGCGTCCATCACCGGCGACCGCGCGGCGATCGCCCCGCAGCGCAAGTAATCGCCGTAGGAAAAGCCGCCGGGCAGCACCACCAGATCGGTGCCCTTGGGCAGCGACGTTTCGGCGTGCCAGACCATCGCCGGCTCATGGCCGGACACCAGCTTGAGCGTGCGCGCCATGTCGCGCTCGCGATTGATGCCGGGGAAGACGAGAACGGCGGATTTCATGACAGTCCCGATCGATTCAAGTGGGCCACGCGGCGCCCACACAGCGTGACTTAGCGCAGATCGCGGGCCGATTTCCAGTGCCCGCGCGCGCGATACCGGGCGCCATTGCCGCATCGTCCGCCCCCGCGGCGGCAACCGGCGGCGCCGGCCGGCCTCCCGGCCTAAAGGCGGATGACATGATTCGGGTTGGGCCGCTCGTCGTCCGGGGCCTGGCTGTAGTCGCCGAACAGGCCGTCGCGCCGCGCCACCGCCGTGCGCACGCCCTCGGTCTCGGCCAAACGGATGAACTCCAGCGCGTCCGGCGTGTTGCGCATCAGGCCGTCGAGAATGGTGCCGAGCGTCTGGGTGCCGTTCAGCCCCATGTTCTCGTAAGCCTGGTTGACGATCAGCTTCATCGCCGCGAGCTGCGAGGCCGGGATGCCGGCAAGCTGCTCGGCGGTCTGCCGTACCGTCGCCTCAAGCCGGTCGAACGGCACCGAGCGGTTGATGAGGCCGATCTCGGCGGCGCGCCGGCCTGACAGCGGCTTGCCAGTCAGCGCGTATTCCTTGGCCCGGGTCAGGCCGAGCCGATAGAGCCACATGCCGCTGAGATAGCAGCCCCACATCCGGGCGTAGGGGGTGCCGATCTGGGCGTCGTCGCTGGCGATCACGATGTCGGCGCACAGCGCGGTGTCGCTGCCGCCGCCGACGCACCAGCCATGGACCTGCGCGATCACCGGCTTGGGCGCGCGCCACATGCTCATGAATTTCTGCGTCGGCGCGATGGCGTCGGCGGTGGCGAAGACAAAGTCCTTGCCGGGGTCCCACTTGCCGTCGGTGTTGAGATTGTTCTCCCAGTGATGGAAGCCGTCGCCGAAGTCATAGCCGGCGCAGAAGGCGCGCCCGGCGCCGCGCAGCACGATGACCTTGACCGCCGGGTCGCGCACCGCCCGTCCGATCGCCTGCTCGAACTCCTCCGGCATCGGCGGCACGATGGTGTTGAGTTCCTCGGGCCGGTTGAGGGTGATGGTGGCGATCGCGCCATCCACAGCATAGACCAGCGTCTCGAACGGCATCAGCAAGCCTCCTGCGCTTCGCGGGACCCTCGCCGGGGAAGCGGGACGATTCCCCGGGCGCCGCCGCGGCGTCACCGTCACACGATCTCGACGCGGTAGTTCTCGATCACGGTGTTCGCCAGCAGCCGGTCGGCGGCGTCCTTCAGCGCCGCTTCGGCCTTGGCCTTGTCACTGCCTGCCAATTCGATGTCGAACACCTTGCCCTGCCGCACGCTGGCGATGCCGTCGACGCCGAGCGATTTCAGCGCGCCCTCGATGGCCTTGCCCTGCGGGTCGAGAATGCCGTTCTTCAATGTCACCGTCACACGCGCTTTCACGACCCCATCACCCCTTCACCAGCACCGGACCGCCGCCCACCGGCCGCTCGTTCTCGGTCAGAATGCCGAGCCGCTTGGCGACGTCGGTATAGGCTTCGATCAAGCCGCCGAGATCGCGCCGAAAACGGTCCTTGTCGAGCTTCTCGTTCGACTTCACGTCCCACAACCGGCATGAATCGGGGGAAATCTCGTCGGCGACGATGATCCGCATCATGTCGTTCTCGAACAGCCGCCCGCACTCCATCTTGAAATCGACCAGGCGGATGCCGATGCCGAGGAATAGCCCGGACAGGAAGTCGTTGACGCGGATCGCCAGCGCCATGATGTCGTCGATCTCCTGCGGCGTCGCCCAGCCGAACGCGGTGATGTGCTCCTCCGACACCATCGGGTCGTTGAGCTGGTCGTTCTTGTAATAGAACTCGATGATCGAGCGCGGCAGCTGGGTGCCCTCCTCGATGCCGAGCCGCTGCGACAGCGAGCCCGCCGCGACGTTGCGCACCACCACCTCCAGCGGCACGATCTCGACCTCGCGGATCAGTTGCTCGCGCATGTTGAGCCGGCGGATGAAGTGGGTCGGCACGCCGATGTCGTTGAGGTGCTGGAAAATGTATTCCGAAATCCGGTTGTTGAGGACGCCCTTGCCCTCGATCACCTGATGTTTCTTGGCGTTGAACGCGGTGGCGTCGTCCTTGAAGTGCTGGATCAGGGTTCCCGGCTCCGGTCCTTCGTACAGGACCTTGGCCTTGCCTTCGTAAATGCGACGCCGACGGCTCATGGGGATGTACCGTGTGTTGTTGAAGTCCATGGGATGGGGTGCTCCGTATGAAGATGCGATCCACGACGGAGCTGCCGTGAAGACCTGGAACGCGAAACAGAACGAGAACCGGGACCTCCCGGCAACCTACCCGATCGGCTCCGCCAGTACAATCGTCGCCCGGCCGAAGGCTGTGCTTTAACGGCCATGCGACCTCGCGGGCCGTTGTTTTGGTGTCGTCCGCCGATTATCTATGCTTGCGAACCCCTCTCCGCAATGCGGCCGCGACGGCCCCGAAACAGGATCGGAACCCGAATCATGACGACCTTCGACCAGCGCCAGGAAGGTTTCGAAAAGAAGTTCGCTCTCGACGAGGAGCAGAAGTTCAAGGCCGAGGCCCGCCGCAACAAGCTGCTCGGCCTGTGGGCGGCCGAACAGCTCGGCAAGAACGCGGACGAGGCCGCCGCCTACGCCAAGGACGTCGTCGCCGCCGATTTCGAGCACGCCGGCGACGGCGACGTGCTGCGCAAGGTCGCGGCCGACCTCGCCGGCAAGGGCGTCACCGAGCAGCAGGTCCGCGCCAAGATGGACCAGTTGCTGGCGGAAGCCATCGCCCAGGTGAAGGCGGGCATCTGAGCCTCCCGCAACGGAATGCCGGTTCGGGCGTCGCTCAGCGCGGCGCCCGAATTGTTT
>JBDHSX010000296.1:0-3091 GCA_039808365.1 Xanthobacteraceae bacterium | reverse complement strand
GCCGCCGCGCCGCAGGCAACGCCGCCGCAAACCGCGCCGGCGACCGAACTCGCGCCGGTCGGCTCGACCGCCGCCAATTCGATCTTGCCGCATGAGCTGACGCCGCTCGGCATGTTCATGGCCGCCGACTACATCGTGAAGGCGGTGATGATCGGCCTCGCCTTCGCCTCTGTGGTGACCTGGTCGGTCTGGCTCGCCAAGACCCTCGAACTTCTCGGCGCGCGACGCCGGCTGATGCGCGACCTCCGCCGCGTCGAGCGCGCGCGCTCGCTCGAAGACGCCAGCGACAGCCTCCAGAACGCCAACAGCGACATCGCGGCCCTGACCAACGCCGCGCTCGACGAACTCAACCGCTCGCGCGACGCCATGAACCACGAGGGCGTCAAGGAGCGCGTCGCCTCGCTGTTCGGCCGCATCGAGGCGGCGGCGTCGCGGCGCATGACGCGCGGCACCAGCATCCTGGCGACGATCGGATCGACCGCGCCGTTCGTCGGCCTGTTCGGCACCGTCTGGGGCATCATGAACAGCTTCATCGGCATTTCGAAATCGCAGACCACCAACCTCGCCGTGGTCGCGCCCGGCATCGCCGAGGCGCTGCTGGCGACCGCGATGGGTCTGGTGGCGGCGATCCCGGCGGTGATGATCTACAACATGTTCGCGCGCGCTATTGCCAGCTATCGCGGCCTGTTGGGCGACGGCTCCGCCGAACTGATGCGCATGGTCAGCCGCGACCTCAACCGCGCCGAGATGACGCCGCGCCGGGCGCGAGCCGCGGAGTAGCGCCGTGGGCGTGCAGCTTCAGCAAGCCTCGTCCGACGACGAGATGACCCAGGTGAGCGACATCAACGTGACGCCGTTCATCGACGTCATTCTGGTGCTGCTGATTATCTTCATGGTGGCCGCGCCGCTGTCCACCGTCGATATCGCCGTCGATCTGCCGGCCTCGACCGCGACGCCGCAACCGCGCCCCGAGAAGCCCGTCTTCATCACCCTGAAGGCGGACCGCACGCTGGCGGTCGGCGAAACCCCGATCTCTCGCGCCACGCTGGCGTCCTCGCTCGCCTCGGTGACCTCGTCGGACCGCAGCAAGCGGCTGTTCGTGCGCGCCGACAAGACCGTTCCCTATGGCGACGTGATGACGCTGATGAACGACATCCGCGCCGCCGGCTATCTCAAGATCGCCCTGGTCGGGCTCGAAGCCACCGGCCCGCAGCCCGCCGCCGACGCGCAGCCCTCCGGAGGCGCGCAATGAGCGCGGCGCGGCCCTATCGCGGCGTCACGCGTCGCGACCTGCTGCGCTGGGCCATTTGTTTCATCGCCGTGCTGTCGCTGCACGGCGCGGTCGCCGCGGCGCTCCTGATGAGCCCGGCCGACGAAGGCGACACCTTCGACACCACGACGGCGATCGAGGTCGACTTCACCACGGAATCGTTCCGCGAAGCCATCGCCCGCGACGTCGCGCCGGGCGAGGAGCAGATGCAGACCGACGAAGCGCCGCCGCCGCAGGAAAAGGCCGAACAGAAGACCGAGGAGAAACCCGAGCCCGAGCCGCCGCTGCCGCAGGTGCAAGAGCCCGACGTCGCGCTGGAAACCCCTCCCGAGCAGAAGAAGGTGGAGGAGGAAAAGAAGGAGGAGAAGGAGAAAACTCCGAACGCCTCGCCGCCGCTGGTCGCGGCCTCCGCCACCACCGCGCCGACCGCCGCCGCCTCGAACAAGGCGGCGCTGGTGAGCTGGAAGCGCCGGCTGGCGCTGCATCTGCAACGCAACAAGCGCTACCCGCACGACGCTCAAGCCCGCCGCGAGGCCGGCATCGCCCGCGTCGCCTTCGTGGTCGACCGTCATGGGCACATCATGTCCAGCAAGATCGTCAAGGGCAGCGGCTCGGCCGCGCTCGACCGCGAGACGCTCGAACTTCTGCAACGCGCCCAGCCGCTGCCGACGCCACCGGCCGATGTCGGCGGCGCGCAGTTCGCCTTCACGGTGCCGATCCTGTTCGAACTGAAATGATTCCGCGTCTGGCGCGGCGCGCGCTGGATTTCGCGGCGCGCCGCAGGCTGATGCGCTACGACGCGACGGCGCGCCGGATCCTGGCGCGCGAGCCGGACCACCGCACCCTCTCCGACGCCGCGCTGCGCCAGCGCGCGGACGACCTGCGGGCGCGCGCCGGCGCGGCGCCCGATCCCATCAAGGCCGAGGTCTTCGCGCTGGTCCGCGAGGCGGCGCGCCGCGCGCTCGACGAACATCCCGTTCCCGCGCAACTGATCGGCGCGCTGGCGCTGCATGACGGCCAGATCGTCGAGATGAGGACCGGCGAGGGCAAGACGCTGACCGCCGCGCTGGTCTGCGCGCTCAACGCGATGGCCGGCCACGGCGTCCACGTCGCCACCCCGAACGACTATCTCGCCGCCCGCGACGCCGCCTGGATGCGGCCGGTCTACGATCGGCTCGGGCTGAGCTGCGGCGTCATCACCCCGGACATCGACGACGACGCGCGGCGCGCGGCGTATCGCTGTGACATCACCTACGGCGTCGCCAGTGAATTCGCCTTCGATCATCTGCGCGACAACATGAAGTTCACCGCCGCGGAGACCGTGCAGCGCGGCCATGCCTTCGCGCTGATCGACGAGGCCGACGCCATCCTGATCGACGAGGCCGGGATGCCGCTGGCGCTGTTCGGCCCGCTCGGCGATCAATCCGGATTCTATCAGGCCATCGACGCGGTCATCGCGGCGTTGCGGCCGATCCATCATGAGCTCGATCACCGCAAGCGCGTCACGCTGACCGAGGCGGGCTATAGCGAGGTCGAGCGGGGATTGCGCCAGCGCGGCCTGCTGGAGGAGCCGGCCACGCTGCACGACATCGCATCGATTTCGCTGCTCCATCATGTCATACAGGCGCTGCGTGCCCATGTGGTGCTGGCGCGCGATCGCGATTACGTGGTGCAGGACGGCCAGGTGGTGATCGTCGATGCGTTGACCGGACGGCCGATGCCGGGGCGACGCTACGACGAGGGTCTGCATCAGGCGCTGGAGGCCAAGGAAGGCTGCGCCATCGGCGAGGAAACCCGCACGCTGGCCGCGACCACCTTCCA
>JBDHSX010000295.1:0-3119 GCA_039808365.1 Xanthobacteraceae bacterium | reverse complement strand
AATGAATACGTATTCATCAAATTTGCCCTTGACCAGCAAGGACATAGCGAAGGCCGCCAAGGTGTCGCAGGCGACGGTTTCGCGTGTGCTGTCGGGGAGCGCGAATGTGCAGGCTGAAACGCGGGAACGCGTGCTCGCCGTCATCCGCGAGGTGAATTACCGGCCGAACGGCATGGCGCGCGCGATGCGCACCAACCGGACGGGCAACATCGGCGTCGTGGTCTCGCGCCTCGCCAATCCGCTCTATCCCGAGATGTTGCAGATCCTCGGTCAGCAGCTGACCGAGGCGGGTCTGCGGATGATGGTGTGGAACACCGACGAAACCGACGAGGGCGCGGCGGCGTCCGCGGTTCGCGAAAGCCTTGTCGACGGCGTCATCATGACCACGGCCACCGCGCTGTCGACGCCGCTCTATGAGGCGGTGATGATGAATGCGCCGGTCGTGCTCATTCATCGCGTTGTCGAGGGCTGGCCGTGCGATCAGGTTTCCAGCGATAATGCGCAAGGCGCGATCAGTGTCGCCGATTACGTCGTCAAAGCCGGGCGCAAGCGGATCGGATTGATCGAGGGCGCGCCGTTGGCGAGCACGATTCGCGCCCGGCAAAGTGCGTTCCGCTCGCGTCTGGCCGAACTCGGGCGGCCGCTCGATCCGTCGCTGGTTATTCGCGTCGATGCGTTTTCCCACAAGACCGGCTTCGATGCCGCGTCCTATCTGCTCGATCTCGCGCAGCCGCCGGACGTGATGTTCTGCGTCAACGACGTGATCGCGCTGGGAGCGCGCGATGCCGCGCGCGCGCGCGGTGTCGATGTGCCGGGCCAGCTCTGGCTGATCGGTTATGACGATATCGAGATGGCGGCGTGGCCGGCGTTCGATCTGACCACGGTCCGCCAGCCTCTCAAGCAAATGGCTCACGAGGCCGTGGCCTTGCTGCGCCATCGGATCAGCGGCGCGAGCTCGGAGCACTCAATCATCTGCCTCCCGACCGAACTCGTCATTCGCGGTTCGACGGCGGGGCATCGCATCGACAGGTAAGGGTTGAGTATGATGCGTATCATCACCGAGGCCGCGCGCCAGACGCCAATACGCAGGCATGTCGATGTCCTGGTCGTCGGCGGCGGATCCGCCGGACTTGCGGCGGCGACCTCAGCGGCGCGGCTGGGCGCCGACGTGCTGCTGGTGGAGAAAAATGGTTACCTCGGCGGCACGCTCGCCATGGTGACGCTGGGCAGCATCTGCGGCCTTTACACGGTGACCGAAACGGATGTGATCCCGGTGGTGAGAGGTTTCGCCGGCGAACTCATCGCGCGAATGGATCGTCTTGGCGCCGTCAAGGGACCGATGCGCTGGCTCAAGACCGCGTCGCTTCTTTACGATCCCACGGCTGTCAAGCTCGTCGCCGACGACATCGTCACCGAAGCCGGCGTGCATGTTGTCCTGCACAGCCTGGCGGTCGGCGTCGTGAAGGACGGCGCGCGGATCACCGGCGTGATCTTCGAGGGGCGCGACGGCCGCTTTGCCTATACCGCCACCACGATGATCGATTGCACCGGAGACGCCAACATCGCCGCCCTGGCGGGGGCGGAATTCGAGCATGACCCGTCGCTGATCCAGGCGCCGACCACGATGTTTCGCTTCGGCGGCGTCGATACCGAACGCGCCACGGCGATGACGCGCGACGATCTGCGCAACCATCTTGAGCAGGCGGTCGCGGCCGGCCTGCCGTTGCCGCGCACGGCCGGCGGCATGTTCAGCCTCCGCGAAGGCGCGATGCACCTGAACATCACCCGCGTGCTGCGGGGAAATCGTTCGCCCGATCCCCTGAACACCGAGGAAGTCACCGACGCCGAGATCGACGGGCGTCGCCAACTCAAGATGTATCTCGAAGCCTTCCGCCGTTTCGTGCCGGGATATGAGAATGCCTTCATCGCCGACATCGGATCCGAGATCGGCGTGCGCGAAAGCCGGCGCATCCGCGGCGATTACTGGCTCACGCTGGATGACGTCTTGAACGAGGCGCGGTTCGTCGATTCGATCGCTTGTAGCGCGTGGCCGGTCGAGGAGCATGGCGCCGGGCGGGCGACCAAATGGGTGTTTCTGGAGCCCGGCACCTTCTATGAACTGCCGTTCCGGATGCTGCTGCCGGTCGGCGTCGATGGGCTTCTGGTGGCGGGCCGCTGTTCGTCGGCATCGCACGACGCGCACGCCTCGATGCGCATCGCGGCGGTTTGCATGGCGCTCGGCGAAGCCGCGGGCGTGGCCGCCGCCCAGGCCGGCGCGGGCGACATCCGCAAACTCGATACCGGCGCCCTTCGCCGGCAGCTTGAGCAACAGGGCGCCATCGTCGGCCCGGTGCCGGGCTCTCCAGGTTCAACCAAAGCCGAACAAGTGACTTCCGCATGACCAAGCGCGACTACCGATCCAATTTCGAACCGGGCACGACCCGCTGGGCGATCCGTCGCGCTCAATGGCGCGCGCTGGGCCTGACCGATGAGGACATGCTGAAGCCCAAGATCGCGGTGATCAACTCATCCTCGGAGATTTCGATCTGCTTCAGCCATCTCGATGAGGTCGCCCGCATCGTCAAGGAAGGGATCCGCGAGGCCGGTGGTCTGCCGTTCGAGATCAAGACCACGGCGCCGAGCGATTTCATCACCGGCGCGGGGCGCGGCGGGCGTTACCTGATGCCGTCGCGCGATCTTCTGGTGAACGATATCGAGGTCGCGGTCGAGGGCGCGGTGCTTGACGGCATGGTGTGCCTGTCGAGTTGCGACAAGACCGCGCCGGCGCATCTGATGGCGGCGGCGCGGCTCAACGTCCCGAGCATTCTGGTGATCGGCGGCTATCAGGCTTGCGGCCGCCTGCACAACAAGCCGGTCGATATCGAAGACGTGTTCGAATCCGCCGGCGAACTGGCGACCGGCCATATCACGGTGAAGGACATCGAGGACATGTGCGAGGTCGCGGTTCTCAGCCCGGGCGTGTGCGCGGGCATGGGGACGGCGAACACCATGCACATCATGGCGGAAGCGCTGGGCATGGCGTTGCCCGGCAGCGCCCCGGTCGCGGCGTCGGGGCAGCGCATGCGTGATTTCGCCCGCGAGGCGGGGCGTCGCGTCGT
>JBDHSX010000294.1:0-3169 GCA_039808365.1 Xanthobacteraceae bacterium | reverse complement strand
GCGGAGGGACTCGAACCCCCACAACTTTCGTCACTGGAACCTAAATCCAGCGCGTCTACCAATTCCGCCACGCCCGCGCTCGAAGTCCCCGTCCGGCCGCGATGTCATCGCATGAGGGCGGTTGTCGTCCGCCATGCTTCAACAAACTGAAATCGACCGCAGGCGTTTCGCGAAACCCGGCGAAACCACCTCGATCGTTGCGGCGGGCTTATAGCATGCGGCGACGTCGGCGCAGCAAAAAAATGGTCCGGATGCGCTTTTGTGACGCCTCCGCCCCGCCGCCGGCCGGCTGGACTTATCCCTGCGAAAATGGTCCGCATGGGTGATGACGACGCAGAGCCTGTTCGCCGTTCCCCTTCGTCGCCGCTCGGTGCTCGCCGGGCTCGCGGGAAGCCTCCTCGTTGCGCCGCGCGGCCTGGCACAGCCGGGCGCGTCGCCTGTTCCTCTCACGGTGCGCGCAAAACCTGTCCGCCGGGCGCTGCGGCCGGGCGGACCTGACGCCGAGATCTGGACGCTCGAAGCGGACGCCGCCGGCGTGCTCGCGTTCCGCCGTGGCGACCGCCTCGCCGTGACCTTCCGGAACGAGTTACCGGTCCCGGCCGTCCTCAACTGGCACGGGCTGGACGGGGTGCCGGAGGCCGAACCCCTGCTCGCCCGCCCGCCGGTCGCTCCCGGCGGCCGCGACACCTTCGCCTTGCCGCTGCGCCACGCCGGAGCCCTCTTCTGCGACGCCCGGCTGTTGGGCGACCGCCAGGCGCGAGCCACCGGCGCGCTGGCGCTCGCGGTCGGCGGCGGCGGTGTCCCGGCCGACCGCAAAGAGATATTCCTGATCGAGGATTGGCGGCTGCACGCCGGCGGCGGCGCGGCCGCTCCCGGATCCGCCGCCGGCGACGCGATGGCGATTCTTACGGTCAATGGCCGCACGCCTGAGGATATCGTGGCACGGCCCAACGAACGATTGATATTTCACTTCATAAATGGCTGCCAACGCAGCGTTATTTCATTGAAAATCGACAATCGAGAGGTTCGCGTCGTGGCTATCGACGGCCGCCCCGCCGAGCCGTTTCCGGCGCGCGACGGGCAGTTGGTGCTGGCACCCGGAACCCGGATCGAGGCGGTGATCGATGCCGGCGGCTCACCCGGATCGGCTGCGCAAATCCTGCTGCGCGACGGTGCCGGCACACGGCCGGTCGGCCGCCTCACCGTTTCGGGCGATCCGGTCCGCGCCACCCCGTTGTCGCCCCCCGCCGCCCTGCCGTCGGATGGGCTCCCGGAACGAATCGATCTCCGGAACGCACTCCGAATTGACCTCCCGCTCGACCGTGACGGCGAATCGCCCGGCGGCTGGCGACGTCCGACACAGTTCGATCCGGCCGCCGCGCCGGCGTTCCGGGTGAAGCGCGACCGCGCCGTTGTCCTCACCCTGACCAACCGGGCGACCGTCCCCACAACCTTCCACCTGCATGGACACCCCATGCGCCTGCTCGACCGGCTCGACGACGGCTGGAAACCGTTCTGGCTGGATACGCTGGCGATCGGCCCCGGCCAGACCCAGCGCGTCGCCTTCAAGGCGGAAAGCGCCGGGCGGTGGCTGCTGCAATCGATGGCGGCGGACTGGGCCGCGCCCCGCCTCATCCACCACTACGCGGTCGAGTAGAGCATGATCGGCTTTTTGGATAAGATCATGCTTCACTAAAGGAATCTTTCAGTACTCCACCTCGAATAGATCATAGAGCCGCCGGAACACCGCCGGCAGCACCTCCGGCAGGTCCTCCGCGATCAGCCCCGGCCCCGCCTCGCGGCCGGCCTCGCCGTGCATCCACACCGCGATGCAGGCGGCCTCGAAGCTGGGCACGCCCTGCGCCAGCTGGGCCGCGATCATGCCGGACAGCACATCGCCCGAGCCCGCCGTCGCCAGCCAGGGCGGCGCGTTGGCGGCGATCGCGGCCCGGCCATCGGGGGCGGCGACCACGGTGTCCGGCCCCTTGAGCAATACCACCGCGCCGCTGCGGGCGGCCGCCGCGCGCACCCGTTCAAGTTTCGATTTAAATGGATGTTTATTGTCCATCTCGCTGAATAGACGAGAAAACTCTCCCTGATGCGGAGTCAGGACGACACCCGCGTCGGCCGTCCGGACGGCTGCGAACAGATCGTCCGGCCGGTCGGCGAAGCTGGTCAGCGCATCGGCATCGAATACCGTCTGACGTCCGGCCTTGAGCGCGGCAAGGACCAGTTCGCGGGTCCGCAGCCCGATCCCCGCGCCCGGCCCGATGACGCAGGCGTTGAGGCGGCGGTCCTGCAAAACCTCCGACAGGTCGGCGGCGGTCTCGACCGGACGAACCATGATCGCGGTCAGCGCCGCCGCGTTGACCGTCAGCGCCGCGGGCGGCGACAGTACCGTCACCAGCCCGGCGCCGCCGCGCAACGCACCGCGTGCCGAAAGCCGCGCCGCGCCGGTGGCGGCAACGCCGCCCGATAGCACCACGGCGTGGCCGCGGGCGTATTTGTGACCGTCGATGCTGGGCACCGGAAACAGATGCGCCCACAGCTCGGGGACGTTCTCGAAAGTCGCGGGGGCGATCGCCTCCAGCACGGCGTCATCGATGCCAATGTCCGCCACCCGCACCCGGCCGCAGCGGGCCCTGCCCGGCATCAACAGGTGGCCCGGCTTGCGGCGGAAGAAGGTGACGGTTTCGGTGGCCTGAACCGCCGCTCCCATCACCGCGCCGCTGTCGCCGTTGACGCCGCTCGGCAGATCCACGCTCACCACCGGCGCGCCGGCGGCGTTGATCGCCTCGATCAAGTCGCGCGCTCCGTCCTTGACGGTCCGGTTCAACCCCGCCCCGAACAGCGCGTCGACGATCAGCGCGGGGCGGCCGATGGCGGCGGCCTCGCCCGGCCGCACCGGCCCGTTCCAATGCCGCGCCGCCAGCGCCGCGTCGCCGGACAGCGCCTCGCGCGCGCCAAGCAGCAGCACCCCCACCTCGCGGCCTTGCGCGGCCAGTTCCGCCGCCGCGACAAAACCGTCGCCGCCGTTGTTGCCGCCCCCGGCGACGACCACGATCGGCCCCTCCGTGACCAGATCGGCGGCCGCCTCGGCGACCGCCTTCCCCGCGTTCGACATCAGGGCGAAACCGCTGACGCCGCCCGCGATCGTGCGCCGGTCGGC
>JBDHSX010000293.1:0-3239 GCA_039808365.1 Xanthobacteraceae bacterium | reverse complement strand
CTCGTCAACGAGGGCGGCATCATGGACCTGTGGGTGCGCGAGGCGCGCCTGTTCAAATACGGCTCCGGCACCGGCTCCAACTTCTCGCGGCTGCGCGGCGAAGGCGAACGGCTGTCCGGCGGCGGCCGCTCCTCGGGCCTGATGAGCTTCCTCAAGATCGGCGACCGCGCCGCCGGCGCAATCAAGTCGGGCGGCACCACGCGCCGCGCCGCCAAGATGGTGGTGGTCGACGCCGACCATCCCGATATCGAGCAGTACATCGACTGGAAGGTGCGCGAGGAGCAGAAGGTCGCGGCGCTGGTCACCGGCTCCAAGATCAACCAGAAGCACCTCAAGGCGGTGATGCGCGCCTGCGTCAACTGCGAAGGCTCCGGCGACGACTGTTTCGTGCCGGAAAAGAACCCGGCGCTGCGCCGCGAGATCAAGCTCGCCCGCCGCGCGCTGGTCCCCGACAACTACATCAAGCGCGTCATCCAGTTTGCCAAGCAAGGCTACAAGGATATCGACTTCCCGGTCTATGACACCGATTGGGATTCTGAAGCCTACCTCACCGTGTCCGGCCAGAACTCCAACAACTCGGTGTCGCTGAAGGACGATTTTCTGCGCGCGGTCGAGACCGACGGCGACTGGAATCTGATCGGCCGCACCACCGGCAAGGTAACCAAGACGCTGAAGGCGCGCGACCTGTGGGAGAAGATCGGCCACGCCGCCTGGGCTTCGGCCGATCCCGGCCTGCACTTCAACACCACGATGAACGACTGGCACACCTGCAAGGCGTCGGGCGACATCCGCGCTTCCAACCCGTGCTCGGAATACATGTTCCTCGACGATACCGCCTGCAACCTGGCCTCCGCCAACCTGCTGACGTTCTACGATATCGCCACGCGCCGTTTCGATATCGCGGCCTACGAACACCTGTGCCGCTTGTGGACGCTGGTGCTCGAAATCTCCGTCACCATGGCGCAGTTTCCCTCGAAGCAGATCGCCGAACTGTCCTACGAATTCCGCACCCTCGGCCTCGGCTTCGCCAATATCGGCGGCCTGTTGATGACCATGGGCCTGTCCTACGACTCGAAGGAAGGCCGCGCGCTGTGCGGCGCGCTGACCGCGGTGATGACCGGCGTGTCCTACGCCACCTCGGCGGAAATGGCCAAGGAACTCGGCCCCTTCCCGGGTTACAAGAAGAACGCCAACCACATGCTGCGGGTGATCCGCAATCATCGCCGCGCCGCGCATGGCCACGCCGACGGCTATGAATCGCTGGCGGTCAATCCGGTGCCACTCGATCATGCGAGCTGCCCGCAGGCCGACATCGTGGAGCGCGCCAGGCTGACGTGGGACCGCGCGCTCAACCTCGGCGAACAGCACGGTTTTCGCAACGCGCAGACGACCGTGGTGGCGCCGACCGGCACCATCGGGCTGGTGATGGACTGCGACACCACCGGCATCGAGCCCGACTTCGCGCTGGTGAAGTTCAAGAAGCTCGCCGGCGGCGGCTACTGGAAGATCATCAACCGCGCGGTGCCCGAAGCGCTGCGCGCGCTCGGCTATCGCGAAAGCGAGATCGCCGAGATCGAGGCTTACGCGGTCGGCCACGGCTCGCTGTCCAACGCCCCCGGCATCAATGCCTCGACGCTGAAGGCCAAGGGTTTCACCGACGACGCGCTGGCCAAGATCGAGAAGGCACTGCCGACCGCTTTCGACATCAAGTTCGCCTTCAACAAGTGGACGCTGGGCGAGGACTTCATTCTCGCCAACCTCGACGTCACGGCCGAGCAACTCAACGCACCCGGCTTCGACCTGTTGTCGGCCATCGGCTTCTCGAAGGCCGAAATCGAGGCCGCCAACGTCCACATCTGCGGTGCGATGACGGTGGAAGGCGCGCCGCACCTCAAGGCGGAGCACTATGCGGTGTTCGACTGCGCCAATCCGTGCGGCAAGATCGGCAAGCGCTATCTGTCGGTGGAGAGCCACATCCGCATGATGGCGGCATCCCAGCCGTTCATCTCGGGCGCGATCTCCAAAACCATCAACATGCCGAACGACGCCACCGTGGAGGACTGCAAGTCCGCCTATCTGCTGTCGTGGAAGTTGGCACTGAAGGCCAACGCGCTCTATCGCGACGGCTCAAAGCTGTCGCAGCCGCTGAATTCGCAACTGATCGCCGATGACGACGACGAGGACGACGCGATCGAGACGCTGCTCGACAAGCCGATGGCGGCGCGCACCACGCAGGTCGCGGAGAAAGTCGTCGAGAAGCTGGTGGAGCGCATCGTGGTGCTGCGCGAGCGCGAGCGGATGCCGGATCGCCGCAAGGGCTATACCCAGAAGGCCGTGGTCGGCGGCCACAAAGTCTATGTCCGCACCGGCGAATACGACGACGGCCGGCTCGGCGAAATCTTCATCGACATGCACAAGGAAGGCGCGGCGCTGCGCTCCTTCATCAACAACTTCGCCATCGCGGTGTCGCTCGGCCTGCAATACGGCGTGCCGCTGGAGGAATATGTCGACGCCTTCACCTTCACCCGCTTCGAGCCGGCGGGTCCCGTGCAGGGCAACGACTCGATCAAATACGCCACCTCGATCCTTGATTACGTGTTCCGTGAACTCGCGGTGAGCTACATGGGCCGCTACGACCTCGCCCATGTCGACCCGTCGGAAACCGGCTTCGACGCACTCGGCAAGGGCGTGAACGAAGGCAAGACGCCGGACGGCGCCGGCCCGCCGGCGATGCGATACCTGTCGAAGGGCCTCACCCGCTCGCGCACCGACAATCTGGTGGTGATGCGCGCCGGCAGCGACGCGCGCGGCGGCGATGCTCAGCAGGGAGGCGCCAGGATCACCACCCTCGCCTCCCACGGCGCGACGGCGCGTGGTGGCGAGGCGGTCGAAGGCGCGGCCGCGTTGAAAGCCGAACTGGTTGAGCCGCAACTGTCGCCGACCGAAAAACTCGAAGCGCAAGCCTGGAGCAAGGCCGGCACCGCCGCGGCGACGTCGACCGCGCCGACCAGGGCCGAACGCCGCGCCGAAGCCAAGGCCAAGGGCTACGAGGGCGAGATGTGCTCGGAATGCGGCAACTTCACGCTGGTGCGCAACGGCACCTGCATGAAGTGCGATACCTGCGGCAGCACGACGGGGTGTTCGTGACTTAGTTCGACAAATGGAGCAGCTGACTCTCAATCAGCTGCTCCAGCCCATACGCCGTGGTCGAATCTGTTTCGGTCGTTCTGTCACAGACG
>JBDHSX010000292.1:0-3261 GCA_039808365.1 Xanthobacteraceae bacterium | reverse complement strand
CTAACATCGCTCGTGCTGGTGGTGTGCTGCATGACTTCCTACCCGCAAGTCCACACCGGCCCGATCGGCGTTCGCGTCCAGCATGGTCCAAAACTGCCGCCGTTGTAGCGGCCGCGGAAGAAGCCGGCGCGGCCGGGATAACGCAATTCGCCGTTCCAGAAATCATAATAGCGCGGCGTCGGGCCAATGTACCAAGGGCGCTGTTTGCGGCGGGCGTGACGCAGCACGGCGGCCTCCTGCTTGAACAGCGGCGCGGCGTTGTTCAGCGGCTGCTGGTAGCCCGGCAGGAAACCGTAATGGTGGTGGCGCGGCGCGTGCGTCTTGTGACGCGGCGCCGCCATCACGGCGGTGGCCGAAAGCGACAGCGCGACGATGATCGACAGGTGGATGAATCGCGGCATAGGGTCGATCCTAAAGCCCTTTTGCCGCGAACGGAACAGCCGCCCCGCGCGCCGGCACCGTCTCCCTTGCCCCCGACGAGGGCAATCCGCCGCCAACTGCCGGGATCAAAACACTCTGGCCCAAACAATCTGATGGCGGCGTCCGCCAGGCAGCGCCGCCATCAGATCGCGTTCCCCGTTCCGGTTGGAAAAAGCGCTTATTTCTTCTTGCCGCTGGCGTCGAACTGCTTGAGGAAAGCGATCAGATCGTCGATCTTCTTCTCATCCTTCAGGCCGGCATACACCATCTTGGTGCCCGGGATCTTGGCCTTCGGATCCTTGATGTATTCGCGGAACGTCGCCTCGTCCCAGGTCAGGCCCGAGTTCTTGTTGGCCGCGGAATAGCTGTAGCCGGCGACGCTGCCGGAATGACGGCCGATCAAGCCGTTGAGTTCGGGACCGACGCTGTTCTTCGCGGTCTCGCCGATCTGGTGACAGGCCTTGCAGACCGCGAACACTTTCTCGCCGGCGGCGGCGTCCTGCGCCTGGGCCTGGCCGACGGTTACGCCGGCAATAGCCAGCACGGCCGCAAACGATATCACTCTCATGGCTTTTCTCCCTTGTGAACTTGCCCCATGATGGGCTGCTTGGTGACCAGTTTTTGGCGTACGGGCGAACCGCGACGATGATATCTCAAGCGCCATAGGTATGCAGTTGTCCGCTTGCGTCGGTGAGATGGACCTGAATATTCCGGCGCGCCGCCACGATCTCGCCAATGCGCGGCGCGGACAGCAGGCTGAACGCGGTCGAGAGCGCGTCGGCCTCCGTCGCGGTGGGAGCGATGACGCTGACCGAACGATAGCGCGACGGGCTGCGGCCGGTGCCTGGATCGAACAGGTGGGTGAAGCGGCCGGCGGAATCGAACCGGAATCCCGCGCTCGCGGTGGTGGCGACCGCGCGGTCGACAAGGCCGATCGTTTCGGTGACTAGCCCCGGCTGGTCCGGATCGGCCAGGCCGACCTGCCATGGCGCGCCGTCGGGCCTGGTGCCGCTCGCCCGGATTTCCCCCATGTCGACCAGCGTGGTCGCAAGGCCGGCGGCGCGCAGCGTCTCCGTCACGCGGTCGGTGGCGTAGCCTTGCGCGATGCCGTTCAGCGTGATCGCGCTGCCCGGTTTCAGCAAGGCGATGCGGTCCGGACTGACCTTGAGGTGCCGATAGCCCACCTTCGACAACGCATCCGCCAGCAGCGCCGCGGCGGGTCCTTCCGGCGCGGGATGGGCTTGCGTGAAATGCGCGGCGTATAAATCCCACAACGGTTGCACGGTCGGATCGAACGCCCCGTCCGTCAGCGCCGCGAAATCGAGCGCGGCGTTGAGCAGCGCGACCATATCGGCGTCGGGGGCCGCGAGAACGCCGCTGCGGTTGAGCGCGCGGATCGCGGAGTCGGGATCGTAGAGGCTGAACTGCCGCTCAAGCCGGCGCACATCGTCGACACAGCGATGAACCAGCCGCTCGCCCTTGGCCCGGTCGGGATGATAAATCTCGATCGAGACCTGCGCGCCGAGCGCCGATCCCCGCCAGCGTACCGGCGCGTCGGCGATCGCGCGGCGGCCGCCAAGTAGCGCGGCTCCGCCCGCCATCGCCGCGATGGCAATCAACCGCCGGCGTGTCAGCGAGGGGCGCGTGAGAGGTGAATGTGTCATGGCCGCCACCTTCAGTTCGTCCGTGTCCGCGCCGGATCGTGCTTGTCGGGATCGTGCTCGCCGGCATCTTTCTCACCCTGCGCCGGCGGGTCATCGCCAAGCACATAGGATTTTGGAATCTGCTCGAAGCTGACGACGCGGCCGCCATTGTCGGCAACGAACGCATCAGCCGCCGCACGGTTCCCGAACGGCACCGCCTCGTCGGTTTCCATGCCGCTCTGCCTGCGGCTTTCGATCACGAAAAACGCCTTGCGCGCGTCGATCCAGTTGGCGGCGCCCGGCTGCTCCCAGCTCGGCGCCGCGGCCATGTCCGAGACATAGATCGCGCGGATGTCGCGTGGCTGGTCCGGCATCAAGGTAAAGGCCACGGTGTCGCGCACCGAGGTGAACCAATAGGGATCGAGCCGGCTCGCGGTGATGATCTGCCCTTTCGGCCCGGGATGCTCCAGCACATTCATGCCGCAGAACACGCCCATCGCCTCGCTGTTGAGCGTGACCGGCGGCGGCGGTGTCGATACCGTCTCATTCTGATTGCAGGCCGCGAGCGTCAACGCCAGCGCGGCCACGCCGAGCGCGCGCCGCATCATAGCTCCCTCCGCGCGAAGGAGGCGGTGGCGAGGCCGAGCGGAACCGCGATCCACAGCGCCATCCCGATGAGCAGCGCCAGGGTGCTCGCGCCGCTGCCGCCGGCGAGCCCGGCCATGCCGGAGAACTGGCTGACATTGAATCCGGTCAGATTGGCGAGACGATAGATGTCGGTCGGATTGAGAAATAACAGCCGCTCCAGCGTCGCCGCCGAGACGATCCGGCCCTGATCGGCGACCAGGAGGCCGAGCAGCGCCATGTCGAACACCAGCACCATGATCAGCCAGACGCCGACCGAAGCGCCCGCCGCGGTGCCGCGGTCCCGCGCCAGGCTGCTGATGAGATAACCGATGGCGACAAAGGCCGCGCCGAGCATGATCGAGGTTCCGATCATCCACGCGAAGGCATACCAGCTCGCCGCCAGCACCGCCGCGCCGCTGACCGCCAGCGCGCCGGCCGCGACGCCGTAGCCGATCACGGTGGCGAAGGCGAGGATCAGCACATGCCCGCAGAACTTGCCGAGCACGATCTGGTAGCGGCCGACCGGATAGCTGAGCAGCAGGATCATGGTGCCGCGCTCCATCTCGCCGAC
>JBDHSX010000291.1:0-3273 GCA_039808365.1 Xanthobacteraceae bacterium | reverse complement strand
GAGGGCGCGGGCCCCTTGGCCAACAATATCGGCGCCGAGCGCACCGCCGCGATCCGCGCGCAGTTGGGCCTGAAGGAAGGCGACGCCGCGTTCTTCGTCGCCGGCGATCCGCAAAAATTCTGGAAGTTCGCCGGGCTCGCCCGCACCCGCGTGGGCGAGGAATTGAACCTGATCGACAAGGACCAGTTCGCGCTGGCCTGGATCGTCGATTTCCCGATGTACGAATACAATGAGGACGACAAGAAGGTCGATTTCTCCCACAACCCGTTCTCGATGCCGCAGGGCGGCCTTGAGGCGCTGAGGACGCAGGATCCGCTGACCATCAAGGCGTTCCAGTACGACATCGCCTGCAACGGCTACGAGATCGCCTCGGGTGGCATCCGCAACCACAAGCCGGAAGCCATGGTCAAGGCGTTCGAGATCGCCGGCTACGGCGAGGACACGGTGATCGAGCGGTTCGGCGGCATGTATCGCGCCTTCCAGTACGGCGCGCCGCCCCATGGCGGCATGGCGGCGGGCGTCGACCGCATCGTCATGCTGCTGTGCGGCACCACCAACCTGCGCGAGATCTCGCTGTTCCCGATGAACCAGCGCGCGGAGGACCTGCTGATGGGGGCGCCGTCCGACGTCACGCCGAAGCAGCTTCGCGAGCTTCATATCCGGCTCAATCTGCCGGAGAAGTGAGGGCGGGTCGTGTTGTCGTTGCTTCGTCATTGCGAGGAGCGTTGGCGACGAAGCAATCCAGTTCTTCCTTCGTGGCCTCTGGATTGCTTCGCTTTGCTCGCAATGACGTTCGATATTCATGGAGCGCAGGCGAGGGACAGATGACGACGCAGAGTTCCGACGATCTGAAATCGGCCGCCCTTGTTTTTCATCGTCTGCCGCGTCCCGGCAAGCTGGAAATCCAGGCCACCAAGCCGCTCGCCAACCAGCGCGACCTGGCGCTGGCCTATAGCCCCGGGGTCGCGGCGGCGTGCGAGGCCATCGCCGCCGATCCGCTGGAGGCCGCGACCCTCACCACCCGCGCCAATCTGGTCGCCGTCGTTTCCAACGGCACCGCCGTCCTCGGCCTCGGCAATATCGGGCCGCTGGCCGCCAAGCCGGTGATGGAAGGCAAGGCGGTGCTGTTCAAGAAATTCGCCGGCATCGACGTGTTCGACATCGAGATCGCCGCCGACAGCGTCGCGCGCGTGGTGGAGACGGTGGCGGCGCTGGAGCCGACCTTCGGCGGCATCAACCTCGAAGACATCTGCGGGCCGGACTGCTTCGAGATCGAGGCGCAGCTCAAGGCGCGCATGAAAATTCCGGTGTTTCACGACGACCAGCACGGCACCGCCATCATCGTCGCCGCCGCCGTCACCAACGCGCTGCTGCTCAACGGCAAGAAGCTGGCCGACTGCAAGATCGTCGGCACCGGCGCGGGCGCGGCCGCCATCGCCTGCCTCAATCTGCTGGTGGCGCTCGGCGCGCGGCGCGAGAACATCTGGATCTGCGATCTCGACGGCCTGGTCTATGACGGCCGCAACGAGCACATGGACCGCTGGAAGGCGGTCTACGCCCAGAAGACCGACAAGCGCGCGCTCGACGAGGTGATCGACGACGCCGACATCTTCCTCGGCGTCTCCGGCCCCAACGTGCTCAAGCCCGAAATGGTCAAGCGCATGGCCGACAAGCCGCTGGTGCTGGCGCTGGCCAATCCGACCCCGGAAATCATGCCGGACGAGGCGCGCAAGGCGCGCCCCGACGCCATGATCTGCACCGGACGCTCGGACTTCCCCAACCAGGTCAACAACGTGCTGTGCTTCCCCTTCATTTTTCGCGGCGCGCTCGACGTCGGGGCCACCGCGATCAACGAGGCGATGAAGCGCGCCGCCGTCGACGCCATCGCGCAACTGGCGCGCGAGGCGCCGTCGGATGCCGCCGTGGCGGGCGCGGATAGCGGCGAGGTCCACGGCTTCGGGCCGGGCTCGCTGATTCCGTCGCCGTTCGATCCGCGCCTGATCCTGCGCATCGCGCCGGCGGTGGCGAAGGCGGCGATGGAGTCGGGCGTGGCGACGCGGCCGATTGTCGATTTCGAGCAGTACCGCGAACGCCTCGAACGCTTCACCTTCCGCTCCGGCCTGATCATGAAGCCGGTGTTCAGCAAGGCGCGCACCCAGCCGGTGCGGGTGATCTACGCCGAGGGCGAGGACCAGCGCGTGCTGCGCGCGACGCAAGCCGTGCTGGAGGAAAAGCTGGCGCGGCCGATCCTGGTCGGGCGTCCGTCGGTCGTGAACGCGCGCATCGAGCGGCTCGGCCTGACGATCCGGCCGGGGCACGATTTCGACCTGGTCAATCCGGAAGACGATCCGCGCTATCGCTCCTACGTGCAGAGCTATATCGACGCCGCCGGCCGCCACGGCGTGACGCCGGACGCCGCGCGCACCATGGTGCGCACCAACGCCACCGTGATCGCGGCGCTGGCCGTGGTGCGCGGCGAGGCCGACGCCATGCTATGCGGCGTCGAGGGGCGCTTCATGAGCCACCTGCGCCATCTGCGCGAGATCATCGGCGCGCGTCCCGGCGTCAGCGATTTCGCGGCGCTGTCGCTGATGATCACCTCAAAGGGCTCGTTCTTCCTCGCCGACACCCAGGTGCGCCCCAATCCGACCGCCGAGGAACTGGCGGAGATCGCGGCGTCGGCGGCGGCGCATGTGCAGCGCTTCGGCATCAAGCCGAAGATCGCCTTCGTCTCGCATTCCGACTTCGGCAGTTACGACACCGAGTCGGCGCGCAAGATGCGTCGCGCCACCGCGCTGCTGAAGGAGCGCCATCCGGAGATCGAGGCCGACGGCGAAATGCAGGGCGGCACCGCGCTGTCGCAGATCAAGCGCGACTATGTGCTGCCGCAGTCACGGCTGGAAGGCGCCGCCAACGTGCTGGTGATGCCGAACCTCGATGCCGCCCACGTCGCCTATCAGATGATCAAGGAACTGGCGGACGGCCTGCCGGTCGGCCCGATCCTGATCGGCCCGGCGCGGCCGGTGCATATCCTGACGCCGTCGGTGACCGCGCGCGGCATCCTCAACATGACGGCGGTGGCGGCGGTCGAGGCCCAGGCCCATGCCGCGCGGCAGCAGCCGACGTTGTTCGGGTAGGGCGGGGAAACGTTATCAGGTGTCATTGCCGGGCTTGACCCGGCAATCCATCATCTTGAAGTGGGTCTTCTTTTTGATGGATGCGCGGGTCATAGGCGAGCGAAAGCAACGCCGTTCTTCGAACGGCTATGTCCGT
>JBDHSX010000290.1:0-3298 GCA_039808365.1 Xanthobacteraceae bacterium | reverse complement strand
AGTTCCTGAATCAGCACGGTCTTGCCGACGCCGGCGCCGCCGAACAGGCCGATCTTGCCGCCCTTGGCGTAAGGCGCCAGCAGGTCCACCACCTTGATGCCGGTGACGAGAATTTCGGCTTCGGTCGACTGGTCGGTGTAGGACGGCGCTTCGGCGTGGATCGGGCGCAGGTCGTCGGCCTTGATCGGCCCCTGCTCGTCGACCGGCTCGCCGATCACGTTCATGATGCGGCCCAGCGTGCCGGCGCCGACCGGCACCCGGATCGGCGCGCCGGTGTCGGTGACGTCCTGGCCGCGCACCAGACCCTCGGTGGTGTCCATGGCGATGGTGCGCACGGTGGATTCACCGAGATGCTGCGCCACTTCGAGCACCAGACGGTTGTTGCCGTTCTTGGTTTCGAGCGAGTTCAGAATCGCCGGCAGATGGCCTTCGAACTGCACGTCGACGACGGCGCCGATGACCTGGGTGATCCGACCGACCTGGTTGGCCGCTGTAGCCATGTGAGAATCTCCTTTAACGAAAACCTGTGTCAGAGCACGCTGAGCGTCACCGGCACGTTGTTGCGCGTGGCCCGCGAATACGGGCAGATCTTGTGAGCGTCTTCGAGCAGCGCCTTGACCTTGTCCTTGTCGGCGCCGGGAATGCGCAGGGTGATTTCGGCCTTCAGCGCGAAGCTGATCTCGTCCTTGTCGATCGAGACGTTGCAGCCGACTTCCGCCGCCTGGCCGTCGAGGCCGTGCTTCCGGGCCAGCGCCAGCACCGCCTGGCCGAAGCAGGCCGACCAGCCGAGCGCGAACAGCTGCTCGGGATTGTGGCCGTCGCCGGCGCCGCCCATTTCCTTCGGCAGGCCCATCGCCAGCGCGAGCGCGCCGCCTTCGAGCATCGCGCGGCCGTTGCGGCCGCCCTTGGTCGTCGCCTTGGTGACATAAGCCATGTTGCGCCTCCTTCGACCTAGACCGCCTCGGCGCCGGAGATGATTTCGATCAGTTCCTTGGTGATCATCGCCTGTCGGGTGCGGTTGTAAATCAGGGTCTGCTTGCGGATCATCTCGCCGGCGTTGCGGGTGGCGTTGTCCATCGCGGTCATCTGCGCGCCGTAGAACGAGGCGTTGTTCTCCAGCAGCGCGCGGAAGATCTGCACCGCGAGGTTGCGCGGCAGCAGGCCGCTGAGGATCTCGTCCTCCTCCGGCTCGTATTCATAGGAGGTCTTGGCGGATGCGGCGTTGGCGGCCGGGGCCGCCACTTGCAGCGGAATCACCTGCTGCGCGGTCGGCACCTGCGAGATCACCGACTGAAAGCGCGAGTAGAACAGCGTGCAGACGTCGAACTCGCCGGCGGCGAACAGCGCCAGCACCTTCTTGGCGATGTCCTCGGCGTTGACGAAGCCGAGCTGGCGCACCGAGCGCAGCTCGACATTGCCGATGATCTGCTTCTCGAACGTGCGGCGAAGCTGCTCGTAGCCCTTGCGGCCGACGCAGAAGAATTTCACGTCCTTGCCCTGGTTCATCAGGGCGTAGGCCCTTTCGCGCGCCAGGCGCACGATCGCCGAGTTGAACGCGCCGGACAGGCCGCGCTCGCCGGTGCAGACCAGCAGAAGATGCACCTGATCCTTGCCGGTGCCGATCAGAAGCGGCGAGCCGCCGGGCGAACCGGCGGCGGCGCTGGCGATGTTGGAAATCACCGCGTCCATCTTCTCGGCATAGGGCCGCGCCGCTTCCGCCGCGCTCTGCGCGCGACGCAGCTTCGACGCCGCCACCATCTGCATGGCCTTGGTGATCTTCTGCGTCGCCTTGGTCGAGGCGATGCGGACACGCATGTCCTTGAGTGAAGCCATTCTCTGTCTCGCCCTGCCGGCCCGGTCATGGACCCGGCCGCAAATTCCCTACTTCGTCATGCCCGGCCTTGTGCCGGGCATCCACGTCGTCCTTCGCCGCCACGCCGCGAGGCGCGGATGGCCGGAACAGGTCCGGCCATGACGGAGATCAGGCGAACGTCTTGGCGTAGCCTTCGACGATGGTCTTGATCTTGGCCGCGGTGTCGTCGCTGAGGTCGCGGGTGTCGCGGATGGTGTCGAGAACGTCGGCGTGCTTGCCGCGCAGCAGCGACAGCAGCCCGTCCTCGAACGCGCGCACCTTGTTGAGCGGCAGCGGATCGAGATAGCCGTTGGTGCCGGCCCAGATCACCACCACCTGCTCCTCCATCTTCAGCGGCGAGAACTGCGGCTGCTTGAGGAGTTCGGTGAGGCGCGAGCCGCGATTGAGCAGGCGCTGGGTCGAGGCGTCGAGGTCGGAGCCGAACTGCGCGAACGCCGCCATTTCGCGGTACTGCGCCAGCTCGCCCTTGATCTTGCCGGCGACCTTCTTCATCGCCTTGGTCTGCGCCGAGGAGCCGACGCGCGACACCGAGAGGCCGACGTTGACCGCCGGGCGGATGCCCTGGAAGAACAGGTCGGTTTCGAGGAAGATCTGGCCGTCGGTGATCGAAATCACGTTGGTCGGAATGTAGGCCGACACGTCGTTGGCCTGGGTTTCGATGACCGGCAGCGCGGTCAGCGAGCCGTTGCCCATGTCGTCATTGAGCTTGGCGGCGCGCTCCAGCAGGCGGGAGTGCAGGTAGAACACGTCGCCCGGATAGGCTTCGCGGCCCGGCGGGCGGCGCAGCAACAGCGACATCTGGCGGTAGGCGACGGCCTGCTTCGACAAGTCGTCATAGATGATGACCGCGTGCATGCCGTTGTCGCGGAAATATTCGCCCATGGTGCAGCCGGTGAACGGCGCGATGTACTGCATCGGCGCCGGATCGGACGCGGTCGCGGCGACCACGATCGAATATTCCAGCGCGCCCTGCTCTTCGAGCACCTTGACGAACTGCGCCACGGTGGAGCGCTTCTGGCCGACCGCGACATAGACGCAGTACAGCTTGATGCTCTCGTCGCCGGTGGCGTTGAGCGGCTTCTGGTTGAGGATGGTGTCGAGCGCGATCGCGGTCTTGCCGGTCTGGCGGTCGCCGATGATGAGCTCGCGCTGGCCGCGGCCGATCGGGATCAGGGCGTCCACCGCCTTGAGGCCGGTGGCCATCGGCTCATGCACCGACTTGCGCGGAATGATGCCCGGCGCCTTGACGTCGACGCGTTTGCGCTCGGTGGCCTGGATCGGGCCCTTGCCGTCGATCGGGTTGCCCAGCGCGTCGACGACGCGGCCGAGCAGCCCCTTGCCGACCGGGGTATCGACGATGGCGCGGGTGCGCTTGACGGTCTGGCCTTCCTTGATCTCGCGGTCGGCGCCGAAGATCACGATGCC
>JBDHSX010000289.1:0-3302 GCA_039808365.1 Xanthobacteraceae bacterium | reverse complement strand
CCCTTGTCCCAGTCGATCCAGATCGCCTGGCCGCCGCCCCACGGCACTTTCACGCGCGTCACCCGGTGGCCGAGGGCGCGCAGGCCCTCGGCGGCGCTCTCGGGAATGCCCTCCTCCAGCTGATAGACGCCGTCGTAATGCAGCGCGCGCGGCAGATCGATCGCCTCCTGCACGTCCATGCCGAAATCCAGCATGTTGGTCAGGACGTGGCACTGGCCGACCGGCTGATACTGCCCGCCCATCACGCCGAACGGCATGATCGCGCGGCCATTCTTCGTCACCATGCAGGGAATGATGGTGTGCAGCGGCCGCTTTCCCGGCGCGATGCAATTCGGATGATCGGGCTGCACCCGAAAACCGACGCCGCGATTCTGCATCAGCACGCCGGTCGTGTTGGAGACGATCCCCGAGCCGAACGGATGGGCGATCGAGTTGATGAACGAACAGGCGTTGCGGTCGCGATCGACCACGGTGACATAGATCGTCGACGGGTTCGGCCGCGGCGACACGTTCGGCAGGTCGAGCATCCGGTCCATGCGGATTTTCGCGGCGAAATCGGCGGCGAATTCCTTCGCCAGAATCCGCGCCACGTCGACATCGACATGCGCCGGGTCGGCGATGTGCATCTCGCGCATCATGTAGGCGGCGCGCGCCGCTTCCGCTTCCAGATGCAGCCGCTCGACGCTGAGCGGCGGAAAGCGCGCGAGGTCGAAATGCGACAGCACGTTGAGCATCACCAGCATGGTGAGGCCGGGCCCGTTCGGCGGGCACTGCCAGACGTCATGCCCCTTGTAGGCGGTGCCGATCGGCGCGGTGGTCTCGGTCCTATGCGCGGCGAAATCGTCCAGCGTATGCAATCCGCCGAGGCCGCGCAGCGTCTCCACCATGTCCTCGGCCACCGCGCCCTTGTAGAAGCCGTCCGGCCCGTCGCTGGCGATGACGCGCAGCGTCCGCGCCAGTTCGGGCTGGCGGATCACGTCGCCGGCCGCCGGCGGTTCGTTGTCGCGCAGCAGGTAGCGCGGCGCGTTGGCGCCCTTGCGCAGCTTTTCGACATTGTTGCGCCAGTCGAAGGCGACGCGGGGGGCGACGACGTAGCCGTTTTCGGCCGCCTCGATCGCCGGCTGCAACAGCCGGTCGAGCGCGAGCCGGCCGTAGTCGCGCAACAGCGTCGCCCAGGCGTCGACCGCGCCGGGCACGGTCACCGCATGCACGCTGGTCAGCGGGATCGCGGTGATGCCGCGTTCGAGATACCACGACGCCTCGGCGGCGCGCGGGGCACGGCCGGAGCCATTGTAGGAGACGACATCGCCGCGCCCCTCCGGCATGTAGAGCGCGAAGCAATCGCCGCCGATGCCGGTCGATTGCGGCTCGATCACGCCGAGCAGCGCGCAGGCCGCCACCGCCGCGTCCGCCGCGGTGCCGCCCGCCTTCAAAACCTCGATGGCCGCGAGCGTCGCCTGCGGGTGCGAGGTCGCCGCCATCCCGTTCAAGGCATGGACGGTCGAGCGGCCGGCCAACTGGAAATTTCTCATCGCGCGCGTCCTTCCCGTTATTTTCCGTTATGATGGTTGCGCCCGGAAGGCCGCTGCTTCCTTGGCACATCCGCGGGCCCGGCGGCAACCGCCACGCCGGGCCGCCCCAGGAGCCGCGACCATGATCGACCCCACCCGGCTGAGCGAGCGCATCGACGCGCTGGAGGCCCGCGTCGCCTATCAGGACGACACCATCGAAACCCTGAACCAGACCGTGACCGCGCAGTGGCAGCAGATCGACGCCCTGCGGCGGCTGGTCGGCGAACTCGGCGAGCGGCTGAGCGAGGCCGAAAGCCGCGGCCGCGACCGCCCCGCCAACGAACCCCCGCCGCATTACTAGAGGGATCGTCTCGCACGTCGTTGCGAGAAGCCTGCGCGAGCCACGATCATGCTCTCCGTCCTGGCGAGGACCGCGAGCGACGATCACTCTCCCCGTGATTGCGAGGAGGCGAAGCCGACAAAGCAATCCAGTTCTGCCTTGTGGCCCTCTGGATTGCTTCGCTGCGCTCGCAATGACGGCGGATTTGCCCTGTTCCCGCGCCCTTGTGTGCTGTGCATCGGGCATAACCGCCATGACGGCCCGATGCCGCGTTGACAGCCGCCGCCAGCGGCCTAGATTAAGGACCGTTCCGAGGGGTGCTCCGACAGGGAGCTGAGATACCGCCATATCGCCAAGGCAAGCACGAAGGCGAGCGCGCGGTGACCCTTTGAACCTGATCCGGGTCATGCCGGCGAAGGGACAGGGATGGTTCAGACACCACACACTCACACATCACGGATTCGGCGCGACGTCTTGGTCGCCGACAAATCCCCCGTTCACGTGATCGGCGCGGGCGTCGCCGGGGCGTGGCAGGCGTTGCTGTTCGCCAAGGCCGGCTACAAGGTGACGCTGCACGAGCGCGGCGACGCCGCGATGGTCGACGGCGCCAGCCACTGGGCCGGCGGCATGCTGGCGCCCTATTGCGAGCAGGACGGCTCCGAGCCGCTGATCACCCGCCTCGGCCTGCGCTCGCTGGCACTGTGGCGGCGCGAGGTTCCCGACACGCCGTTCCACGGCTCGCTGGTGGTGGCGCACGCCCGCGACCGCTCGGATTTTGCGCGCTTCGCCCGGGTCACCTCCAATCATCAGCGCGTCGCGGGCGACGACCTGACCCGGATCGAGCCGGCGCTCGACGGCCGCTTCCCGGAGGCGCTGTTCTTTCCCGAGGAAGGCCATGTCGAGCCGCGCCGCGCGGTGCCGGACCTGCACGACGCCATCCGCGCCGCCGGCGGCGAGATCGTCTACGGCTCCGAGGTGGACGCCGGCGATTTCGACGGCACCGTGATCGATTGCCGCGGCCTTTCGGCGCGCGACCTGTTTCCCGATCTGCGCGGCGTCAAGGGCGAGGAGATCATCGTCGAGACCGACGAGATCGAGCTGGCGCGGCCGGTGCGCCTGCTGCACCCGCGCTGGCCGCTGTATCTGATCCCGCGCGACAATCACCGCTTCATGATCGGCGCGACCTCGATCGAGCGCGAGGATTATGGCGTCACCGTGCGCTCGGCGCTGGAACTGCTCAGCGCCGCCTACAGCGTGCATCCGGCGTTCGGCGAGGCGCGCATCGTGGAGATCGGCTCCGGCTTGCGCCCGGCGCTGCCCGACAATCTGCCGCGCATCGTCATTAAAGGTCGCCGCATCGCGGTCAACGGGCTCTACCGTCACGGCTTCCTGATCGCACCGGCGCTGGCGGAACTGACGCTGAAATTCATCGAGACCGGCGCCATCGACAA
>JBDHSX010000288.1:0-3321 GCA_039808365.1 Xanthobacteraceae bacterium | reverse complement strand
GGGCCAGCGCGCTCATCACGAATTCCATATTTACGCCGTGTTATATGGCGAACAGCGGCGGATTGGCCAGTGGCCGCGCGGGACGAAAGCCGAAGCGGCGTGTTAGCATGACAACGAAACGCCTGTTCGGCCTCCCGTCCGCCGGTACGGACCGGGTCACGGCCTTGGAGATCTCGGAATGAACCGTTCCCGCCCGCTTCGCCGCGCCATCGCCGCGCTGGCTGCCATGGTCGCGCTGACCCTCGGCCCGGCCGCGACATTTGCGCAAGGGACCGTGGCGCAAGCGCCACAGGCCGCGCCGCCCGCCGCCACGACGCCCGCCCCGGCTCCGGCCGCGCCCACCCCGGACAAGCCGGACCAGACCGCGCCCGCCACCGCCGCCCCGGCGACGCCGGTCCCGACCCCGCCGCCGGCCAGCGCCACCGCGCCCGCGACCCCGGCCGCCGATCCGTTCGGCGAGGAAATCACCCTGACCCCGAAAACGGTGCTGATCTACACCGGCAACGCCACCTGGGACTCGGCCTTCGAGAGCCTGACCGAGGCCTTCAAGGCGCTCCAGACCCTGCTCGGCAAGCAGGGCATCAAGCCGGCCGGCGATCCGCTGGTCGTCTACACCTCGACCGACGATAACGGCTTCGTCTTCCAGGCCGAGATGCCGGTGGAGCAGGAGCCGAAAGACCTGCCGAAAAACATGAGCATGGGTAAATCGCCGGAAGGCCGCGCGCTGAAGTTCGTGCATCGCGGCTCCTACGACAACATGGACAACACCTACGAGGCGATCACCAATCACCTCGACGACAAGAGGCTCGAAGCCAAGGACCTGTTCATCGAGGAATACACCACTGATCCGCTGAAGACGGCGGAGGACAAGCTGGTGATCAACGTCTACGTCCCGCTGAAGTGAGAACCATGATCGCACCCCGCATTTTGACCGCTGCCCTTGCGGCGACCTTTCTGAGCCTGTCCGGAGCCGCCATGGCCGACGCCAATCCGCCGCCGATGATTTCCGTCACCGGGGAGGCCACCGTCAACGCCGCGCCGGATCTGGCGCAGATCGACGGCGGCGTCACCACCGACGCCAAGACCGCGCGCGAGGCCAGCGACGCCAACAACGCGGCGATGGGCCGCGTGCTGCTGGCGCTGCAAGGCGCCGGGATCGCCGAGAAGGACTACCAGACCTCGCGGCTGTCGCTTTCGCCGCAATACGCCAATGTCGGCCCCAACCGGAACGGCCCGCCGGTGGTGAGCGGCTACCGCGCCAGCAACCGCGTCACCGTCCGGCTGCGCGACGTCAGCAAGGTCGCCGGCGTCATCGACGCGCTGGTCGCCGCCGGCGCCAACGACATCGGCGGCATCAGCTTCGCGGTGTCGAACCCCTCGAAGCTGCTCGACGAGGCGCGGCCGCTGGCGATCGCCGACGCGCGGCGCAAGGCGGAGATCTTCGCCAAGGCCGCCGGCGTGGCGCTGGGCGATCCGCTCAGCATCAGCGAGGGCGGCGTCGCGCCGCCGATGCCGATGGCGCGCCGGGCGTCGATGGACTTCGCCGGTGCAGCGGTCGCACCCGGCGAGGAAACGCTGCACATCCATGTCAGCGTGTCGTGGGCGATCAAGCCGGCGCAGTAGGAGGCTGTTGATTTTGCTTTAAATATTGCCGCGCACGGTCCGCCGTCGCGGGCCGGTTCCGCCAACTTTTGTTGACTTTGGCGGCTAACCGGCGTTTAAACGCCCCACTTCTCGGAAAGATGTTCTTTTCGACCCGCCGCCCGGCCCCCGAGGCCGGAGGTCAACGCCCGACAGCGCTGTGCGCCCTCGGGCGCAAACGTGTTTGGAACTCTCTCCCTCGCCCCGCTCTTGCGGGGAGGGGGTCGGGGTGAGGGGCGCTTCGCCGCGGATGATGCGGACGAGTTAAGCGCCGTGCCTTGCCCCTCACCCGCCGCGCAGGCGCGGCGACCTCTCGCCGTAAAGAACGGGGCGAGGTTAAGGAAGGAATGCGGACGTGTTCGACAATCTGTCGGAAAAGCTGGGTGGCATTCTCGATCGGCTGACGCGCCGTGGCGCGCTGACCGAAGCCGACGTCGACGCCGCGATGCGCGAGGTGCGCCGCGCGCTGCTCGAAGCCGACGTCGCGCTGGAAGTGGTGCGCTCCTTCACCGAGCAGGTGCGCGAGCAGGCGGTCGGCGCCACCGTGGTCAAGTCGGTGACGCCGGGCCAGATGGTGGTCAAGATCGTCCACGACCAGCTCATCGCCACGCTGGGCGCCGACGGCCAGACCATCGACCTCAACGCGCCCGCCCCGGTGCCGATCATGATGGTCGGCCTGCAGGGCTCCGGCAAGACCACCACCACCGCCAAGCTCGCCCGCCGCCTGACCCAACGCGACAAGCGCAAGGTGCTGATGGCCTCGCTCGACATCTACCGCCCGGCGGCGATGGAGCAGTTGGCCGTGCTCGGCCGCGACCTCGACATCGCGACGCTGCCGATCGTCGCCGGCCAGAAGCCGGAGCAGATCGCGCGCCGCGCCATCGAGGCGGGACGGCTGGGCGGCTACGACGTGGTGCTGCTCGACACCGCCGGCCGCACCACGCTCGACGAGGAGATGATGAGCGAGGCGGCGAACATCAAAGCCGCCGCGAATCCGCACGAGGTGCTGCTGGTCGCCGACTCGCTGACCGGTCAGGACGCCGTCAACCTCGCCCGTTCGTTCGACCAGCGCGTCGGCCTCACCGGCATCGTGCTGACCCGCGTCGACGGCGACGGCCGCGGCGGCGCGGCGCTGTCGATGCGCGCGGTCACCGGCAAGCCGATCAAGCTGATCGGCACCGGCGAAAAAACCGACGCGCTGGAGGATTTCCATCCCGACCGCATCGCCGGCCGCATTCTCGGCATGGGCGACGTGGTGTCGCTGGTGGAGAAGGCCGCCGCCCATATCGACGCCGAGAAGGCCGCGCGCGTCGCCGAGAAGATGCGCAAGGGCCAGTTCGACCTCAACGACATGCGCGACCAGTTGCAGCAGATGGCCAAGATGGGCGGCATCGGCGGCTTGATGGGCATGATGCCCGGCATCGCCAAGATGAAGAACCAGATCGCCAATGCCGGCATCGACGACCACATTCTCAAGCGTCAGATGGCGATCATCGATTCGATGACCCGGCAGGAGCGCAAGCACCCCGACCTGCTCAAGGCCAGCCGCAAGAAGCGCATCGCCGCCGGCAGCGGCCAGAAGGTCGAGGACATCAACAAGCTGCTGAAAATGCACCGCAACATGGCCGACATGATGAAGATGATGGGCTCGGGCAAGCGCGGCCCGATGGCCGGCATCGC
>JBDHSX010000287.1:0-3362 GCA_039808365.1 Xanthobacteraceae bacterium | reverse complement strand
GCCGATATCTATATCGTCGCCTGCCGGACCGATCCGGCGGCGAAGGGCAGCCGCGGCATCTCGCTGTTCATCGTCGACAAAGGCAATCCCGGCCTCAAGGTCGCGCATCAGTTCGAAAAGCACGGCTGGCGCGCGTCCGATACTGCCGAATTGTTCTTCGACAATCTGCGCGTGCCGGCGGAGGCCTTGCTCGGCGAGGAGGGCAAGGGATTTTACTACATCATGAGCACGTTCCAGAACGAGCGGCTGGTGGCGGGCGCCATGAGCGTCGGTCAGTGCGGCAAGGCGATCGAACTGACCGTGGACTACACCCGCCAGCGTCAGGCTTTCGGCCAGTCGCTATGGGACCAGCAGGTGGTGCGCAACAAGCTGGCGTGGCTGGCGGCGAAATCGGCGGCGGCCCGCGCGCTGGTCTATTCCTGCGCGCGGATGATCGATGAGGGCAAGGATGTCGTGCGCGAGGTCTCGATGCTCAAGGCTTACGCCTGCGAAACCTTGCAGGAGGTCGTTCACGGCTGCCTCCAGCTTCACGGCGGCACCGGCTTCATCATCGGGACGCCGATTGAGCGGATGGCGCGCGATGCGCGCATTCTGACCATCGGAGGCGGCGCCACCGAAGTGATGCTTGAGGAAGTCGCCAAGCGCATGACATGAGCGAAAGCACGGGCGGCGCGCACACCACCGCCCGCCGCCATGACGATGTTCCCAGGTCGCGCTATTCGCCCCACGCCATGAAGGCGGCGTTGAAGGCGCGCTCGCCGGGCGCGCCCTTCTCGATGGCGATGATGGCGCGCCGCTGGTTCGAATAGACCAGGGGGATATCGAACCACGAGCGTTCCTTCAGGAGCTGAAGGTTGCGGGCGCGATCGCTCTCGACATTGGACAGGCCGATCAGGAAGAAGCCGTCGGTGACCTTGACCGCGAGCCCGGCCAGCGGCGTGCCGCGCGCCTGCTCGTTGGATTTCATCAGGATGCCGGGGACGTTGGCGACGGTGCCGTTGTCAAAGTCCGGCGGCAGCACGAAGGTCAGTTCCGCGGTATGGCTCGCCGGCAGCGAGGTGTCGGTGTTGCGGCGGAACGACATCGTCATCTTGAGCTTGCGTTCGGGAATCTCGATGTCCGCGCGCACCGCGATGTCGTCCGGCTTGCCGTCGGCGCCCTTCACCGGCTCGGTCCGCCAGATCACGCTGCCGACATACTGCCTGCCCTTGGGGTCGTTCGGGTCCTCGTCATAAAGCACGACGCGCTGCGCCACCGGCGCCACGGCGTCGGTCGAGCCGGGTTGCCCGACCCGGTCGGCGATCTTCGGCGGCGGCGTGGCGGTGTTGGTCTTCGGCGCCGGCGTGGTGACGGCGGCTTGTTTGCCGAGCAGGCCGCGGACGTAGGTCAGTCCCTTCTGGCCCCACAGGATGCCGGCGCCGGCGAGGATCAGCACCAGTCCGAGGATGATCGCGGCCTTGAACGGGAAGCCGCCGCCGGCATTGACCCGCCGTGGTTTGTCGCCACGCCGCCGCGGCTTCGACGGCGGCGGCTCATAGGCTTCCTCGATGCCCTCGTCATAGTCGTAGGACACCGGCGCGCCGACGCCGCGATCCTCCATGCTCGGCTCCAGCCGGTCGAATTCCGGCGAGGGCGAGGGCACGTTGGCGTAGGTGCGACGGGCGGCGCGGTTGGCCTTCGCGGTGGCGCGGCCGAGATCGTCGGCGTCGGCGACCACGTCGCGGAAGCCACGGACCCCCGGAGCGCCGGCATGATGCCCGGCCGGATCGTCCGATCCCGCAACCGGACGGTCGACCGGATGGTCGGTCTGCATGTCCCGGCGCGGAATGCCGCCCCGCTCGCGGACGACAGGCGGCGCGGGGTCGGACGGTGGCGGTGCGTGATCGTGCGGTTCGGGGCGCGGCGGCCGCGTCGGCCGGTGCTCGGCGGGCGCCTCCTCCGGCGCGGCGGGCGTCGGGCGGTTTTCAAGAAAGGACGGCCGGGGCGGCGGCGGCGCGTCGCCTGATTTGGCGGCGTCGCGTTCGGCGTTGCGGGTGGTGGCGGCGCGGCTGTTGGCGCGAAGGGCGTCGCCCGGACGCGGGCGGCCCTTGGAATCGGTGCGCGCCAACTCGCGGGCCCGCTGCGCCGCCTCGGATTCGACCTTGCGGATCGCTTCTTCCAGCGACAGCCGCTCGCGGGTGATCTCCGATTCGGTCAGCGGCGGCTGCACGCTGCGCAGTTGCGCGATCAGCGCCGACCGTGCGCGCTCGTACAGGGCGCGCCGGCTTTCTCCCGGGGCGCTCGCATCGAGGCCGGAAATGGCACGGGCGATCAGCGGGTAGTAATCAGCCATGTCTTGTCAATGTTGCAGATCCGGCGCGCGAGGGCGTCATGGAAGCGGATGTCCCACAGGCGAGTTTTTCCAAGACTTTGCCGATATTCCGGTAATAGTCCATTAAGCCTCGAAAGGATTTTGCACCAGAATGGTGTCTTCGCGTTCCGGGCTTGTCGAGAGCAACGCGATGGGGCACCCCACAAGTTCCTCGACCCGGCGGACATATTTGACCGCCTGCGCCGGCAGGTCGGCCCAGGAGCGGGCGTTGGCGGTCGGCTCCTTCCAGCCCTCGATGGTCTCGTAGATCGGTTCGATCCGGGCCTGCGCGCCCTCGCCCGCCGGCAGGTGGTCGATGGTCTTGCCGTCCAGCCTGTAGCCGACGCAGACATCGATGGTCTCAAACCCGTCGAGGATGTCGAGCTTGGTCAGCGCCAGCCCGTGAATGCCGCAGGTCCGCACCGTCTGCCGCACCAGCATGGCGTCGAACCAGCCGCAGCGCCGCTTGCGCCCGGTGTTGACGCCGAATTCCTTGCCGCGGCGGCCGATTTCCTCGCCGATCTCGTTGGTGAGTTCGGTCGGGAACGGCCCCATGCCGACCCGCGTCGTATACGCCTTGCAGATGCCGAGCACGTAGCCCAGCGAACTCGGCCCCATGCCGGTGCCGGTCGCGGCCTGCGCCGCCACGGTGTTCGATGAGGTGACGTAAGGATAGGTGCCATGGTCGACGTCGAGCAGCGCGCCCTGCGCGCCCTCGAACAGGATGCGTTTGCCCTCGCGGCGCTTTTGATCGAGCAGATTCCACACGCTGTCAGCATAGGGCAGGACCCGCGGCGCAATTGCGGCGAGTTCGGTAAACAACTGGCCGCCATCGACCTCGGCGATGCCGAGGCCGCGCCGCAGGGCGTTATGATGCGCGAGCAGCCGTTCGATCTTGTGCGGCAGGGTTTGCAGGTCGGCGAGGTCCATCAGCCGGATGGCGCGGCGGCCGACCTTGTCCTCGTAGGCCGGGCCGATGCCGCGCTGGGTGGTGCCGATCGCGGTGGCCTTG
>JBDHSX010000286.1:0-3395 GCA_039808365.1 Xanthobacteraceae bacterium | reverse complement strand
ATGGCGCGCATGGCGTCGAGTTCGGCGGCCTCCTTCGCGCCGCCGATGACATGGGCCTCGATCCCGGCGGCGCGCAACTCGTCATAGAGGCCGCGATTGGACTCCTGTCCGGCGCAGATCACGATGGTGTCGACCGCGAGCACCCGCGGCTTGCCGTCGATGGTGATGTGCAGCCCGTCGTCGTCGATGCGGTCATAGCTCACGCCCGCCAAGAGCTTGACGTCGCGCTTGGCGAGGCTCGAACGCAAAATCCATCCGGTGGAGACGCCGAGCGTCGCGCCGGGGCGCGACGCCTTGCGTTGCAGGATGGTGATGTCACGCGTCGCCTCGCGCGGCGCCAGCGGGTCGCCGGACAGGCCGCCCGGCTGGGTCAGCGTCGCGTCGATGTTCCACTCGCGCTGGAATTCGACAAGATCGAGCGCGCGATGCGTCGGCGCTTCGCCTGGCCGCGAATGGCAGAGATATTCGGCGACGTCGAAGCCGATGCCGCCGGCGCCGATGATGGCGACGCGACGGCCCGCCTTGCGCTTGCCGCTGAGCAACTCGTGATAGACCACGACGCTGGGATGATCGATGCCGGGAATCGCCGGCACCCGCGGATGCACGCCGGCGGCCACCACCACGGCGTCGAACCCGCCGCCCACGAGATCGGCTTTCGAGGCCGACGTGTTCAGGCGCAGGTCCACCCCGCCCGCTTCGACGCGGCCGCCGTAATAGCGCAGCATCTCGTCGAACTCGGATTTGCCCGGCACCGCGCGGGCCAGGTTGATCTGTCCGCCGATCTGGCCGGATGCCTCGAACAGCGTCACCTTGTGGCCGCGCCGGCTGGCCTCGGATGCGGCGGCGAGCCCGCCCGCGCCCGCGCCGACCACGGCGACGCGGCGAGACCGCGCCGCAGGCCCTTCCTCGAACACCGTCTCGCGGCAGGCGCGCGGATTGACCAGGCAGGTGGCGCTGCGGTCGGAAAAGATCAGGTCCAGGCACGCCTGGTTGCAGGCGATGCAGGTGTTGATGGTTTCCGGCCGGCCCTCGCGCGCCTTTTTCGCGAAGAACGGATCGGCCAGCATCGGCCGCGCCATCGACACCAGATCGCTGTCGCCCGAGCCGATCACGTCCTCCGCCAGTTCCGGGGTGTTGATGCGGTTCGACGCCACCACCGGAATCTTGACCGCGCGCTTGACCCGCGCCGCGGCGAAACGCCACGCCCCGCGCGGGATGGGATAGGCGATGGTCGGCACCCGCGCCTCGTGCCAGCCGAAGCCGGTGTTGAGGATATCCGCGCCGGCCGCCTCGACCCGCTTCGCCAGCCGGTCGATCTCCTCGCCGGTGGCGCCGCCCTCGACCAGATCCAAGGCGGAGATGCGGTAGATGATGATGAAATCGGAGCCGACGGCGGCGCGCACCCGCTTCACCAGCTCGACCGGCAGGCGATGGCGATTTTCCTCCGAGCCGCCCCATTGATCGGTGCGGTCGTTGGTGCGCAGCACGGTGAACTCGTTGATGAGATAGCCCTCCGAGCCCATGATCTCGACGCCGTCGAAACCGGCGGCCCGCGCCAGCGTGGCGCAGCGGACGTAGTCGGCGATGGTCTGCTCGATTTCCTCGGCCGTCATCGCGCGCGGCGTGAAGCGGTTGATGCGCGAGCGGATGCTGGACGGCCCGAGACATTCCTCCTGCTTGGCGTAGCGGCCGGAATGCAGGATTTGCAGGCAGATCCGGCTATCGTAGCGGTGCACCGCGTCGGTGATCTGGCGCAATTCCGGGACCTGCGCGGGGTCGGTGAGCATCGGGCCGCCCGGCTCGATCAGGCCGGCGCTGTTCGGCGCATAGCCGCCGGTGATGATCAGCCCGACCTCGCCTTTCGCCCGCTCGGCGAGAAAGGCGGCCATCTTGTGGACGCCGTTCTCCTCCATGTCGAGCCGCGTGTGCATCGAGCCCATGATGATCCGGTTGCGCAAGGTGGTGGCGCCGACCTTGAGCGGCGACAACAGATGGGGATAGCGCGACAGACCCGGATCGGCTTGCAGATCGGCTTGCATGGGGTGGCTCTCGTTGGCATTGTGGAATTTCTAACAATTGTTAGAATGCTTCCAGGAAAATCAAGAGATTTCGTGAGGGCACCGGTGGACACCACACTGAGCGAGCAGCAACAGGCTTTCCGCGAGGCCGCGCGGCGCTTCGCCACCGAGAAACTCGCCCCGCATTACCAGACGCGCGCCACCGAGCACCGGCTCGACCGCGCGATGCTGCGCGAGATGGGCGGGCTCGGCCTGATCGGCGTCGACATCCCGGAAGCCTATGGCGGGCTTGGCGAATCGAGCGTCACCGCCGGCCTGATCATCGAACAGATCGCCTATGCCGACTTCAACGCCAGCTACGTGCAGCTCCTGGCCTCGCTGATGGGCGGCATGGTGGCGCAGCACGCGACGCCCGAGGTCGCCCGCGAATGGCTGCCAAGGGTGACGCGGGGCGAGGCGATCATCGGCCTCGGCCTCACCGAGCCGCGCGGCGGCTCCGACGCCGCCAACCTGATCCTGCGCGCGGAAAAATCCGGCAACGGCTACCGCCTCAACGGCGAAAAGACCTCGATGAGCTGCGCCGCCCAGTGCGACGCCGCGGTGATCTTCGCCCGCACCGGCAAGGTCGAGGACGGCGCGCGCGGCGTCAGCGCCTTCTTCGTCGACCTCAACCAGAACGGCATCACCCGCACCCATTTCGACGACATCGGCACCAAGCCGGTCGGGCGCGGCTCGGTGTTCTTCGACGACGTGTTCGTGCCGGCCGAATGCCTGATGGCCGAGGAGAACAAGGGGTTTTCCAAGATCATGACCGGCTTCGACTACAGCCGCGCCCTGATCGGCCTCGAATGCATCGGCCCGGCGCAGGCCTCCGTCGACGAGGCGTGGCAATATGCGCGCGAGCGCATCGCCTTCGAGCGGCCGATCGCCCAGTTCCAGGGCGTCAGCTTTCCCCTGGCGGAAGCCGAGACGCAACTCACCATGATGCGCCAGCTCTGCCTCCACACGCTGTCGCTGCGCGACCACGGCCAGCCGCACACCGCCGAAGCCGCGATGTGCAAGTGGTACGTGCCGAAGACCACATGCGAGATCATCCACCAGTGCCTGCTGACGCATGGTCACTACGGCTACACCACCGACCTGCCGTTCCATCAGCGCTATCTCGACGTGATGGGCTTGCAGATCGGCGACGGCACCGCGCAAATCCAGAAGCTGGTGATCGCGCGGGAAAAAGTCGGCCGGGTCGCGGTGCAATACGCCAGGCAGGACGCGGGGAAGGCCCCGCAGTAGCGTCATTGCGAGGAGCGTCAGCGACGAAGCAATCTAGGTCTTGCTTTGTGGCTCCTGGATTGCTTCGCGGGGCCTGTGCCCGGACAG
>JBDHSX010000285.1:0-3418 GCA_039808365.1 Xanthobacteraceae bacterium | reverse complement strand
GCGCGTCTCGGCGCGCTGTTCGGGCTCACGCCGGGCGACCGGCCCTATACCGGGCTCTCGCTCACCCACGCCAACGCCCAGATGGTGACGCTGGCGAGCGCGCTCTATTTCGGCTACCGCGCGGTGATCAGCGAGCGCTTTACCAAATCGCGGCTGCTCGACATCGCCCGCCAATACGGCTGCACGGTGTTCACCCTGCTCGGGGGCATGGCGACCGCCGTCTATTCCGAGCCGCCGCGCCCGGACGATGCCGATACCCCGCTCCGCCTGGTGATCTCGGCGGGGATGCCGGCGGCGCTGTGGGAGACGTTCGCGAAACGCTTCGGCGTCAGCATTCTGGAGTTTTACGGCGCGGCCGAAGGCGGGTTGTGCATCAACCTGCCCGGCCAGGGCCCGGTGGGCTCCGTCGGCCGGCCGCCGCCGAACCTCGAACTGGAGATCTTCGACGACGACGGCCGCGCATGCGCGCCGGGCGAGCCGGGCGAGATCTGCTTCCGATCACTCACCGGCAGCGCCCTCGCCGTCGACTATCTGAAGGATCGGACGGCCTCGCGGGAGAAAGTCACCGACGGCTGGCTGCGGATGGGCGACATCGGCCACGTCGACGCCGAGGGGTGGCTGTTCTTCCATCACCGCAAGGGCAGCGCCATCCGCCGCAACGGCGAATTCATCAACCCCGCCGTGATCGAGAAGCTGCTGGCGGAGCATCCGCAGGTGCAGGACGTGTTCGTCTACGGCTGTCCGGCGGCCTCGGGCGCGCCCGGCGAGAAGGACGTGGTGGCCGCGGTGGTGCCCGTCGATCGATCGACGTTCGATCCGGCCGCGATCTTCCGCGATTGCCGCGCCAAGCTCGAACCCAACAGCGTGCCGGTGCTGCTGCAAGTGGTGGAGGCGATCCCCAAGACGGCATCCGAGAAGCCGCAGGAGCGCTTCCTCCTGAAGGACCTTGTGGCGGGCACCGGGTGGCTGGCCCGCGCCTCGGATCATCAGCAGCTTCAGACAGCGAAATAGCAACCAGGGAGAACGGACGTGTCGGATAAAGCCAAGGTCATCGTTTATGGCGCGAGCGGCTATACGGGCAAGCTTGTCGCGGAATTTCTCGGGCGGGCGGGCATCCCCTTCATCGCCGCCGGCCGAAGTCGCGAGCGGCTGGAGGCCGAACTGGCGACCGTGCCGGACCTGAAGGCGGGCAACTACGAGGTTCAGGCGGTCGAGCATCGGGTCGACGCGCTGCGGGCGGCCTTCAAGGGGCGCAGCGTTGTCGTCAACGTCGTCGGGCCTTTCATGCAGCTCGGCGAGCCGGTGGTCCAGGCGGCGCTGGCCGAGGGCTGCCACTATCTCGATACGACCGGCGAACAGGATTGGGTGATGTTCCTCCGCGAGCGCTACGCCGACGCGTTCAAGGACAAGAAACTGCTGCTCTGCCCGGCGAATTCCTACATGTGGACGGCGGGACAGCTCGTCATCGAGACGCTGCTGGAAACGCCCGGCATCGATTCCTTCGATGTGGTGTACGCGCCGAACGGCGCCCCCACCATCGCATCGACGCTGTCGTTCCTGCGCATGTGCACGAAGCCGCAATACATCCTCGCCAACCAGGTCCTTGAGACATGGCCGGAAGCAGCCTCCATCCAGGTCAGCGTGCCGCATACGCATGAAATCCTGCGTGGCCTGCCGTGGGGCGGCGGCTGCGAGCCGATCTGGTACGAGCGCGATCCGCGGGTGCGCAACGTCCGCGTCTGCGTCGCCTTCCCGAACGTGCCGCTGGTCGATTGGGTGGTGAGCAAGATGGAGGAGTTCGCGCGACTGAAGCCGGGGCTTTCGGCGGAGGAAGCGGAGAACCTGACCAACGCCTGGGGACGCGAGGTGGCGCAGACGCCGCCGCGCGAGATCGAGGACGTCAACCGCTTCATCACCTCGTGCCGCGCCCGCGGGCGGCTGATCGGACGCAACCTCGTCTTTTACGGAACGTCGCCCTATCTGCAAACCGGGCTGTTGGGCGCGTTCGGCGCGGAAATGCTGCTCAAGGGCCGGCAGCGGCAGACCGGATTCGCCTCGCCGGCCGCCGCATTCGGCCATCGCGAGATGATCGCGGCGCTGAACGGCGCCGGCCTGCTCTGCACGCTGGAGGGCGCGCGTTCCTGATCCGCGATCCCGCGACGACAAAGCTGAGTGAACGCCACGAGCATGATCCCGCGAACCAGTCGCGCTTCCCGGGATCATGCTCAATCGCTCGCCGGCCGACATCCGATCGTTTCACGGGGGCGTCGAAACGAGGCTGGGCCGACCGAACGTCATGGAACGGCGTCTGGCGGAAAGCGCCGCCTGGCTGTAGTTGCGGTTGACCTGCGATTTCTGAACGTACGTACGTGGAGGGAGAGGCTTTGGTCTCTCCCTTTTCGTTCTCAACCGCACGAAGATAGAACACGAAGACAGAAACCAGGCCCCAGAAATCTGCCGCCAAACTAAGTTGCCACCAACCGAGGCGCCTACTTTCACTCGATCGTCCCAAGCAGCTTCGCCGTGATGTCATACACCACGCAGTTGACGCCTCTCACCTGGTCGATGATGCGGGTAGCGACGTTGCCGAGGAATTTCATGTTGAACCGGAAGAAGTCGCCAGTCATGCCGTCGGTCGAGGTCACCGCACGCAGACCAGCAACATACTCGCAGGTGGGCCACCGCACATCATGCCCACGGTCGTCACCGGCAGCAGCACGGCGAAGGCCTGACGGATTACGTCATGGAGACCGGTGCACTGGACTCTGAATACAGATGCCGCCGGCAAACCGCAGGATGTCGAGTCTCTCGGCGTGAAAAACAACTGCCTGCTTCGTTGTTTCCATGACATTCCCAGATCCAATACCCGGCGCTATGCTAGCCCGCCGCATAGGCAAAATGGATACGCTCGATGACGCTCGAAGACCTTCGAAACTATGCCACCATCGGTGCCGCGCTTGTGGCGCTCCTTGTTTTTATCGTCAACGTACGATCGCAGGCTCGTAATCGAAAAATAGAGAATCTCGCCCGCTTTAACGAGGTTCACCAGAGGCTGTTCGCCCCTCACGGCTACCTGGCAAACAATTTGAACGCAATCGAATCCGGGGCCATGCAGCGGGACCAAAGTAATCCCCTTGCCGAAACCCAATTTCATCTGATGCTTCTCGAAATTGAGCGCCTTGCGATCCTCGCGAATAACAAGGCGGTGCCTCGATCAACGCAGATTTACATGTTCGGCTCTTACGCTCCAACGATCCGAAGACTGATGACCCAGCAGGAAAGCGAAAGCATGTATTGGGAGCTGGCGCGAAAATATCTCGATAGTGTTGCCGCGGACGCTCGCGATTACGAAAAGCTGACCAAAGCCGAGCGGTCGCAATTTTGGCGATAATGTCCTCTCTGCCACATCCGGCAGCCA
>JBDHSX010000284.1:0-3420 GCA_039808365.1 Xanthobacteraceae bacterium | reverse complement strand
ACGTCAAGGACGTGCTGCTGCTCGACGTCACGCCGCTGTCGCTCGGCATCGAGACGCTGGGCGGCGTGTTCACCCGCATCATCGACCGCAACACCACGATCCCGACCAAGAAAAGCCAGGTGTTCTCGACCGCCGAGGACAACCAGAACGCCGTCACCATCCGGGTCTTCCAGGGCGAGCGCGAAATGGCGGCCGACAACAAGATCCTCGGTCAGTTCGACCTGATGGGCATTCCGCCGGCGCCGCGTGGCATGCCGCAGATCGAGGTGACGTTCGACATCGACGCCAACGGCATCGTCAACGTGTCGGCGAAGGACAAGGCCACCGGCAAGGAGCAGCAGATTCGCATCCAGGCCTCGGGCGGTCTGTCGGACGCCGATATCGAGAAGATGGTCAAGGACGCCGAGGCCAACGCCGCCGAGGACAAGAAGCGCCGCGAGGCCGTCGACGCCAAGAACCACGCCGACGGGCTGGTGCATTCGACCGAGAAGGCCTTGGCCGAGCACGGTTCGAAGATCGGCGACGGCGACCGTCGCGCCATCGAGGACGCCGTCAGCGACCTCAAGGAGGCGCTGAAGGGCGACGATGCCGAGGCCATCAAGGCCAAGAGCAACACGCTGGCGCAGGTTTCCATGAAACTCGGCGAGGCGATGTACAAGCAGCAGGCCGAGACCGACGCCGCCCGCGACGCGGCGAAGGACGACGTTGTCGACGCCGAGTTCACTGAAGTCGACGACGACAAGAACGGCAAGAAATCGGCCTGATCGTCGGGGATCGACAGCCATGTCGTTCGACGGTGACACGATGTCCGCCCCCAGGCGCCGCCTGGGGGTCGGAGGGGACACGACAAAGCCGATGGCGCCCGCCCGCGGCGGTCGATGCGGGGGTCGATGATGTCGACAAAGCGCTGTTATTACGAAACGCTCGAAGTCGAGCGAACCGCTTCGGACTCGGATCTCAAATCCGCCTTCCGCAAGCTGGCGATGAAATGGCACCCCGATCGCAACCCCGGCGACAAGACCAGCGAAATCCGCTTCAAGGAAATCAACGAGGCCTATGAGGTTCTCAAGGACGGCGACAAGCGCGCCGCCTATGACCGTTTCGGCCACGCCGCCTTCGAACAAGGCCATGGCGGTGGCGGCGCGGGTTTCGGCGCCGGCTTCGCGTCGTCGTTCTCGGATATTTTCGAGGACCTGTTCGGCATGGCCGGACAGCGTGGCCGCGGCGGCGGCCGCGAGCGGGGCGCGGATCTGCGCTACAATATGGAAATCACGCTGGAGGAAGCTTTCTCCGGCAAGACCGCGCAAATCGAGATTCCGGTCGCGGTGACCTGTGAATCCTGCTCCGGCACCGGCGCCAAGGCCGGCACCAAGCCGAAGACCTGTTCGATGTGCGGCGGCGCGGGGCGCGTGCGCCAGGCGCAAGGTTTCTTCACGCTGGAGCGGACCTGCCCCGGCTGTCAGGGGCGCGGCCAGACCATCGAGGACGCCTGCGCGTCCTGCTCCGGTTCGGGGCGGGTGACGCGGGATCGCACGCTGTCAGTCAACATTCCGCAGGGCGTCGAGGACGGAACCCGGATCCGGCTCGCCAACGAAGGCGAGGCCGGCGTTCACGGCGGTCCTCCTGGCGACCTTTACATCTTCCTGTCGCTGGCCTCGCATCCGTTCTTCCAGCGCGACGGCGCCGATCTGCACTGCCGCGTGCCGATTTCGATGGTGGCGGCGGCGCTCGGCGGCGAGTTCGAGGTGCCGACCATCGACAAGGCCAAGGCCAAGGTCAAGGTTCCGTCCGGCACCCAGTCCGGCCGCCGCTTCCGGATCAGTGGCAAGGGCATGCCAGTGTTGCGCTCCCGTCAGACCGGCGACATGTATGTCCAGGTGGTGGTGGAAACACCGCAGAACCTGACCCGGAAACAGCGGGAATTGCTGGCGGAGTTCGAGAAGCTGTCGTCAGGGGCGACCCAACCGGAAGCGGTGGGTTTCTTTACCAAAGTCAAAGACTTCTTCGGGACGCGGAGCGCGGCGCAATAAAGCCTTTCGCTTGACCGGTTTCCCGCCGCGCGTTACGTCTTTGTGACGCGAATTTGATATCCCGCCGACCGTGTCCCTTCCGGGTGCGAAATGTCCCTGCAACCAGCCGTACGCGTGTTGAAGAAGACGCCTCGTCTCGATGACGAGGTGCGCTTTCTTCGCTCATGGATCGAGAAGCCGTTGCATATGGGCGCGGTGATGCCGTCGGGCCGCGTGCTGGCCCGCACCATGGCGCAATATGTCGATATCCATGCCACCGGCCCCGTCGTCGAACTGGGGCCCGGCACCGGGGCGATCACCAGCGCGCTGGTCGAGCACGGCATCGAGCAAAGCCGGCTGGTGCTGGTGGAGTACAATCCGGGTTTTTGCGCCCTGCTGCGCGACCGCTACCCGCAGGCGACCGTGGTGCAGGGCGACGCCTATGCGTTGCGGGATTCGTTGTCGAAGGTGCTGAAGGCGCCCGCCGCCGCCGTGGTGTCGGGCCTGCCGCTGGTCACCAAGCCGATGCTGACCCGGTTGAAACTGATCCGCGATGCTTTCTCGGCGCTCACGCCCGGAGCCCCCTTCGTGCAGTTCACCTATTCGGTGACGCCGCCGATTCCGAAATCCCTGCCGGGCGTCTCCACCGAAGCCTCGGAACGGATCTGGATGAACCTTCCGCCCGCGCGCGTCTGGGTGTATCGCAAGGGCTGATCCTCCGGCTGCCGTCGGAGCATGGCTGAATGCGATGTCATCGATGAGTCCAATCAAAATTCTGGTGATCCCCGGTTCGCTGCGCAGCGGATCGCTGAATGTCCGGCTGGCCGCGACCGCGATGGCCGAACTGGTTGAAGCCGGCGCCGAGGTTTCGCTGATCTCGCTCGGCGATTTTCCGCTGCCGATCTATGACGGCGATCTCGAAGCCCGCTCCGGCGTGCCGGCCGAGGCCGTCAACCTCAAGCGGCAGATCGAGGCCCATCACGGCGTGCTGCTGGTCAGCCCCGAATACAATTCCTCGCCGCCGCCGCTGCTCAAGAACGCGCTCGACTGGGTGACGCGCGTGCGCGAGCGCGGCGAGCCGCTCGGACACGCGATGCGCGGACGCCCGTTCGCGCTGGCCGCGGCGTCGGCCGGACGGCTCGGCGGCGCGCGCTGCCTGATGATGCTGCGGCTGATGCTGTCGGGCTGCCGCGTCACCGTGATTCCCGACCAGCTCGCGCTGTCGTTCGCCGATCAGGCCTACGACGATATGGACCGGCTGAAGCCCGGCGCCGATCGCGACATGCTGAAGGCGATGGCGCGGCAGTTGATTGAGGTCGCGGAACGGATGAGGCACTATGACTGACGTGGCTATCCCCGCGCGCGATCGCCTGATCGTTGCCCTGGACGTGCCGAGCGTGACTGACGCCGA
>JBDHSX010000283.1:0-3429 GCA_039808365.1 Xanthobacteraceae bacterium | reverse complement strand
GCCTGACGAACCCGCTCCGCCGCGAACATCGCCTCGTCCATCGCGCACGACAACAGCACGGCGAATTCTTCTCCGCCGATGCGGCCGCAATGATCGGTGATGCGCAACCTCTCGGTGATGACGCCGGCGAACCGGCGCAGCACCTCGTCGCCCGCCGCATGGCCGAAGCGGTCGTTGATCGACTTGAAATGATCGATGTCGAGGATCATGACCGTGACCGGGCGTCCCGCCTCGGCCTCGCGCGCAATCACGCGCGCGGTCGCCTCGGTGAAGCCGCGGCGATTGAGCACACCGGTGAGCGGGTCGATCGCCGCCGCGGTCTTATGGGCACGCACCGCCCGTTCCGACACCAGCATGAAAATGACGAAGACGGTGCCGACCGCGTAGAGCACCAGTTCCATCATGAACACCGTCGCCCAGATGCTGTTCGCGAACGTCGCGTCACCGCCATGAAAATAAGCGCCGAGCAGGATCGGCAGCATCAAGGCGACCCCGTGCAGCACCGGCGCCACGCAGCACGGCGCCGGCCGCTTGATCGCCTTGCGCCGCTCGGTCCGCAGTTCGTGCGCGGTCAACATGGCGTAGGCGGCGATGATCGCCCCGCCGATTGTCATTCGCGTCACGGGCGCGGCCGGCGCGAAAAGACCGATGGCCACGAGCCAGACCAGCGCGCCTAGCGAGATGCCCGGCCAGTTTAGCGAACGGCCGTGGAAGATCCGCGCCGCGCCCCACACCATGCCGCAGGCCATGAACCCGACCGCGCTCAACACCAGTGCCAGCGGATGGATGAGAACCGGACCGGTGAACGTCGACACCGCCACCGAACCCGACCCCAGTACATAGGCCGCGCCCCACCATTTCAGCGCGGGGATGTTTTCCTGCCGTCCAAAAATCAGCAGCATCACTCCGAGGAGCGCGGCGACCAGCGTGGCCACGAGATAGAGCGTTGAGGCGTCGAGCGACATGGCGGCGTTACCGGGAAAGTCGACGGGGCGGGGATGTGTCGAGGAAGTAAATCCTTGGCTGGAACCGATGCTAGGCGGTGCGGATTTTCAATCCGTTTGTATCCACGGCCAAGTTTTCAACGAAAATCCTGTCAAATCCCGCGGGTTGCGATGTCCCGAACCGCCGCGGCGCAAGCGCGAGCGCCGCGTGGGAAGGCAGCAAAAAGGGCGCCCGGAGGCGCCCTTTCGGTGGTGAGACAATTGCGAAGCGATAGCGGCGCGTCAGCGCTTCGAGAACTGGAACGAACGGCGGGCCTTGGCCTTGCCGTACTTCTTGCGCTCGACCACGCGCGAGTCGCGGGTCAGGAAGCCGCCCTTCTTCAGCACGCCGCGCAGATCCGGCTCGAAGTGGGTCAGCGCCTTCGACAGGCCGTGACGCACCGCGCCGGCCTGGCCGGACAGGCCGCCGCCGGTGACGGTGCAAACCACATCGTACTGACCGGTCCGCGCCGCAGCGACCAGCGGCTGCTGGATCAGCATCCGCAGCACCGGGCGGGCGAAGTAGACGTCGACCTCGCGGGTGTTGACGGTGATCTTGCCGGCGCCCGGCTTGATCCAGACCCGCGCCACCGCGTCCTTGCGCTTGCCGGTGGCATAGGCGCGGCCGTGCTTGTCGATCTTCTTGACGTGCTTCGGCGCCTCGGGCGCCGCCGGCTTGAGCGCGGCCAGTTGTTCGAGAGACTGCATGGTGTCGGACATTTATGCGGCCCTCTTGTTCTTGCGATTCATCGCGCCGATATCGACGGCTTCCGGTTGCTGGGCTTCATGCGGATGCTCCGCGCCGGGATAGACCCGGAGATTGCCCATCTGGACCCGGCCGAGCGGCCCGCGCGGGATCATGCGCTCGACGGCCTTCTCCAGCACGCGCTCGGGGAAGCGGCCTTCGAGGATCGACTTGGCGCTGCGTTCCTTGATGCCGCCGATGAAACCGGTGTGGTTGTAATAGACCTTCTGGTCGCGCTTGCGGCCGGTCAGCACCACCTTGGCGGCGTTGATGACGATGACATGGTCGCCGCAATCGACGTGGGGTGTATAGGTCGGGAGGTGCTTGCCGCGCAGCCGCATCGCCACCAGCGTCGCGAGGCGGCCGACGACCAGACCGCTGGCGTCGATCACCACCCACTTCTTGGTGACTTCGGCGGGCTTGGCCGAAAACGTCTTCATGTGACTATTCCTGAAAGGGATCGGGTCCGCGCCGGTTGCAACGGACAGGCGCGCTTTTAGAGCTCGCCGGCCGCGACGTCAATGCGCGCGAACGTAAAATAATATCATATTTCCAATGACTTAAAAATATGGTATTTTAGTACCGTAAAAATCAGCCCACTTTTGGAATGGAATAGGTCGAGGTGACGTGGGCGATCGGATCCGGCGACGATCCCGACAGCAGGGTCACCTCGCCGACCGCCAGCCGCTTGCCGAGCTTCAAGAGCCGCGCCGCCGCGAGCACGTCCTGCCCCGGCTGGCCCTTGCGCAAAAAATTGATGTTGAGGTTGGTGGTCACCGCCAGACCGACGGGGCCGATGGCGGAGAGCAGCACTACATACATCGCCAGATCCGCCAGAAACATCAGCGTCGGCCCCGAGACGGTGCCGCCCGGGCGCAACATCCGTTCGCTGTATTGCTGACGCACCAGGCAGGTCGCCCCGTCGGCGCTCTCGATCGACACGTCATTCATGCCGACGGCCTGCGGAAACTCCCTTTGAAGAAACGCCTCCAACTCGGCGACGCTCATTTTCGCAACGGCCATGCTTGCCCTCACTCTCGCTTGCCGCTCCCTGTTACAGTACGATGACGTATTCCGCCAGACGATGAATGGCGTGACGCCGCAAGGCACGTATCGACCCGGCGGGATCGCCGGTGGACATGAAACGGTCGCACGACACATGAATCACGATATCTACGACGACGACTACATCCGCGGCATCCTCGACAGCGTGAAGACCATCGCCATGGTCGGCGCCTCGCCGGTCAATGTGCGGCCGAGCTATTTCGCGTTCAAATATCTGGCGCAGCGCGGCTACGACATGATTCCGGTCAACCCCGGACAGGTCGGCAAAAGCCTGATCGGCAAACCCTTCGTCGCTTCGCTCGACGCCATCGACCGACCGGTGGACATGGTCGACATCTTCCGCAATTCGGAAGCCGCCCTGCCGCTGGTCGAGCAGGCGCTCAACATGACGCCGCGCCCCAAAGTGATCTGGATGCAGCTCGGCGTTCGCAACGATGACGCCTGCGCCCTCGCCGAAACCGCTGGCCTGAAAGTGGTGATGAACCGCTGTCCGAAGATCGAATACGGCCGCCTGTCATCGGAGATTTCCTGGATGGGCGTCAATTCGCGCACGCTGAGTTCGAAGCGCGCGCCGGTTCCGACGCAGGGCATGCGGCTGTCGCTCAACCGGGTCAGCCTCGGCGGCGGCGACACCGC
>JBDHSX010000282.1:0-3450 GCA_039808365.1 Xanthobacteraceae bacterium | reverse complement strand
ATCGTGTGCGTTACACCGCCACCGCGTGCTTCGGCGTTTTGAATTCGCCGCTGGCCTTGTCGAGAATATAGAGGTCGCCCTTGGCGACGCCGAAATAAGCGCCGTGCAGCAACAGCGAGCCGCGCTCGACCAGGATGCGGATGCAGGGGAACGTCATCAGGTTTTGCAGGCTGCGCTTGATGACGGCGTGTTCCAGCCGGGTGATGAAGGCGTCGCGATCCTCGCCCGCGTGGGGCTTGAGCTTCGCCGGGTCGGACTCGATGATCGCCATCCAGCGGCCGATGAAATCGCCGGGCGACAACGGCTTGCCGTCGCCGGTCAGCGCCTTGACGCCGCCGCACTGGGCATGACCCATCACCACGATATGCTTGACGTGCAGCACCTGCACCGCGAATTCCAGCGCGGCGGAGACGCCGTGGGCCTCGCCGTCCGGCGCGTAGGGCGGCACCAGATTGGCGACGTTGCGGACCACGAACAATTCGCCCGGCCCGGCGCCGAAGATGGTTTCCGGCGCCACGCGGGAATCGCAGCAGCCGATCAGCATGGTTTCCGGCGACTGTCCGTGCTCGGACAATTCGCGGTAGCGCGCCTGCTCGCCGGGCAGCCGCGTGGCGGCGAAATCGCGATATCCCGCGATCAGATGTTTCGGGAACGTCAACATGAGCGTGACCTGATGATGGTTGATGGCCTCATCAACCATAGCGATCCCCTCCGAACAAGGCTTTCTCTCGAAGGCCGGCGGTGTTAGGGCTTTGAGTCTGTTCCCGACGCACCCCCCAACCGCGTTCCAGCCGCCGATCATCGAGGAACCGCATCATGACTCGTCCCCGCCGCAGCCTGCTGTTCATGCCCGGTTCCAACGCCCGCGCGCTGGACAAGGCGCGGACGCTGCCGGCCGACGGGCTGATCCTCGACCTTGAGGACGCGGTGGCGCCCGATGCCAAGTCGCTGGCGCGCGACCAGATCGCGCAGGCGGTGGCGGGGCGCGGCTTCGGCCGGCGCGAGGTGCTGATCCGCATCAACAGCCTGGATTCGCCGTGGTGGCTCGACGACCTCAACATGGCGGCTTTGGTGCGGCCGGACGGGATCCTGGTGCCGAAGGTCTCCACGGTCGAAGATCTCAAGCTGGTGTCGGGCCGGCTCGCGGAGGCCAACGCCGATCCCGCCGTCAAGGTCTGGGCGATGATCGAGACCGCGCGCGCCATCCTCGACGCCGATACGCTGGCGGCGCAGGCGCGCGACCCGGCGATGCGGCTCGCCGGCTTCGTGTTCGGCCCCAACGACATCGCGCGCGAGACCCGCATCCGCATGGTGCCGGGCCGCGCCACCATGCTGCCGATCATCACCCATTGCGTGCTGGCGGCCCACGCCCACGGCCTTGAAATGCTCGACGGCCCCTATGGCGACATCGGCAACATGGAGGGCCTGCGCGCCGAATGCGCCCAGAGCCTCGATCTCGGTTTCGACGGCAAGACGCTGATCCATCCCAGCCATCTCGCCATCTGCAACGAAGCCTTCACGCCGCCACCTGACGAAGTCGCCCACGCGCGAAAAATCGTCGCCGCCTTCGATCTTCCGGAAAACGCCTCGCGCGGCGCGATCCAGCTCGACGGCCGCATGGTGGAACGCCTGCACGCCGAGATCGCCCGCCGGACGCTGGCCATCGCCGACGCCATCGGCGCGCTGGAACAGGGCTGAGTGCATTCTCTGCTGTCGCAGAAACATTCGAGGTGTCATTGCCGGGCTTGACCCGGCAATCCATCCCTTTCGGAAAGATGGATGCGCGGATCAAGTCCGCGCATGACAGCGGTGAGCCCTCGGCAAATTCCCGGGCGGAATCGCCCCGACCCGGTTCCGTCGCCGCTGAAATCGTGCTACCCGGCGGCCTCGATCCCCCCAGGAACCACAGCCATGTCCGACACTCCGCGCCGCGTGACCCGCGCTCTGCTTTCCGTTTCCGACAAGACCGGCCTGATCGATTTCGCGCGGGCGCTGGCGGCGCGCGGCATCGAGCTGGTGTCGACCGGCGGAACCGCCAAGGCGATCGCGGCGGCGGGCCTCAAGGTGCGCGACGTCTCCGAGCTCACCGGCTTTCCGGAAATGATGGACGGCCGGGTCAAGACGCTGCATCCAAACGTCCATGGCGGCCTGCTGGCGATCCGCGACAACGCCGAGCACGCCAAGGCGATGAAAGATCACGGCATCGCGCCAATCGATCTCCTGGTCGTCAACCTCTATCCGTTCGAGGCCACCGTCGATAAGGGCGCGCCTTACGACGACTGCATCGAGAACATCGACATCGGCGGCCCGGCGATGATCCGCGCCGCCGCCAAGAACCACGACGACGTCGCGGTGGTGGTCGAGGCCGAGGATTATTCCGCGGTGCTCGACGAACTCGCCGCCCATGACGGCGCGACCCGGCTTGCGCTGCGCCGCCGCCTCGCCGCCAAGGCTTACGCGCGCACCGCCGCCTACGACGCCGCGATCTCCAACTGGTTCGCGTTGCAGAACGACACCGACGCGCCGGACTATCGCGCCTTCGGCGGCCGCCTCGCGCAGCGCTTGCGCTATGGCGAGAACCCGCACCAGAGCGCCGCGTTCTACCGCACGCCGGACCGCCGCTTCGGCGTCGCCACCGCGCGGCAGTTGCAGGGCAAGGAACTGTCCTACAACAACATCAACGACACCGACGCCGCTTACGAATGCGTCGCCGAGTTCGACGCGGCGCGCACCGCCGCCGTCGCCATCATCAAGCACGCCAACCCCTGCGGCGTGGCGGAAGGCGCGGACCTCGTGAGCGCCTACCGCAAGGCGCTGGCCTGCGATTCGACGTCCGCCTTCGGCGGCATCGTCGCGCTGAACCGCGCGCTCGACGCCGCCGCCGCCCGCGCGATCACCGAGATTTTCACCGAGGTCATCATCGCGCCCGACGCAAGCGCAGAGGCCATCGCCATCGTCGCCGCGAAGAAGAACCTGCGCCTGTTGCTGGCCGGCGGCCTGCCCGACCCGCGCGCGCGCGGCCTCACCGCCAAGACGGTGGCCGGCGGGTTGCTGGTGCAGAGCCGCGACAACGCCTCGGTCGACGACATGACGCTGAAGGTGGTGACCAGGCGCGCGCCGACCGACGCCGAGTTGCGCGACCTGCGCTTCGCCTTCCGCGTCGCCAAGCACGTCAAGTCCAACACCATCATCTACGCCAAGGATCTCGCCACCGTCGGCATCGGCGCCGGGCAGATGAGCCGGGTCGATTCGGCGCGGATCGCCGCGCGCAAGGCTGAGGACGCCGCGCGCGAATTGAAACTCGGCGCCCCGATGACGCGCGGCTCGGTGGTGGCCTCCGACGCCTTCTTCCCGTTCGCGGACGGCATGCTGGCCTGCATCGAGGCCGGCGCGACGGCGGTGATCCAGCCCGGCGGCTCGGTGCGCGACGACGAAGTCATCAAGGCCGCC
>JBDHSX010000281.1:0-3458 GCA_039808365.1 Xanthobacteraceae bacterium | reverse complement strand
ATAACTGTTGTCGCGCATCGAACCAGCCTCCCAGGGCCAATTCAATCAGCGAATTCCTGAACTCGTACAGCAATGACACCTGAGAGCTTACTCCGCCGCCTCGGTCCGCGACTTCCGCTTGCCGCCCGCTTTCTCCAGCACCGGCTTTAGAAATTTCCCAGTGTGGCTGCGGGGGGCTTTGGCGATGTCTTCTGGCGGGCCCCAGGCGACGATTTCGCCGCCGCCGTCGCCGCCTTCGGGGCCCAAGTCGATGACCCAGTCGGCGGTCTTGATCACTTCGAGATTGTGCTCGATGACGACGACGGTGTTGCCCTGCGCCACCAATTCGTGCAGCACTTCGAGCAGTTTCGCGACGTCGTGAAAATGCAGGCCGGTGGTCGGTTCGTCGAGGATGTAGAGGGTGCGGCCGGTGGCGCGCTTCGACAGTTCCTTGGCGAGTTTGACGCGCTGCGCCTCGCCGCCCGACAGCGTGGTGGCCTGTTGGCCGACCTTGATGTAGTCGAGGCCGACGCGATGCAACGTCTTGAAGGTTTCCCGCACGCGGGGCACGGCTTTGAAAAACTCGGCGGCTTCCTCCACCGTCATGTCGAGCACGTCGGCGATCGACTTGCCCTTGAACAGCACCTCCAGCGTCTCGCGATTGTAGCGCTTGCCCTTGCAGACGTCGCAGGTGACGTAGACGTCCGGCAGAAAGTGCATCTCGATCTTGATGACGCCGTCGCCCTGGCAGGCTTCGCAGCGGCCGCCCTTGACGTTGAACGAGAAGCGGCCCGGCTCGTAGCCGCGCGCCTTCGCTTCCGGGAGGCCGGCGAACCATTCGCGGATCGGCGTGAACGCGCCGGTATAGGTCGCGGGGTTCGAGCGCGGGGTGCGGCCGATCGGCGACTGGTCGATGTCGATGATCTTGTCGATGTGCTCCAGCCCCTCGATGCGGTCGTGCGGCGCGGCCGCCTCGCTGGCGTTGTTGAGTTTGCGCGCGATGGCGCGATAGAGCGTATCGATCAGCAAGGTCGACTTGCCGCCGCCGGACACGCCGGTGACGCAGGTGAACAGGCCGAGCGGGATTTCCGCCGAGACGTTTTTCAGGTTGTTGCCGCGGGCGTTGACGACCTTCAGCGTGCGCCGATGGTTCGGCGGCCGCCGCTCCGGAATCGCCACGAAACGCTCGCCGGTGAGATATTGCCCCGTGAGCGATTTCTTGTTGGCCATGATGTCGGCCGGCGTGCCCTTGGCGACGATATGGCCGCCATGGACGCCGGCGCCGGGGCCGACGTCCACCACATGATCGGCGAGGCGGATGGCGTCCTCGTCGTGCTCCACCACGATCACGGTGTTGCCGAGGTCGCGCAGCCGCTTCAATGTGTCAAGCAGCCGCGCGTTGTCGCGCTGATGCAAACCGATCGACGGCTCGTCCAGCACGTAGAGCACGCCGGTGAGGCCACTTCCGATCTGCGAGGCGAGGCGGATGCGCTGGCTCTCGCCGCCGGACAGCGTGCCGGACGCGCGCGCCAGCGTCAGGTAGTTGAGGCCGACGTCGAGCAGGAAAGACAGCCGCTCGCGGATTTCCTTGAGCACGCGGCCGGCGATCTCATTCTGCTGCGGGGTCAGCGCCTCGGGCACTGACGCGAACCAGTCGCCGGCGGCTTTCACCGACAGTTCCGCGATCTCGCCGATGTGCCTGGCCCCGACCTTGACGCACAGCGCCTCCGGCTTGAGGCGATGGCCGTGGCAGGCCGCGCACGGCACGTCGGAGAAATATTTGCCGAGTTCCTCGCGCGCCCATTCGCTCTCGGTCTCGCGGAAGCGGCGCTCGATGTTGGTGACGACGCCCTCGAACGGTTTTTTGGTGTCGTAGGACCGCACGCCGTCTTCATAGGAGAACTTGATCTCGTCGTCGCCGGAGCCGAACAGCAGCGCGTTTTGCGTTTTCTTCGGCAGATCCTTCCATTTGGTGTCGAGGGTGAATTTGTAGAACTTGCCGAGCGCCTGCAATGTCTGCACGTAATAGGGCGACGACGATTTCGCCCACGGCGCGATCGCGCCCTTGCGCAACGTCAACTCCTTGTCGGGGACGACGAGATCGGGATCGATATGCTGCTCGATGCCGAGGCCGCCGCAGGCCGGGCAGGCGCCATAGGGATTGTTGAACGAAAACAGCCGCGGCTCGATTTCGGGAATGGTGAAGCCGGACACCGGGCAGGCGAATTTCTCCGAGAACAGGATGCGCTCGGGGCCGCTCTTGTCATGAATTTTGGCGGTCTTCTTTTCAGCTTTCCGGTCGTCGCTCGCCGCCGGCGCATCGGCGTATTCGATCACCGCGAGACCTTCCGCGAGTTTTAGCGCGGTCTCGAAACTTTCCGCCAGCCGCTGGCCGAGATCGGGCCGCACCACGATGCGATCGACTACCACGTCGATGTCGTGGGGAAATTTCTTGTCAAGCGCCGGCGCCTCGGCCAGCTCATGAAACGCGCCGTCGATCTTGACGCGCTGAAACCCCTTCTTGAGATAGTCCGCCAGCTCCTTGCGGTATTCGCCCTTGCGGCCGCGCACCACCGGCGCCAGCAGATAGAGCCGGGTGCCTTCCGGCAGCGCCAGCACGCGGTCGACCATCTGCGACACGGTCTGGCTCTCGATCGGCAGGCCGGTGGCGGGCGAATAGGGTACGCCGACGCGCGCCCACAACAGCCGCATATAGTCGTAAATCTCGGTGACGGTGCCGACCGTGGAGCGCGGGTTCTTCGAGGTGGTCTTCTGCTCGATCGAGATCGCCGGCGACAAGCCGTCGATCTGGTCGACGTCCGGCTTCTGCATCATTTCGAGGAACTGCCGCGCATAGGCGGAGAGCGATTCGACGTAGCGGCGCTGGCCCTCGGCGTAGATGGTGTCGAAGGCGAGCGAGGACTTGCCGGAGCCGGACAGCCCGGTCAGGACTACCAGTCTGTCGCGCGGGATCTCGACGTCGATGTTCTTGAGATTGTGCTCGCGCGCGCCGCGAATGAGGATGGCGCGCTGGTTCGGGCCAGCGGCGAGTTGGCGTTTTGCCCTAAGAACTTCATCGACCATGTTCGGCATTTCCGGGGCGCAGAGCCGCGCCGCTTGAGGGCGCGCAACGCCGGAAGGTGGGCTGCGGACGCCAGGGGCTTTGTTGGGAACATAGGAAGAACGCGGAAGGATTTCCAGCGTTTCCGGTCGCTGTCCAACAGTTTGTTGTGAACCTATCCCGTCGGCAGGCCGGCATTGTGTTCGCGGCGTTGCGGTGAGGCGGAACAGCGAAATAAAAAAGGGCCGGCGCGAGGCCGACCCTTTGATAATCGCGTGAAGAAGGAACCGGGACTCGGTCCCGACTTAGTACTTGGCGACCACCGGCGCGCCGCCCCAGCCGAAGCGGTAGTTGATGCCGGCCTTGACGGTGTGCTCGTCGTTGCGGAAACCGCCGACCACCAGACCCGGGGTGACGT
>JBDHSX010000280.1:0-3463 GCA_039808365.1 Xanthobacteraceae bacterium | reverse complement strand
TTCGCCTCGGCGATGTCGCGGCGCATCGGGGCCATGCCGCAATTGGTGGTGAGCACGATGCGTTCCTTCGGCGCGAACGCCATCACCGCCTCCACCGTCCTGACGATATCGTCGGGCGTCTCCACCTGATCGGTGGCGACGTCGATGACGCCGGCCTGGATCACCTTGCCGTCGAGCAGCCTCAACAGATCGAGCGGCACCCGCGAATTGACGCATTCGATCGCGACCTGCTGGATGCGGCTTGCGGCGATCGCCGGAAAGATCTGCTCGTATTGCCGCCACTCGGAGCCCAGCCCGTGCTTCCAGTCGATGTTGGCCTTGATGCCGTAGCCGTAGCAGATATGCACGGCGGTGGCGCAGGCGAGATCCTGCGCGGCGCGCTCCAGCGCGGTGATGCCCCAGTCGGCGACCTCGGCCATGTAGACGTTGAACGCCGGCTCGTCGAACTGGATCACGTCGACGCCGTCGGCGGCGAGCGCGCGGGCTTCCTCGTTGAGCAGTTCGGCGAAGGCGAAGGCCATCTTCACCCGGTCGCCGTAATGGCGGTCGGCGATGGTGTCGATCAGCGTCATCGGGCCGGGCAGGGTGAATTTCAACTGGCGGCGGGTGTGGGCGCGCGCCACCCGCGCCTCAGTGGCGTGGACCCGGCCCTTGAGCCGCAGCGGCGCCACCACCTGCGGCACCATCGCCTTGTAGCGGTCGTTGCGGATGCCCATCTCGACCTTGTTGGCGAAGTCGATGCCCTCGACGTTTTCGAGGAAGCCGTGGACGAAATGCTGCCGCGACTGTTCGCCCTCGGTGACGATATCGAGACCGGCATCCTCCTGGAGCTTCAGCGCCAGCATGGTGGCGTCGCGCTTGGCGCGCGCCAGTTCCGCGCCCTTGGATTTCCACGGCGCCCACAGCATGTCGGGTTCGGCCAGCCATTCGGGCTTGGGCAGCGAACCGGCGTTGGTGGCGGGAAACAGCATGGGTGGACCTCCCCGGAAAATATCGACGTGAACGGATCTTTACGCACGTGCTGGTGTGCCATGCTGGAGGCGCTGCGTACATATGCCGTGATGGGGTGTTGGTCGAAATGCCGGGTGGGGGTTAGGATGCGGCCGAACCCCCGAGCCGGATGACGCATGATCGACCTGCATTACGCCCCGACGCCGAACGGCTGGAAGATCACGATCATGCTCGAAGAACTGGGCATTCCCTACAACGTGATCCCGGTCGATATCCGCGCCGGCGATCAGTTCAAGCCGGAATTCCTCGCCATCAGCCCCAACAATCGCATTCCCGCCATCGTCGATCGCGCGCCAGCCGACGGCGGTGAACCGATTTCCGTGTTCGAGAGCGGGGCGATCCTGGTCTATCTCGCGGAAAAGACCGGGCGGCTTCTGCCCGCGGACGCGCGCGGCCGGGCCGGTGTCATGCAGTGGCTGATGTGGCAGATGGGCGGGCTCGGGCCGATGCTCGGCCAGCACGGCCATTTCGCGCTTTATGCCAGCGAGAAAATTCCCTATGCCATCGAGCGCTACCGGCACGAGGCGGCGCGGCTCTACGGCGTGCTCGACCGCCAGCTCGGCAACACCGGCGCCTATGTCGCCGGCGACTACTCCATCGCCGACATCGCCTGTTTCCCGTGGACCATGACCCACAAGGCGCAAGGCTTCACGCTGGACGATTATCCCAACGTCAAGCGCTGGTACGCCGAGGTGCGGGCGCGGCCGCAGGTGCAGGCCGGGCTCGCGGTGGGCAAGTTCGTCAAGGAGCCGTTCAGCGAGGAGGCGCGGCGGATCATGTTCGGCGCGCACGCCGCGCCGGCCCCGCAATAACAACCATAACAGAGGGAACGCAGTCTTATGATCGAATTCTTTTTCGACTGCTCCAGTCCGTGGACCTATCTCGCCTTCCACAATATCCAGCCGCTGGCGAAGGAATTGAATGTTCCGATCACATGGCGGCCGATCCTGGTCGGCGGCGTGTTCAACACCGTCAATCCCAGCGTCTACGCCTCGCGGGAAAAGCCGGTGGTGCCCAAGGCGCGTTACATGCTGAAGGATCTCGGCGACTGGGCGCGCTCCGCCGGGCTCGCCATCAAGATGCCGCCGACGGTGTTTCCGGTGAACAGCGTCAAGGCGATGCGCGGCTGCGTCTGGCTCGGCAACGAGGCGATGGTGCCGTTCGCGACCGCCGTGTTCGAGGCTTATTGGGGCGCCGACCGCGACATCTCGCAGGATGCGGTGCTGGGCGACATCTGCAAGGCGACGGGGATCGATCCGCAGAAATTCTTCGCCGGCATCGGTGAGCAGGCGGTGAAGGACCAGCTCAAGGCCAACACCGACGAGGTGATCGCGCGCGGCGGCTTCGGTTCGCCGACGATCTATGTCGACAAGACCGACATGTATTTCGGCAACGACCGCTTGCCGTTGATCCGCGAGGCGATCCTGCGCCGCCAGGCGGGACGATCCTGATGGCGCGCGCCGTCGTCTGCCGCGAACTCGGCGCGCCGGAACTGCTGCGCGTCGAAACCGCCTGCGCCACGCCGCTGGCGCCGGGCAAGGTTCGCGTCGCCGTCCATGCGGCGGGGCTCAACTTTCCCGATGTGCTGATGGTGGCGGGGCAGTATCAGTTCAAGCCCGACCTGCCTTTTGTCCCCGGCATGGAGGCGGCCGGCGAGGTGATCGAGGCCGGCAGCGACGTCCATGGCGTGAGCGTCGGCGCGCGCGTCATCGTCAAGGCGCGGCAGGGCTGCTTCGCCGAGCGGGTGGCGGTGACGCCGGCGCATCTCACGCCGATGCCGTCGACGTTCGACTACGCCGAGGGCGCGACGTTTCTCGCCGCTCACGGCACGGCTTACCACGCGCTGGTCGACCGCGCCGCGATCAAGCCGGGCGAGACGCTGTTGGTGCATGGCGCGGCCGGCGGCGTCGGGCTTGCGGCGGTGGAGGTCGGCAAGCTGTTGGGGGCGAATGTGATCGCGGCCGCGTCCAGCGAGAAGAAGCTCGCGGTGGCGAAAGCGCGCGGCGCCGATCACCTGGTGCTGTACAAGCGCGAGCCGTTCCAGGACGCGGTCAAGCGCCTGACCGGCGGACGCGGCGCCGACGTGGTGTTCGACCCGGTCGGCGGCGAGATTTTCGAGGCGAGCCAGCGCTGCATCGCCTGGGGCGCGCGGATGCTGGTGATCGGCTTCACCGGCGGCATCGGCCTCGCGCGGACCAATCTTCTGCTGATCAAGGGCGCGAGCGTGCTCGGCGTGCGCGCCGGCGAGGCGGCGCGGCGCGATCCCGAACAGGGCCAGGCGCGGCTCAAGGCGCTGGTGGAATGGGCCGAGGCGGGGCGCGTGCGGCCCAACGTCTCGCACCGCCTGCCGCTGGAGGAGGTCGCCAAGGCGATGCGGCTGTTGATCGACCGCAAGGCCATCGGCCGCGTCGCGCTGATGATGGGGTAAATTCGTTTTCGTCATTGCGAGGAG
>JBDHSX010000279.1:0-3467 GCA_039808365.1 Xanthobacteraceae bacterium | reverse complement strand
GAAGACGCCGGCGCTACTTGAAGAAATCGCCGCACTTCTGCACCACGGCATCGCCGGCGCCCCACGGCATGATCGGCACCGCGGCGGTCGAGTTCTGCGGCGAGCCCTCGATCAGCTTGTCGGAATAGACCATATAGACCAGCGTGTTGCGCTTGGCGTCGCAGCCGCGCACGATCTGCATCTTCTTGAACATCAGCGAACGGCGCTGGCTGAACATGTCCTCGCCCTGCTCCATCTTGGCGTTCGCCTTGAAGCGGATCGGCCCGTTCTGGTGGCATGACAGCGAAATATCCGAGACCTGCTCGGCCAGTCCCAGCCAGCCCTTGAAGCCGCCCTTTTCCGGCACGGTGAAATGGCAGGCGACGCCTTCGATTTCGGGATCGTCGAGACCGTAGGTGGCGAGCTTGTCGTTGGGGCTCATCCACTTGAACACCGTCGAGCGACGGAAGATCAAATCCGGCTCCTCGGCCGCGAAGGCCGACCACGCCGCCAGCAGCGCGAACACCACGACAGCGAGGCCGATCAATCGCGGGCGAAGCTCGCCGTGCTGCCATCTACCCACCGCCATCGATGTCTCCGTGAATGTTACGCCGCCGTCATATAGGACGCCTTGCGGCAGTGCGGTAGGGCCGGATGCGTTAAGGCAAAATGAGGGGATTTATCGGATATTTCCGGCTGGTCGAGATTTGATGGGCGCGGCGTCACCACCCGCGCGCCCGGCCGGAACCGGCATGTAAGGAAGCGTTGCGTTGCGTATCAAACAGGTTCCCACCGGGTCGCGGGTCGGCTTCGCTCCGCCTTGCGGCCGCGCCTCCCGTCTCTGCGCCACGGCGCTATTGACCGCCGCCGTCGTGCTGGCCGGCCTTCCGCCCGCCATGGCCTGGTCGCCGGATTCCTGGTCGGACGAGATCGTCTTCGAGCCGGACACGCCGCCGCCGCCGCAGCCGGTCCGCCACCGTCGTCCCAAGGTCCCGCGCGCCACGGCGAAGGACGTCGCCGCGCCCGCGCGCAAGCCGCGAAATCCGTTGATCGTGGTGGTGTCGATCAAACATCAATCGCTGAAAGTTTATGACGCGGACGGCCTGTTCGCGGAAACTCCGGTGTCCACCGGCATGCCGGGCCACGCCACGCCGCTCGGCATCTTCAGCGTCATTCAAAAAAACAAGTGGCACCGCTCCAACATCTACAGCGGCGCGCCGATGCCCTACATGCAGCGGCTGACATGGTCCGGCGTCGCCATGCACGCCGGCGTGCTGCCGGGCTATCCGGCGTCGCACGGCTGCATCCGCATGCCGAACCAGTTCGCGACGCAGATGTGGAGCTGGACCCGGATGGGTGCGCGCGTCGTCGTCACCCCGGACGAGATCAGCCCGGTCGCGATCTCGCATCCGCTCCTCGCCACCCGGAGGCCGGAGCCCGCTCCACCGCCCGCGCCGGAACCCCCGCCCGCCGAGGTGAAAAACGACGCCGCGACCACGGCGATCGCCATCGATCTGACGGAGCTGCGGCCATCGCTGACGCCGGCCGTCGCCACCGTGACCGAGCCGGCGACCACCGGCCTTGCCTCGTCCGACGCCTCCGCCGCGCCGGCCGCCGGCGAGGCGGCGGCGCGCGCGGTCACCGCCGCCCCGGCCGCGCCGAAACGCAGCGGCCCGATCGCGGTCTTCATCAGCGGCAAGGACGCCCGGCTCTACGTCCGGCAGAACTTCACGCCGCTGTTCGACGTGCCGATCACCGTCGCGCCCGGCGATCGTCCGCTTGGCACCCATGTCTTCACCGCGCAGGCGGTGCCCGCGCCGGACGAGGGCGACAAGACCGTGACGTTCCGCTGGTCGGCGCTGTCGCTTCCGGTCCAGGCCCGCGCCAAGGTCGCGAGCCATCAGGGCGCGCGGCGGCGGCCGGATCCGGGCATCAGCGAGGCCGCAACCGCGACGCTCCCCGGCACGGCGACGGAAGCGCTCGATCGCCTGACCATTCCGGCCGAGACCATGACCCGGCTCGCCGAGGCCTTGACCACCGGCAGCTCGATCATCGTCTCGGATCAGGCGCTCAACCGCGACGAAACCGGGCTCGGCACCGACTTCATCGTTCCGCTGCGGTAGAGCATGATCCCGAAAGGCGGAAACCGGTTTTCGGAACAGGTCATGCTCAAATAAACAAACTCCACCGCGGCAAAACCGCCATTGCCGCGCCGCGCCGAATCAGCCCCACTATGTCGTTCGCGCAAGTCGGTCGATGGCGCGGCCAGCCAATCGAGGGGGTCCCATGCGCATCGCGGCAGCCTTCATCGTTGCAGGCGTGCTCTCGCTCGGCGCGAGCGGCGGCGCCTGGTCGCAAACCGCCACGCCGGCGGCGGCACCAAAGCCGGCCCCGGCCGCGACCGGCAAACCCGCCTGCGCCAATCCGGACGCGCTCGGCATCGGGCGGATCGTCGAGATCGACACCACCGGCGGACCGGGCTTCGGCTTCGAGCACTTCAAGCAACTCGACTTCCTGCGCGACAAGGAAGTGGTGCTGACCTTCGACGACGGCCCGTGGCCGCACAACACCCCCGCGGTGCTGAAGGCGCTGGCCGACCAGTGCACCACCGGGATTTTCTTCTCGATCGGCAAGCATGCCACCTACCATCCGGAAATCCTCCGGCAGGTCGCGGCCGCCGGCCACACCATCGGCGCGCACACCTGGGGCCACGTCAACCTGAACGGCAAGAAGATCACCGAACAGGCGGCCAAGGAGGAAATCGAGAAAGGCTTTTCCGCCGTGAAATGGGCGTTGGGCAGCGCGCCCGCGCCGTTCTTCCGCTTCCCCGCGCTCCAGCATCCGCCGGCGATGGTGAGCTATCTCGGCACCCGCAACATCGCGATGTTCTCCTGCGACATCGACTCCTTCGACTTCAAGTCGCGCAACGCCCAGCAGGTCATCGACACCGTGATGAAGAAGCTGGACGGGCTCGGCAAGGGCATCATCCTGATGCACGACTTCCAGAAGCACACCGCCGAGGCCCTGCCCGAATTGCTGCGCCGGTTGAAGGCCGGCGGCTACAAGGTGGTGAAGATGCGCGCCAAGGCGCCGGTGGAAACGCTGCCGCAATATGACGAGGCGCTGCTCAAGAGCGCCAAGTTGCCGACCGTCAGCACCCGGCCGGTCTCCAGCGTGGTCAAGACGGTGACGGAATAGGCGCGCGGCAAGTCGTGACAAAACTCGCGATCGAAGGCTATGTCATCCTGTCCGCCGACGGCATGCTGGCCGACGCCACCGGCGCGATGCCGCCCGAGCTGAAATTCGACGGTGACCAGCGGTTTTTCAACGACGCGCTGGACCGTGCCGACCTCGTCATCCATGGCCGCAACTCCGGCGACCAGCAGCCGAACTCGCCGAAGCGCCGGCGCATCGTCCTGACGCACAGCGTCGCGGCGCTGGCGACCGATCCGTCCAACCCGCTTGCGACCTTGTGGAATCCGGCGGGC
>JBDHSX010000278.1:0-3467 GCA_039808365.1 Xanthobacteraceae bacterium | reverse complement strand
TCGGGCGGTTTCTTCTCGTCGCTGGCCCGCAGGGTCGGGATCGGCGGCGCGGAGCGAACCGCCTCCACGCCGGCGGTGGAGCGGCCGAGCGCCGAGGTCGCGACAAAACCCCCGAGCCCGCACCCGGTGCGGACCGTGACGCCAAAACACGTCGCGCCGAAGCAGGTGGCCTCGAAGCCGGCCGCCAAGCCGGTTGCGGCCGCCCGTCAGGGCGCGCAGGAGGCCAGCGCCGTTTCCGGCGCGCAGGCGACAACGCCGGCGGCCGCGTTCGAGAGCCGCTTCTCGGCGATGCGGTAGCGTCTTTCGTTCAGGCCAGTTCCGACGGGGCGTGGACCTTCAGCGCCAGCGCGTGGATGCCGCCGGCGAGTTCCTCCGACAGCGCCTGATGAATCATGCGGTGACGCTCGACGCGGCTCTTTCCATCGAAGGCGGGCGACACGATATAGACCTGGAAATGCGTCTCGCCGCCGGGGCGATGGCCGGCGTGGCCGATGTGCCGATCCGACTCGTCGACGACATCGAGGCTGGTGGGGGCGAAAGCCGCGGTGAGCTTCGCTGTGATCCGGTCCTGGGCGCGCATGGGTTGGTCCCTCATGGTCGGGAGATTGCGTCGATGACGGTCGCGGGTCAATCGCCGCGCGACCGATCACATTGTTTTCATCCGCGACGAATACCACGTCGCTAATCGACGCAATCGCGATGTCAAGACTTGAAGCCTGAGCGGTTGCGGTGTCAAAAGGCGATCATGCCCATCGATTCATCCAAATTCTTCGACAGCATTCGCATCAAGCCGAACAAGCCGGGCGCGAAGCGTCAGGTGCGCGAGGAAGCCGTTAACTGCGAGTGGCCGGGCTGCGGCAATCGCGGCTCGCACCGCGCGCCGAAGGGCCGCGGGCATGAGAAGGAGTACTTTCACTTCTGTCTCAATCACGTCCGCGAATACAATCAGTCGTATAATTTCTTTCAGGGCATGAACGCCGACGCCGTGGCGCGCTACCAGAAGGATGCGCTGACCGGCCACCGCCCGACCTGGAAAATGGGCGCCAACGGCGCCAAGGGCAAAGGCAAGACCGGCGAGGCCGATCTCGATACCGCCGCCGATCCGTTCCATGTGTTCAGCGAGCTCAACGGGCGCGGCCGGTGGCGGCCCGGCCCGGGTGGGGCTGCCTCCGAGCCGAAAGCCGAGGGCCGCAAGATTTTCAACGCCGAGCGCAAGGCGTTGCAGGTGATGGGGCTCGGCGCCGAGGCGACGCTCGACGACGTCAAGGCCAAGTACAAGACCCTGGTCAAGCAGCACCATCCCGACGCCAACGGCGGCGACCGCTCGACCGAGGATCGCCTGATCGAGATCATCAAGGCGTATAATTATCTCAAGACGGTGGTGCGGGGCTGACAACCTCGGCGTCGTCCTCGCGCAGGCGAGGACCCAAAACCCCTGGCGCTCGCTGTTTTGAACGACTGCGCCCGAAGTGATTTAACCGAACCGCTGCGGCGTATGGGTCCCCGCCTGCGCGGGGACGACGGTCTTCGGGCTGACAATCCGCGCACAAAACGAATTTCCGATCCGGGTGTGCGCAATGACGGACTGGACCTCACACCGCCCGCGCCTCGCGCATCGGCTCGGCCATCACCGATGCGATCAGGTTGCCGAACTCAATGAAATGACGCGCGCGCGGCGAACTGCGCCGCCACGCCAGGCCGATGGTGCGGGCGGGTTGCGGTTCGGCGAAGCGCATCAGGCGGATGTCGCTGCGGCGGCATTCCAGCTTGATGCTGATTTCCGGCAGCAGCGTCATCCCCAAGCCGTTCGACACCATTTGCACGATGGTCGACAGGTTCGAGGCGCCGAAGGTGTCGATGTTGTCGGCGCGGCGCAGGTTGCAGAACGCCAGCGCCTGATCGCGCAGGCAGTGGCCTTCCTCAAGCAGCAGCAGCCGGTCCTGCTCCAGCAGGTCCGGCGTGGCGTGGATGCGATGGGTGATCTGCCGCGCGCCCGGCATCGCCAGCAGAAAGCGATCGTCGAACAGCCGCTGCGTCTCGATCTCGGGGGCGTCCACCGGCAGCGCCAGCAGCAGCAGGTCGAGCGCGCCGCCGATCAGTTCGTGCACCAGATGCCGGGTCTGGGTCTCGCGCAGATGCAGGTCGAGATCGGGATGGCGGTCGCGGATCACCGGCAGCAGCACCGGCAGCACATAGGGCGCGACCGACGGAATCACCCCGAGACGCAGCGGGCCGGCCAGCGCGTCGCCCTGCGCGCGCGCCGCATCGACGATGTCGCGGGCGCCGGCGAGCACGCTGGCCCCCCGCGCGGCGATATCCAGCCCGGCCTTGGTCAGCATCACCCGGCTGCGGCTGCGTTCGATCAGCTTGACCCCGAGCGTTCGCTCCAGCTCCTGAATCTGCATCGACAAGGCGGGCTGGGTCACGGCGCATTGCTCGGCGGCTTTGCCGAAATGGCGGGTGCGCGCCACCGCGTCGAAATAACGCAACTGTTTCAATGACAGCATGGGTAAATGCCCCTATCATCAGTTTTTCTTATCTAGATGAGTTTTTAATACGATTAGACCTAATCAAAAATAAGACTTAGGCTGCATAAATCGCGGTCAGGCCGACCCGACGCGCCGATCCGGCGCCACGGCCGCCGCAAGGCGAGGCATGAGCGAAGCGGGTGCGACATTGGTGAAGACGATGATTGCCGTCGTGCCCGGCGGGCGGAGGGCCCGCATCTGTGAAGCGGCGCTTGCGGCGCCTGTGATGCGCTGAACGCGGCGGCCGCGCCGACCGCCGGAACCGGCCGCGGCGCCAATCGCGGCCACGATGGGCCGCAACAAAACACGCCGGGATTTGACCGGCATCATGATGCCGGTCCGACGACCATTCTATCGATTCGAACCAAGCAACCCTTCAACGCAACCGGAGACGACCATGGACGCAAAAACCGACGACAAAGGCCCCGGCAAGTGCCCGTTCACGGCAGCCAAGCAAGGGCCGCGCAATCGCGACTGGTGGCCGGATATGTTGGACATTTCGGTGCTCCACACCAATTCCAGCTTGTCCGACCCGATGGGCAAGGACTTCGACTACGCCAAGGAATTCGAAAGCCTCGACCTCGATGCCGTCATGGCCGACCTCAAGGCGCTGATGACGGATTCGCAGGAGTGGTGGCCGGCCGATTTCGGTCATTATGGACCGCTGATGGTGCGCATGGCCTGGCACAGCGCCGGTACTTATCGCATCACCGACGGCCGCGGCGGCGCCGGCGCCGGCCAGCAGCGTTTCGCGCCGCTCAACTCGTGGCCTGACAACGTCAACCTCGACAAGGCGCGCCGGCTACTGTGGCCGATCAAGCAGAAATACGGCCGCAAGCTGTCCTGGGCCGACCTGATGATTCTGGCCGGCAACGCCGCGCTGGAATCGATGGGCTTCAAGACCTTCGGCTTCGCCGGCGGCCGCGCCGACGTGTGGGA
>JBDHSX010000277.1:0-3518 GCA_039808365.1 Xanthobacteraceae bacterium | reverse complement strand
CTCGGGATGTTTTTCGATCAACGCACGAATCTTCGGGCGCGCGCTTGCGCGGTTGCGGAAACTGATCCGATAGTCGATCGGCGGATACCCCCATCCTTCGACCATTTTCGAGAGCTTTGCGATCGGCCGCATCCACCAGGGCCAATGGGCTTTCAGGAATCCCTCGCTGAAGGTTTGCGAGAGGTCGGCAATGATGGCGGTGCGGGAAGCGCGGTGAAAGAAAATCAGTTCGTCCATGAAAGGCGAATTGGTGAAATAGAACTGGTCGATCTGTCCTTGCCATTCGGCTGGCGGGTCATCGGCCAGCGTCCCGGAAAAACCGAGTTCTCCGCACTTGGCGATTGTTGCCGCCGTCGCCCACAAACTGGCGTCCGGGAATGCGGTCTGCCAGTCGGCTAGAAACAGATAGTGCAGCTTGTTGGGACTGACGATATGCCGGATGGGACCCAGCTTCCGAACCTCGCCCTCAAGCGCGGCTGTCCTTTCGACCGGCGACCATAGCCACAGCCCGCCATCGGCAAGACGCACGACGGCCATGCGCGTCGGATAGTCGAAGCCCTTGAACGAGACGACTCCGCCATCCGCAAACCATAAGTCCGATCCAAGCTGCTCCAGCATCGTCAGCTAGTCTAATCCACCGGCTGGACCCTTTCCACCAATTATAAGCACAGAAGACCAGGTCCATGTTGAGCGATGCCTGTCGATCCGGAGAAGGACGGCGCGCTTGCGCCGCCCATCTGTTTCTGCGATGACGCCCCGTCAATCGTCGATCTCCGTCTTGACAACGTCGCCCGATACAGGGTGCATGAGGACTTCGAGCCGCTGCCCTTTGGCATCGGTGCCCTTGACTTCGTAGCAGCCATCGTCCCGATCGACCTCGCGAACCGTCAGGCCGTTCGCTTCCGCCTTGGCCGTGATATCGGCGACGCTCATCCATTGCGAGGCTTCGATCGGTCCACAGCGATAGTGATTGTCCGCCAAAACCGGGCCTGTGGTGGCGGCAAAAGCAGCCGCGGCAATGGCGGCGAGGATGATACGCATGGGATTGTCCTTTCGTTTCGGTTGTCTCGTGGGCCGCTTGAGCGGTAGGACGGGGTTTGACAGAACCGCGGTGACAGATCGCTGACACGGCTTTTCAGCGTTTTGTCATCTTGGGAAAGGGATAAGGCGCGGATGGATCGACGTCGCTTTCTATCCATCGTTGCTTTCGGAGCGCTTGCCGCGCCGGCCGTCGCGCGCGCCGATGACCATGATGACGATGACCGCAAGGATGAAGATCGAAAGGATGCCGACCGTGTTCTTCGGGATCGCGCGCGGGGCGTCGTCAAGCCGCTGAAGGAGATTATCGAGATCGTCCAACACACGGTTCCGGGGCGCATCGTCGAGACCGAATTCAAGTACAAGAAGGGAATCCCCGTCTATGAATTCTATGTCCTTCAGTCGGGAGGGAAACGGCGAGAGGTGAAGGTGGATGGTCGTGACGGCCGCATCATCGAGATTGACGAGGATTGACCATGCGCATCCTCCTGGTTGAGGACGACCGCAGGATCGCGGCAGATGTCGCGGCCGCGCTGCGCGCTCATGATTATCTTGTCGAGACCGAGCGCGACGGCGAGGAAGCCTGGTTCAAAGGCGACACCGAAGACTATGCCGCGATCGTGCTGGACCTTGGCTTGCCCGGCATGGACGGCCTGTCCGTTCTCAAGCGATGGCGACAGACGGGCCGTCGCACCCCGGTTCTGGTTCTCACTGCGCGCGGCACCTGGAGCGAGCGCGTCGAGGGCATCGACGCCGGCGCCGACGACTATTTGCCGAAGCCATTCGAGATGGATGAGTTGCTGGCGAGATTGCGTGCGTTGCTCCGCCGCAGCGCGGGCCATGCCGACGCCGTGCTCCGGTCGGGCGAGATCGCGCTCGACACGCGACAGATGCGAGTGACCCGCCGCGGCGTTCCGGTGCCGCTCACTCCGCAGGAATACCGCCTTGTTCACTATCTGATGCACCATTCCGGCCGGGTCGTTCCGCAACAGGAACTCTCCGAGCATTTGCAAGCGGAGCACTTTCAGCGCGAGTCGAACGCCGTCGAGGTGCTGGTCGGGCGCGTCCGGCGCAAGCTCGGCGGCGCTTTCATCGAAACGCGCCGTGGCTTCGGCTACTGCATTCCCGAGGCTCCCGAGCCGTGATCCACACCGGACACTCCATCCGTCTTCGCCTGTTCCTGTTCGCACTCGCAGGCGTGGCGTTGGCGCTGGCATTGGCGGCCTATGCGCTGACGGGCTTATTCAATCGCTATCTCGACCGTCGCCTCACCCAGGAGCTTGACGGTTACATCAGTCAACTCGCCGGCAATCTGCGGGTCGATCCGACGGGCGGGGCGCTGCGCCTCGCGGCTGAACCGGCGAACGCGCGGTTTCAGGATCTTTATTCCGGACTTTACTGGCAGGTCCGCGACGAGACGCGCAAGACGTCCTTGCGGTCGCGGTCGTTGTGGGATGCCGAACTGCCCATCGTCGGCGGCAACCTGCCGCCGGGACAAACCATCACTGGCGATGTCGAGGCACCGGAAGGCGGTGCGTTGAGGCTGCGCGAGACGCGCATCGTTCTCTCCGGCGGGCGGCCGGTGCGGATTTCAGTTGCGATCAACCGCGCGGAATCCCGGGAACTGGTATCCGGCTTCGCGTGGGATCTGATGCCGGGCGTCGTTCTTTTTGGGTTGGTGCTTCTCATTGGCGCATGGGTCCAGTCGAATGCCGGCCTGCGCCCGATCTCCCACATCGGCGCGGAGGTCGAGGCCGTCCGCGACCGGCGCCGCAAGCGCCTCGGCGGCGATGTCCCGAACGAAATCCGGCCATTGGTGGATGAGTTGAACCGTCTGCTCGAACACCAGGAAATGGATATCAAGCGCGCCCAGGATCGCGCGGCCGACCTCGCCCACGGCCTCAAAACCCCGCTCACGGCTCTGGCTTCGGACATCGCGCGTCTGCGCGACCGCGGGGAGCAGGCAATCGCCGATGATATCGACGCCGTCGCGGGCCGCATGCGGCGCACCGTCGAGCGCGAACTCGTGCGCGTGCGGCGGCGTTATCATGCAGGCGCCACGCCGCCGATACCCGTCGTGGCGGTCGCCGAGACCATCGCGCGCATTCTCAAGCGGACGCCGGCCGGTGAAGCCGTCATCATCAATGTGACAGGCGATGCGGCCCTGGCTGCCGCGATCGATCGCGACGATCTCAATGAGGTGCTGGGAAATCTGATGGAGAACGCCATCCGCTATGCAACGTCACACGTCGAGGTCACTGTAACGGAAAGCAAGGAGGGCCTTCTGATCGAGGTGGGCGACGACGGCCAAGGCGCGAGCGCTGAAGATCTGTCCCGACTGACCGAGCGAGGATCGCGGCACGACGAAACGGGCGGGTCCGCGGGGCTGGGCCTCGCCATCGCCGCCGATATCCTTGCGATCTATGATCAGGACATTGAATTCCTGACATCGCGGCTGGGCGGCCTTGGCGTCCGTTTCC
>JBDHSX010000276.1:0-3552 GCA_039808365.1 Xanthobacteraceae bacterium | reverse complement strand
CAGCATCGCGCGGCGCATCGCCCCGAGCTATCTGGCCTGGTTGCGCCGCAAGGACAAGATGGAAATGAAAGCCTGAAGGGACCGACCGATGAAAGACATGCCGATTCTTGAGCGTCGGCGCATCGAGGCGCAGATTCTCAAGCACGTTCACGATGTCATCGCGGCGCGATCCGGGATCGAGGAAGCCGACGCCGTGATCGGCACGGCCGTCAGCCGGTCGGCAATTGATCAGGGGCGCGATTTCGCCGCCGCGCTCGGTCACACGCCCGGCTTGCAGGATTTCGCCGACATCATGCCGCTGTGGGAGAAGGAGGACGCGCTCCGGGTCGAGATGGTCGAGGCGTCGCCCGACAAGCTCGACTTCAACATCGTGCGCTGCCGCTACGCCGAGATGTATCGCGAGATGGGCCTCGGCCGCATCGGCCATTTGTTGTCGTGCAATCGCGATGGCGATTTCTGCATCGGCTACAATCCGCAGATGAAGCTGACACGCACGCAAACCATCATGAGCGGCGCAAGCCATTGCGATTTCCGCTATCGCCTCGAACCGGATGCCGACAAGGCCGGCAACGCGCCATAAACGGAGAATAGAAAATGCCTGTCGACAATTGGGTGTCCGGCTATCTCGACGAACTGGTGGCGTTTCGCCACGATCTGCACAGCAACCCGGAGCTTCTCTACGATCTGCCGCGAACGTCGGCGCAGGTCGCGCGCGCGTTGCGCAAGGCCGGCTGCGATGAAGTCGTCGAAGGCATCGGCAAGACCGGCGTGGTCGCGATCATTCGCGGCAAGAGCAACACGTCGGGGCGCGCCATCGGCCTGCGATCCGACATGGATGCGCTGCCGATCCTGGAAGCCACCGGAAAGCCCTGGGCCTCGAAGACGCCCGGCAAGATGCACGCCTGCGGCCATGACGGCCACACCACGATGCTGCTCGGCGCGGCCATGGGGCTCGTGCAGAGCCGCGCCTTCGACGGCACCGCGGTGCTGATTTTCCAGCCGGCCGAGGAAGGCGGCGCCGGCGCGCGCGCCATGATCGAGGACGGCCTGTTCCGTCGCTGGCCGGTCAGCGAGGTCTACGGCATGCACAACCGGCCGAACCTGCCGATCGGCGAGTTCACCATCGCGCCCGGCGCGATCATGGGATCGGTGGATGTGATCGAGATCGAGATCGAAGGCGTCGGCGGTCATGCCGCCATGCCGCACCAGACCGTCGATCCCGCGCCGGTGATCGCGGCCCTGATCCAGGCCGTGCAGACCATCACCGCGCGCACCATCAACCCGATGGATTCGGCGGTGATTTCGATCACGACGATTCACGGCGGCGATGCCTTCAACGTGATTCCGCAGACCATCCGCATGACCGGAACGGTGCGGACGCTGAACGATGCCGTTCGCGATCACATCGAGGCCCGGCTCAACCAGGCGGTGAGCGGGATCGCCGCCGCTTACGGCGCCAAGGGCCGGCTGGATTATTCCCGCAACTATCCGGTGACGGTCAATCACGCGCAGGAAACCGAACTGGCGGCAGTCGCCGCCGAAGCGGTCGCCGGCGTCGGCCGCGTCACCCGCGACATGCCCGCCACGCTGGGCGGCGAGGATTTCGCCTTCATGCTCAACGAGGTTCCGGGCGCGATGATCAATATCGGCAACGGACCGAGCGCCGGCCTGCATCATCCCGCCTATGACTTCAACGACGAGGCGATCGCCTGGGGCTGTTCCTATTGGTGCGAACTGGTGCGGCAACGCCTGCCGCTGTGAGTTCGGACGGCGGGAGATAACCGACGATGCCACAGCCAATCATGACAATCGAGGCTGGCGCATGCCCGGCGCCGGTCCCTTTGCCGGATTGCGCCGAGCGGGAATGGACGCGCATGGCCATCGCCCGCCTTCAGGACGATGGCCGCCGCTCCGCCGATACGCACCTGCTCAAGCCGCTGTTTCGCGGCTTGAAGGGGATCGCGGTTTATCTCAAGGATGAAAGCACCCATCCGACCGGAAGCCTGAAACATCGCCTGGGGCGTTCGCTTTTCCTCTATGGCATCTGCAACGGCAAGATTGGCCGAAACACCACGCTGGTCGAGGCATCCTCCGGGTCCACGGCGGTCAGCGAAGCCTATTTCGCCCAGCTTCTCGGGTTGCGCTTCATCGCGGTGATGCCGCATTCCACCAGCCGGCAGAAGATCGAAGCGATTCAGAGTTTTGGCGGACAATGCCATTTCGTCGATCGCGCCGGCGACGTCTACGACGTGGCGATCCGCATCGCCAGGGAAACCGGCGGGCACTATCTCGATCAGTTCACCAACGCCGAGCGCGCGACCGACTGGCGCGGCAACAACAACATCGCGGAGAGCATCTTTCACCAGATGGAGGGAGAGGAGTTTCCCGTTCCCGAATGGCTGGTGATGAGCGCCGGCACCGGCGGCACATCGGCGACGCTCGGCCGCTATATCCGCTACAAGAATCTCGCGACGCGGCTGTGCGTGGTCGACGTCGAGAACTCGGCGTTTTATGACGCCTGGCGCACCGGCGATCTTCAGGTCACCGCGTCCGGATCGCGCATCGAGGGCATCGGCCGGCCGCGCGTCGAGCCGTCCTTCGTGCCCGGCGTCATCGATCACATGGTTCGCGTGCCGGACGCGGCCTCGATCGCCGCCGCGCATGTTCTGTCCGAGCGCTTGTTCCGGCAGATCGGCGGCTCGACCGGCACCAATTTCTTCGGCCTGTGCTGGATCGCCGCCAATATGATGCAAGCCGGCCGGCCGGGCTCGATCGTCACCCTGATCTGCGACGGCGGCCATCGCTACACCGAGACGTTTTACAATCCTGGCTGGCTTCGCGACAACGGCATCGACATCGATCCCTATCGCCGGATGCTCGACCGCTTTCTCGACCATGGCGAATTCCTGCCGCCGACGTGACGGCGCGGCGACGCCATCGGCGCCGATCTCAACTTAGGACCAGCAGTTCTGTTCTTGATGGAATCGCCTCACGCGGTGCCTCGCCTCTCCCCATCGTGGAGAGGTCGGAGCCGAAGGCTCCGGGTGGGCGGGAACGAATCGACATGACGGCTGTCACCCCTCACCCCAGCCCTCTCCCAATGGGAGAGGGAGCGCGCCGAATGTCGCGGCGATGTTTCCGCCAAAACGGAAAAAAGCTCTTAGATGCTTTCCGCTTTTGACGGAATCACCGCCGTCATGCGCGAACTTGATCCGCGCATCCATCATCTACTTAAAAAATGATGGATTGCCGGGTCCCATAGGCGAGCGAAGCGACGCCGTTCTTCGAACGGCTACGGGCGAGCGAAGCGACGCCGTTCTTCGAACGGCTACGGGCGAGCGAAGCGACGCCGTTCTTCGAACGGCTATGCCCGGCAATGACGCTTCCATCAAAACAGGAAATTCTCCAGGTTCTCCATATTGACTATCAATATATCGACATGTATTCATATATCAATATTCAATATTGGGACAGAGCATGTCCGGTTCACATGACCACGACGATCATGACCACGCGCATGGGCCGACGGTGAGCGCCGCCAACGCGCGCAAG
>JBDHSX010000275.1:0-3600 GCA_039808365.1 Xanthobacteraceae bacterium | reverse complement strand
CACCTTCGCCACCTGGCGCGCCACGGCGGCCTACGACATTCGCGAAACCGGCACCAAGCTGCGCGCCAGCGCCGGCACCGGCGCCAAGGCGCCGTCGCTCTATCAGCTTTATGGTCCCTATGGCGGCAATCCCGATTTGAAGCCCGAGGAAAGCAACGGCTACGACGCCGGCGTCGACCAGACCCTGTTCGACGGCCGCGTGACCCTGTCGCTCACCGGCTTCTACAACAAGTTCCGCAACATGATCGATTACGTCTACGATCCGGTCAATGTCTTCAACGGCAAGTACATCAACGTCAATCGCGCCGAAACTCAGGGCATCGAACTGGCCAGCGACATCAACATCATCCCGGGCACCCTGCGGCTGAAAACCGCCTACACCTATCTGGAGTCGCGCGATCTCGACACCGGCCTGGTGCTGGCGCGGCGGCCGAACCACATCGCCCGCTTCGCGCTCGCCTACACCCCGACCGACCGCTGGCTGATCGAGCCGCGCATCCTGTACGTGTCGAAGCGTTTCAGCGGCACCGGCGAGATGTATCCGCTGGCCGCCTATACCCGCGTCGATCTCTATACCGAATACAAGATCGACAATAACTGGAAGGTGTTCCTGCGCGGCGAGAACATCTTCAACGAGCACTATCAGGAAGTGTACGGCTACGGCACCACCGGTCCGGCGGTCTATGGAGGCTTCAACGTCACGTGGTGATGACGCAGGCCTGACACGGAGAACCAGCGCCATCATCGCCATGACGGCGCTGGTCGTGTTGCTGGCGGTGGTCTCGCTCGGCGTCGGGCCGGTGCGCATGTCGCCGCTTCAGGTACTCGCGGCGCTGTTCGGCGGCGGCGACGACGTCCATCGCGTGATCGTGCAGCAAATCCGGCTGCCGCGCGCCATCCTCGCGATCGCCATCGGCGGCATTCTCGGCCTGTCCGGCGCGGCGCTGCAAGGTTTGCTGCGCAATCCGCTGGCGTCGCCGTCGCTGTTCGGCGCGCCGCAGGCGGCGGCGTTCGGCGCGGTGCTGGTGATCGCGCTCGGGCTCGCCGACGTGCGCTCCTACGCGCTGCCTGCTGCTGCGATCGCGATGGCGTTCCTGTCGGTGTTCGCGCTGCTGGTGGTGGCCGGGCGCAACGCCGGACTGCTGATCCTGATCCTCGCGGGGCTGGCGATTTCCAGCCTCGCCGGCTCCGCCACCGCGCTGGCGATGAATCTCTCCAGCAACCCGTTCGTGGCGCTGGAGATCGCGTTCTGGCTGCTCGGCTCGCTGGAGGACCGCAGCTTCCGCCATGTCGCGCTGGCGCTGCCGTTCATTACCATCGGCGCGACCGTTCTGATGAGCCAGCGCCATGCATTGCGCGCGCTCAGCCTCGGCGAGGAAACCGCGCAGAGCCTCGGCGTCGATGTCGGCCGGCTGCGGCTGATCGTGATCCTCGGCGTCGCCTTCGGCGTCGGCGGCGCGGTGGCGGTGACCGGCTCGATCGGTTTCATCGGCCTGATCGCGCCGCATCTGATGCGCCCCCTGGTCGGCTACGATCCGGCGCGACTTCTGGTGCCGAGCGCGCTGGCGGGCGCGGCGCTGCTCACCGCCGCCGACATCGCGGTGCGCATCATTCCCTCGACCAGCGACATCAAGGTCGGCGTGCTGACCTCGCTGATCGGCGTGCCGTTCTTTCTCTACCTGATCATGCGCGAGCGCCGCGCGCTGGGCGGCGGCGTCGGATGATGGAAACCTTCCTCGCCGCGCAACACCTCAGCGTCACGCTGGCCGGGCGCGAGGTGCTGCACGACATCGCGCTGGCCTTGCCGCGCCAGCATCTGGTCGCCCTGGTCGGCCCCAACGGCGCCGGCAAGACCACGCTGCTGCGCGCCCTGGCGGGGCTGCTGCCGTCACGCGGCGCGATCCATGTCGGCGGCGAGGCGCTGGCGTCGTTATCGCTGCGCGAGCGCGCAAAGCGCTTCGGCTATCTGCCGCAGGGTCACATGGTGCATTGGCCGCTGCCGGCGCGCGACATCGTGGCGCTGGGCCGCTATCCGCATGGCGCGACCGATCCGGCGCAGCTGTCGCCCGCCGACGAGGCCGCCGTCGAGCGCGCGATGCGGGCGACCGACGTGACCCGGTTCAGCGCCCGCCCCGCCACCGAACTGTCCGGCGGCGAGCGCAGCCGCGTCGCGCTGGCGCGCGTGCTGGCGGTGGAGGCCCCGGTGATCCTCGCCGACGAGCCGACCGCCGCGCTCGATCCGCGCTTCCAGATCGAGGTGATGAAGAACCTGCGCGCCGCCGCCGACGGCGGCATTCTCGCCATCGTCGTCACCCACGATCTCGGCCTCGCCGCGCGCTACGCCGATATGGTGATGGTGATGCGGGAGGGCCGGCTGGTGGCGCAGGGGCCGCCGGCCGAGGCGCTGTCCGACGACATTCTGGCGCAGGTGTTCCGCGTCACCGCCTACCGCACCGGCTTCGAGCACCGCATGATCATCGTGCCATGGGCTGGGGTGTGAGCGCGGTGCGCCAAAGCCTGTCGTCGCTCCGCGTCGGCATTGTCGCGGCGATCGCCGTCCTTGCCGGCGCGGCGGCGGGCGCGGCGGAATTGCCGCGCGTCGCCTCGATCAACGCCTGCACCGATCAATTGCTCGTTGCGCTGGCGGACCCCGAGCAAATTCTCGGCCTCGGCCCCTATTCGCGCGACACCGCGCGCTGGTGGGGCACCGCCGCCGCGCGCCACTATCCGCGGCTGTCGGGCGAGGCCGAGGACGTGCTGATGCTGCATCCCGACATCGTCGTCGCCAGCAGCTTCACCAAGCACACCACCCGCGACCTGCTGAAACGGCAGGGCGAGACGCTGGTCACCTTCGACATCGTCGATTCGATCGAGGCGGCGAAGGCGCAGATTCGCAAGATGGGCGAGATCACGCGGCACCCCGACCGCGCCGCGACTTACATCGCCCGGATCGACGCCGCGCTCGCCCGCACGCGGCAGTTCGTGGCGAAGAAGCATTATCGCGTGCTGCCGATCTCGCGGCGCGGCTGGGTGGCCGGCCGGCGCAGCCTGATGAGTTCGCTGCTGGCGGAAGTCGGGCTATCGAACGCCGCCGGCGAACTCGGGCTCGACTCCGGCGGCTTCGCCTCGCTGGAAGCCATCGTCAGCTTGCGGCCGGATTACATCGTGGTGTCAAGCGACAGCGATTTCGCGGAGGACGAAGGCCGCGCTTTCCTGCTGCATCCGGCGCTGGAGCATTTCTATCCGCCGTCGCGGCGCCTCGTCGTGCCGGAAAGGCTGACGGTGTGCGGCGGCCCGATGGTCGCCGACGCACTGGATCGCATCGTCAGCGAAATGGCGCGGGCCGAGCGCGAAGCCGCCAGCACCGACCGTTAGAGCATGATCGGTCTTGATAGAAACGCTGACTGTCATCCTCAGAGCCCGCGCCAAAAATAGAGCGTTATCGTCGCCTTCGCGGAGGATGACGTTTCCCGTGTTGCAGGGGCACGAGCGTCAAACTTGGAAAATCACGCTCTGAATCTACGCCGCGGTCCAGCCGCCGTCGATGGACAGGTTCGCGCCGGTGATCTGGCTGGCGTCGTCGCCGCACAGGTAGACCGC
>JBDHSX010000274.1:0-3612 GCA_039808365.1 Xanthobacteraceae bacterium | reverse complement strand
ACAGCTTGCAGGCGATGCAGCGCTCCTCGCCGTTGGGATAGCGGCGCAGCGCGTGCTCGCCGCGGAAGCGCGGCGAGATCGGGCCCTTCTCGAACGGATAGTTCAGGGTCGGCTTCGGCTTGAAGAAATACTTCATCGTGACGACGAACGCCTCGATGAATTCCGTCAGCAGCAGCGACTTTGCAGCGGTTGTAACGCTCATGACAGCCTCATTGCGGAGCCAGCCCGCCGAATTGGAGAACCGCCGCGACGATCACCACCATGGCCAGCGACAGCGGCAGGAAGACCTTCCAGCCCAGCCGCATCAACTGGTCGTAGCGGTAGCGCGGCACGATGGCCTTGGCCATCGCGAACAGGAAGAAGATGAACAGCGCCTTCAGCGAAAACCAGATCACGCCCGGCACCCAGGTGAACGGCGCGAACGGGATCGGCGACAGCCAGCCGCCCAGGAACAGGATGGTGGCGAGCGCGCACATGGTGCAGATCGCCACGTATTCGCCGAGCATGAACAGGAGATACGGCGTCGAGCCATACTCCACCATGAACCCGGCCACCAGTTCGGATTCCGCCTCGACGAGGTCGAACGGCGGCCGGTTGGTCTCCGCCAGCGCCGAGACGTAAAAGATCACGAACATCGGCAGCAGCGGCAGCCAGTACCAGCCGAGCAGGCCCCATTTGGTGTCCTGCGCCGCGACGATCGCCGACAGGTTCAGCGAGCCGACGCACAGCAGCACGGTGATCAGCACGAAGCCGATCGAGACTTCGTAGGACACCATCTGCGCCGCCGCGCGCAGCGCCGCCATGAACGGATATTTCGAGTTCGAGGCCCAGCCGGCCATGATGGTGCCGTAGACCGACAGCGAGGAGATCGCGAACAGGTAGAGAATGCCGACATTGATGTCGGAGATCACCCAGTTCAGGTTGACCGGGATCACCGCCCAGCCGGCCAGCGCCAGCACGCAGGTCACGAGCGGCGCCAGCAAAAAAATTACCTTGTTGGCGCCGGCCGGAATCACCGGCTCCTTGAGCACGAACTTCAACAGGTCCGCGAACGACTGGAACAGGCCGAACGGCCCGACCACGTTGGGGCCGCGCCGGATCTGCACCGCCGCCCAGATCTTGCGGTCGGCGAGCAGAATGAAGGCGATGGCGACCAGCAGGATCACCAGCAGCATGACGCTCTGCGCGACCATGATGATCAGCGGCCACAGATAGGCGGTCCAGATTTCAGCCATCGCTTCGCCTCACTCCGCTGCCGTCAACATCTGCCCGGAGGCGAGACGCGAACATTCCGCCATCACGGCGGAGGCCCGCGCGATCGGATTGGTCAGGTAATAACTCGCATAGGCCGGCTTGAACGGCGCCGCGTCGGCCTTGCCGCCGCGCGACGCCAGCGTGCGCACCGCCGCCGCGTCCGCCGGCTCGATCTGGTCGAGCCGCATCAGATGTGGGGCCGCCTTGAACACGAGCTGGCGCAGCGCCGCCAGCGTATCGAACGGCAGCCGATGGCCCAGCACATCCGACAGCGCGCGCAGGATCGCCCATTCCTCGCGGGCCTCGCCCGGCGGGAAGCCGGCGCGGTTGGTCATCTGCGCGCGGCCCTCGGTGTTGACGTAGAGGCCGGACTTCTCGGTATAGGCCGCGCCCGGCAGGATCACGTCGGCGCGATGCGCGCCACGGTCGCCATGGGTGCCGATATAGACGACGAACGCGCCGGGCGCGATGTCGACCTCGTCCGCGCCCAGCGAGAACAACACGTCGACGCCGCCAGGGGCGCTCATCTGCGCGGCACTCACGCCGCCCTCGCCCGGCGCGAAGCCGACATCGAGCGCGCCGACGCCGGACGCCGTGCCGTGCAGCACGCCAAAGCCGTTCCAGCCGTCCTTCACCGCGCCGATATCGACCGCGAGCTTCGCCGCCTGCGCCAGGATCGCCGCGCCGTCGGCGCGCGCGGTGGCGCTGACCCCGACCAGCACGATCGGATTCTGCGCATTCTTCAAAACATCCGCGAAGGAGTGCTTGCCGCTCGCGAGGTCGTTCAAGGTCTCGACGCCCGCGCCGAGATAGTCGACGGGATAGGTCAGGTCGGCTGGCGCGCCGATCAATCCGATCTTGAGCTTGCCCGAGCGCCAGCGCTTGCGGATGCGGGCGTTGAGCAGCGCGCCCTCGTGGCGCGGATTGGAGCCGACGATCAGAAGCGCGTCGGCCTGCTCGATGCCGGCGATGGTCGGGTTGAAGATATAGGACGCGCGTCCGGCCTTGGCGTCGAAGGCGTGGCCGCCCTGCGCCGCGACGTTGCTTGAGCCGAGGCTCGCCAGCAATTGCTTGAGGGCGAACATCTCCTCGACGGTGGCGAAGTCGCCGGCGATGGCGCCGATCCGCTTGGCGTCGGTGCCGCGCACCTTCGCCGCGATGGCGGCGAAGACGTCCGGCCACGACGCCTGACGCAGCCTGCCGTTCTCCCGCAGATAGGGCCGATCCAGCCGCTGCGTGCGCAACCCGTCGACGATGTGGCGGGTCTTGTCGGAAATCCATTCCTCGTTGATCGCCTCGTTGACGCGCGGCAGGATGCGCATCACCTCGCGGCCACGGGTATCGATCCGGATCGCGGAGCCGAGGCCGTCCATCACGTCGATCGACTGCGTCTTGCCCAGTTCCCACGGCCGCGCCGCGAAGGCATAGGGCTTCGAGGTCAGCGCGCCCACCGGGCAGATGTCAACGAGGTTGCCCTGCAACTCGGAGGTCAGCGCGGTTTCGAGATAGGTGGTGATCTCCATGTCCTCGCCGCGCCCGATCGCGCCCATCTCCGGCGCGCCGGCGATTTCGGCGGCGAAGCGCACGCAGCGGGTGCACTGGATGCAGCGGGTCATGATCGTCTTGATCAGCGGCCCGAAATACTTGTCCTCGACCGCGCGCTTGTTCTCGGCGAAGCGGCTCGAATCGACGCCGTAACCCATCGCCTGATCCTGCAGATCGCACTCGCCGCCCTGGTCGCAGATCGGACAGTCCAGCGGGTGGTTGATGAGCAGGAACTCCATCACGCCTTCGCGCGCCTTCTTCACCATCGGCGAGCGCGTCGAGATTTCCGGCGGCTCGCCCTTGGGACCGGGGCGGCAGTCGCGCACGCCCCAGGCGCAGCTCGCCACCGGCTTGGGGCCGCCCTTCACCTCGACCAGACACATCCGGCAATTGCCGGCGATCGACAGCCGCTCGTGATAGCAGAAGCGCGGAATTTCCGCGCCCGCCGCCTCGCACGCCTGCAACAGCGTGTAGTCGGCCGGGACGTCGATCTCCTTGCCATCGATGATGAGTTTGGTCATGCGATCACTCAATGCGGCTGGTCGACAAGATCGAGCCTGCGCTCGATCCGTTCGACGCGAGTTTCAAGACGGTCAAGCCGTCGATGAATTCCGACCAGTCCCTCCTCGACGGCGGTGGCGCGAATTTTCAGATCGCGCATGTCGTCGATCACGCGGTCGAGCTTTTCATCGAACCGCCGAAGGTAGACCAGGATCATGTTGTCCGGTTCGCCCGCCATCGCCCTACTCCGCCGCGATCATGTGCGCGGGATCGAGGATGCCCTGATCGTCGAGCGTGGCCTTGCGGCTGAAC
>JBDHSX010000273.1:0-3633 GCA_039808365.1 Xanthobacteraceae bacterium | reverse complement strand
GCGCGTTCAAAAGGCGCTTGATTTTGGAGGTCTTAGCCATGCGAAAAGTCAGCCGCGCGCGTGCCCGATGCGTTGCCAGCGAATCCTCCGCGAATCCGCTTCTGCTTTTCACCGCGCTGTTTCTGTTGGCGGTTCTGGGATGTGTCGAGATCGACCTTCACAGCGATTCGCTTAAAGGTCTCGGTGCCATGATCAGCAGCGACGTCGACGCGCCGCAGTTCGCGGCGCCCTGAGCCCTTTCAGATCATCCTTCGATCGACGGTCCGAGACATTCGGCACTCCCGGGATCGCTCCCGAGAGCGCGGCATTGAGGCTTGGCGGCGATGGCTTATTCAGTCTCCGGCGGCGCGAATATCGAGGATCAAGGTCGGATCCGCGAAGTCATGGCGCGATTCCGGTCGCTCAACGAAGGCGACGCCGCATTCACCGAAGTCGTCGGTTTAGGCTCCGATGCTGTTCCGGCCTTGCGCGGTCTTCTGTTCTCGCCTGAGCCGAGCGGGTTGTTTCAATCGCGGTGCCGCGCCGTCGAAGCGCTTGCCTCGCTGAAGGCATTTTCGGTGCTGGCGGACTTCCTGCGGTCGCGTTGCGATTCGGACGACGCTGTCGAGCGGCTTGGCGACGATGCCGTCAAAAGCGCCGCGGGGCGTGCGCTCGCACGCTTGCGCGAGCCATGGGTGTATGAGCTCTTGCTGGAACTTGCGCAGCGTCGGCCGTTATTGGGCATTCTGGCCGGCCTCGGATCCTTTCGGCGCCATGAGTCCATTCCGATCTTCGTCGAGGCGCTGGGCGAGGACCACCTTCGTCTGACGGCGCATGGCATTCTGCGCAGCTTTGGCCGGGCGGCATGGCCGACCCTTATCGCCGCGGCTCTGAACCTGGGGGATGATCAGCATGCGGAGAGTGAATCACATCTGCGAAAGCGCCGAAGCGCGCTCGTGCTTCTTCTTGAGGGCAAGCTTCCGAGAAAGTCATGGCCCTCGCTTCGCGCGCTCATGGATGATCGTGATCCGCAAATCGCGCTTCTCGCTTGCGAGCTTTGCATCGAAATCGGCGGCGCGCGCGACCGCGCGCGGTTGTGCGGCCGCTTGATGGAGCTTCGAGGCGACGCGGATTGGAGCGCACGCTCCAGAATTGATGACCTTTCGCGGCGCGCGAATTGCCATCACTCCCGGATCTAGCGTCGAACCCGGACATCATCGGAAAGCCCGAACGGCGCGGCCTGCCGGACCGGCTTCCGACATCAGATCGCGTGCCGCCATTCCTCGATCGCGGGCAATTGGTCGCTGAGCCAGATGCTCTCGGGTGCGAAGGCCTTCCAGGCTTCGACATGCTTGTCCGAGACGGTCGTCAGCAACGGCTTTCCGGCGGCGACCGTCGCCGCGAACGCCGCCCACAGACCTTGTTGCGTGGTTTCGAGCTTGCCGAACTTGCTGAGGACGACGATGTCGGCCGACGGGATCTGATCCAGCAGCGCGGCGCAGGCTTTCTCCATTCCGGCGACGTCGAGATGGCACGTCGTCAGCGCCGGCGGAGCATTCAGGCGAACGCTGTATTGGTCGCTTGAAACGATGTCTTGCAGAAAGCCCGCGCTGCATGTCTCGGTGGTGGCGGTGTTGCGCGCCAGCAGCCCGACGACCCGCATGCCTTCCGTCGCCCATTTGGCGGCGGCGGCGGCGAGCAGAGCCGGCGAATCCAGCGCTTCGCGGTTGGCGATGGCGGCAATATTGCGGCGGGATCGGTCGGTCATATCTCGCGGCTCCTTTGCGGTGAACTCTGCGGCGGTAAATCCGGGGGCCGCCGGTTTATTGAATGCGTGGCAGCGTCTCGAACTGATGGAAGGGCGGCGGCGACGTCAGCGTCCACTCCAGGGTGGTGGCGCCGGCGCCCCACGGGTTGTCGGCCGCCTTGACCTTGCGGCTCAAGGAATACGCCATGCCGACAAAGAAGACGACGAGGCCCGCGGCGGAGATGTAGGCGCCGATCGACGAGATCTGGTTGAAGCCGGCGAAGGCATCCGGATAGTCGGCGATCCGGCGCGGCATGCCCGACAGGCCGAGAAAATGCATCGGAAAGAACGCCATGTTGACGCCGACGAAAGTCAGCCAGAAGTGCAGCTTGCCGAAAAATTCCGAATACATGTAGCCGGTGATTTTCGGGAACCAGTAGTACCAGCCGGCGAAGATCGCGAACACCGCGCCGAGCGACAGCACATAATGGAAGTGCGCCACCACGTAATAGGTATCCTGCAACACGCGGTCGACGCCCGGATTGGCCAGCACGACGCCGGTGACGCCGCCGACCGTGAACACGAAGATGAAGCCGATCGCCCACAGCATCGGCGTCTTGAACTCGATGCGGCCGCCCCACATGGTGGCGATCCACGAGAAAATCTTGATGCCGGTCGGCACCGCGATGACCATGCTGGCGGCGGCGAAATAGGCTTGCGCCGAGGCGGTCATGCCGACGGTGTACATATGATGCGCCCACACCACGAAGCCGATGAAGCCGATGGCGACCAGCGCGTAGACCATGCCGAGATAGCCGAACAGCGGCTTGCGGCTGTAGGTCGCGACGACGTGGCTGATCATACCGAAGCCCGGCAGGATCATGATGTAGACCTCGGGGTGGCCGAAGAACCAGAACAAATGCTGATACAGCACCGGATCGCCGCCGCCGTCGGGGGCGAAGAACGAGGTGCCGAAATTGCGGTCGGTGAGCAGCATGGTGATGCCGCCGGCGAGGACCGGCAGCGACAGCAGCAGCAGGAACGCCGTCACCAGCACCGACCACACGAACAGCGGCATCTTGTGCAAGGTCATGCCCGGCGCGCGCATGTTGAAGATGGTGGTGATGAAGTTAATGGCGCCCAGGATCGACGACGCGCCGGCGAGGTGCATCGACAGAATGACGAAGTCGACCGCCGGCCCCGGATGGCCCGAGGTCGAGAGCGGCGCGTACAGCGTCCAGCCCGTGCCGGCCCCGCTCGATCCGGGCTCGCCCTCGACGAACAGCGAGATGATGAGCAGCGTGAACGATGCCGGCAGCAGCCAGAACGAGATGTTGTTCATGCGCGGGAACGCCATGTCCGGCGCGCCGATCATCAGCGGCACCATCCAGTTGCCGAACCCGCCCATCATCGCCGGCATCAGCGTGAAGAAGATCATGATCAGTCCGTGCCCGGTCACGAAGACGTTGTAGGCGTGCGGGTTGGTGAAAATCTGCAAGCCGGGAAATTCCAGTTCGGCGCGGATCGCGACGGAGAAGCCGGCGCCGATCACGCCGGCGATCATCGCGAACACGAAATACATCGTGCCGATGTCTTTATGGTTGGTCGAATAGAGGTAGCGTCGCCAGCCGTGAGGATGATCGTGCGCATGATCGGAAGGGGTGGCGACTGATATATTTGTCGGCATGAGCTTCGTCCGCCATGGGGATCGCATCGTCACATCAGCAGAGGCGGCTCGCAGCCGGGTCATGCTCGAACGTGGCGGTGTATCGATGCTCACAAAAATGTATTGTATATATATCTTTGATGTCAAGGCGTTCGATGAGACCGCGACGGAACTCAAGACAAGTTGAACGCCGTCACGCGCGACGCTTGTCGGTCCGTCGGTGGTTCGCGGCCTCGCGTCG
>JBDHSX010000272.1:0-3633 GCA_039808365.1 Xanthobacteraceae bacterium | reverse complement strand
CTACCCCGCCCGCATCTCGGCCTTGATCATGTCGGCGGCCTTCTCGCCGATCATGATGGTCGGCGCGTTGGTGTTGCCGCCGACCAGGGTCGGCATGATCGAGGCGTCGACCACGCGCAAGCCGTCGAGGCCGTGGACCTTCAGCCTCGGATCGACCACCGCCATCGGATCGTCGACGCCCATCTTGCAGGTGCCGACCGGGTGATAGACGGTGTCAACGCGCTGGCGCAGCACCTCGCGGATCGCCTCGTCGCTGTCGATCCCGGCGGTGAATACGTCCGAGGTCGTGATCGCCTTCAGCGCCGGCGCGTCGAGCAGGCGCTTGGTGGTGCGGAAGCCCGCCACCATGGCGTCGAGGTCGGCGTCCTCGCCGAGGAAATTCGGATCGATGGCCGGCGCGCGCAGCGGATCGGCGTCGTGCAGCCAGACGCGGCCGCGGCTTTTCGGCCGCAGCAGGCAGACGTGGCAGGAAAAGCCGACGCGATTCCACGCCGGCTTGCGGCCGTGGTCGTCGATCATGCCGGTGCAGAAATGAAGCTGGATGTCGGGCACGTCGAGATCGGGCCGCGTCTTCAGGAAGCCGCCGCATTCGGCGACGTTCGAGGTCATCGCGCCGCGCCGTCCCCGGCGATACTGCATGACGCTCCTGGCGATGCGCCCGAGGCCGGGAAACGACAGCCCGGCGAAATAGGGCGCATTGGAGGTGAAGCCGAACACGAAATCGGGGTGGTCCTGCAAGTTCTGTCCGACGCCGGGCAGATGATGGGTCGCGGCGATGCCGAGCTTGGCCAGCGCTTCCGCGTCGCCGACGCCGGACAGCATCAGGAGTTGCGGGGTCTGGAACGCGCCCAGGCTGAGGATGACCTCGCGGCGCGCGCGGATCTCGAACGTCTCCTTGCCGCGCCGGTACTTGACGCCGACCGCGCGCTTGCCCTCGAAGATGACGCGGGTGACGCGCGCGCCGGTCTCGACCTTCAGATTGGGCCGGCTGGTCATGAACGGATGGATGTAGCCCCGCGCCGCGCTCCAGCGCTCGCCGTTCTTCTGCGTCACCTGATAGAGGCCGAGCCCTTCCTGCTCCGCGCCGTTGAAATCCTCGTTGATGCGGAACTGCGCCTCGCGCGCGGCTTGCAGGAAGATGTCGTGAACCGGATTGTCGGTTTGCAGATTGCCGACGCTGAGCGGTCCGCCCTTGCCGTGATAGTCGTCCGCGATCGTGGCGTTGTCCTCCGCGCGCTTGAAGTAGGGCAGCACGTCGTCATAGGACCAGCCGGCATTGCCGAGCGTTGCCCAGTGATCGTAATCGGCGCGGTGGCCGCGGATATAGACCATGGCGTTGATGGCGGAGGAGCCGCCGAGCGCCTTGCCGCGCGGCTGGTAGCCGATGCGGTTGTTGAGGGCGGCCTGCGGCACGGTGTCGAACGCCCAGTTGTTGACCTTGCCCGACACCATCAGCACCAGCGCGCCCGGCGTCGTCACCACCCAGTTGTCGCCCTTGCCGCCGGCTTCCAGCAGCGCCACCGAGACGCTCGGGTCCTCCGACAGCCGGCTCGCCACCGCGCAGCCGCCGGATCCGCCCCCCACCACGACGAAATCGAATGTATCGGTCACTGTTTGCTCCCCTGGAATGGTTTACGCTTGTTGGAAGCATCACGAGGCGTCATTGCCGGGCTTGACCCGGCAATCCATCTCTTTTCGACAGATGGATGCGCGGATCAAGTTCGCGCATGACGACGGATGATTCTGTTAAAATCGAAAATTCCCTCGTTGGTCCCTTGGAATGGTTGGTCGTGCCGGCGGTTGGCCCGCCGTGTCGTCATGACAGGAATCGCAGCAATTTTTCCATGCGGGCGGTCTTTGCGCCATAGGGCGGATAGAGATCGGCGAAACGGTTGAATTTCGAGCGATAGAACACCGGCTTCAGCTTGCTGAAGGTGGAAAACCCCCATTCGCCGTGATAGGCCCCGGTCCCCGACGCCCCGACCCCGCCCATCGGCTGGTTGATCTGGGTGAAGTGGAACAGGCAGTCGTTGACGGTGACCCCGCCGGAGACGGTGCGCGCCAGCACCTCGTCGCGCGCCGCGTCGTCGCTGCCGAACCAGTACAGCGCCAGCGGCCGGTCGCGCTCGTTGACGAAGGCGATGGCCTCCCGGGTCCCGGCGCAGTCCACCACCGGCAGGACGGGGCCGAAAATTTCCTCCTGCATCACCTTCATCTCCGGCGTCGCGCCAAGAATGACGGTCGGCGGAAACTTGCGCCGCGATTGCCAGGCGGGGTCGCGGGCCGGCGCGCACTGGATGACGCGCCCGCCCTTGGCCGCGGCGTCCTCGACCAGCGCTTCGAGGCGGGCAAAATGCTGGCCGGAGACGATCGCGGTGTAGTCCGGATTGTCGGGCGCGGTGCCGTACATCCGCCGCATGTTCGCCGCAACTTTCCCGGCGAGGTTTTCGGCGGATTCCCTCGCCACCAGCACATAGTCCGGCGCGATGCAGGTCTGCCCGGCGTTGAGCAGTTTGCCGTAAGCGATGCGCGCCGCGGCTTCGTCGAGATTCGCGGAAGCGTCGATGATCGCCGGCGACTTGCCGCCGAGTTCGAGCGTGACCGGCGTCAGATTCCGTCCCGCCGCCGCCGCCACCAGCCGGCCGACCCGCGTCGAGCCGGTGAACATCAGATGATCGAACGGCAGCGCCGCGAAGGCTTCCGCGACGCCGTCGTCGATGCCGGTCACCGTGATGTCGGTTGCGTCGAAGGTGTCGGCAATCACCTGTTTTAATAGGCTCGCGAAGCGCGGCACCAACTCGCTCGGCTTGATCATCACGCGGTTGCCGGCGGCGATCGCCGCCACCGCCGGCGCCAGCGTCAGCTGCAGCGGATAGTTCCACGGCGCGATGATGCCGACGACGCCGAGCGGCTGCGGCAGCAGGCGATTGCGCGCCGGCCAGAATTGCGGCTGCGTCGCCACCCGCCGCGCCGCCATCCACGATTTGAGATGCTTGCGCGCGTGCTTGATCTCGCCTTGCACCAGCAGCGTCTCCGCCATCGTGGTCTCGATCGCGGCGCGGTGGCCGAAGTCGGCCGAGATCGCCTGCTGGAAAGGCGCTTCGTTCGCCGCCACCATCGCGCCAAGGCGGCTCAAGCGCTCGCGCCGTTGCTCCAGCGTCGGCGGCAACTCCTGGCGCGACAGCGCCACCATGCGGCGAAAACCCGCGTCGAGAGTGTCGGTGCCCGACGGCGCGGCGAATGGGTCCATGAAATCCTCCAAAAACCGGAGCGGCGTCGGATGCTGTGCCTTTGCGGGCGCGGGAGCAAGGTGAAAGGTCCGGCCCTGCGCGATCGGGACCGTTGCCTCGGCGAATTTCGGTTCCCTCGCCATAAAATATCGAAAACCGCCGCCGAGGCCCTTCCCAAACCCGGCGCGCATTGATAAACAGGCCGCGCACCGTCGGCGGAGCCTGCGGTTGCCTTCTCAGGAAGCCATCGACCGCGATCGGTCGACGCCCTCGGGCGTTGACGGGTAACTGTTCGGCTTCAAATGACAAGGCATGCACGGATTTATCGCGGGGTGGAGCAGCCCGGTAGCTCGTCAGGCTCATAACCTGAAGGTCATAGGTTCAAATCCTATCCCCGCAACCA
>JBDHSX010000271.1:0-3726 GCA_039808365.1 Xanthobacteraceae bacterium | reverse complement strand
CCGGCGGCCTTGATGGCGCGGCCGATGGCGGCGATGTCGTTGACCACGCCGGACGCGGTATCGACCTGCACCACCAGCACCGCCTTGATCTCGCCCGCCGTGTCGCGCCGCAGCCGCGCCTCGACCTCGGCGGGCCGCACCGCGCGGCGCAGGTCGCCCTTGAGAACCTCGACCTCGATGCCCGTCGCGCCGGCGGCCTCGCCCCAGCCGATGGCGAAGCGGCCGCTTTCCAGCACCAGGATTTTATCGCCGCGCGACAATGTGTTGCTCAGCGTCGCTTCCCACGCGCCATGACCGTTGGCGATGTAGATGTAGGCGCGCCCCTCGGTGCGGAACAGCCGCCTGAGATCGCCGAGCAGACCGTCGGTGAGTTGCACCATCTCGTCGGAATAGATGTCCAGCGCCGGGCGGTGCATCGCTTGCAGCACCTCGTCGGGCATCGTGGTGGGGCCGGGGATGGCGAGAAACTCCCGCCCGGCGCGAACGGTCATGGTGGCAAATCCTCAACGCTCGTTGCAGGGGCCCTGCTTGGCACGGCGGGCGCGGGAATTGAAGCCTTATCGGTGAATGCCCGATATCGTGGCGGAACATGGAGGCAGGCTGGCGCGGAACCAAGCGCCGCTATTTGCGCAGCGCCTGGGCGATGGCCTGCCAGATCTGGTCCTTGAGTTCGATGGCCAGCGGGCTGGCGATATCGACCACCGGCGCGGGATTCTTGCGGCAATTCTCGACCAGCCGCAGAATCCACACCTCGCCATCGGTATAATAGGGATCGCCGCCGCCGTTGCGCCCGGCGAGCGTCGGGCCGACGCCGGTGACCTGGTATTTCGCCGTCGCCATGCCGGCGGCCTCAACGTCGCTGACGAGCGTCGCGCGCTCGGCGTCGATGTCGGGCGCGATGTGATGGGTGACGGCCCCGGTGTAGCGGCTGACGCCGACGCCGCGATCGAACGCCGCATCGCCGAGCCAGACCGGACGGCCCTCCGCGCCGCGCGCCAGCACCTGCCAGAACCGGACATGATGGCGCTGATCGGCGCTGTCGCCGACCTGTTTCTCATAGGCCAGATCCTCGCGGCGGCCGAGATAATAGAGGTTGCTCACCGGCGCGTCGCGATAGGGCCGGCGAAAGATCACGCTGCCGGCGATGCCGATGCTGGAGCGGACCGAGATCGGCGCGGCCGGCGACCAGCCGGCTTCCTTCATCGCGCAGGCGATGTCGTCGCGCGATCCGATCAGCCCGACATTGATCGGATCGCCGGGAATGCCCTGCGCGGTGCGCGTCACCATCGGCAGGCCGGCGAGCCCTTTCTGGTGCTCGTAATGGGTCCACAGGATCGGCAGCAGCATATAGGCGATCAGCCCGTAGAGGCTCGCCAGCATCAACGACAGCAGCACGGCCTGCCGCAGGCGGCGCCGCCGCTGCGGCGGCATGTCGGCGGGGGATTGACGGATCTGCTCGCTCGCCTCTTGCACGGGACCTCAGAGCCTGACCGGGCATTCGCTTTTAGAGCAAATCCGCGATACGAAAGCCGTCATACTCCGCGCAGGCGGAGTATCCAGTATTTCGGACCGAAGACGGATCCCCCGCACCTGCACCGTTTACTCGATCGTCCGCCTTCGCGGACGACGACGCCTCATTTCCGGCTCATCCTTTCACACCGCCGCATCGCCGTCATCGCCGGGTTTCGCGGCAGCCGGCGGCTTCGGCGTCCTCCACCGAGCAGAACCAGCGCGTGCCCTTGCTGACCTTCATCTTGATCTGGGCGTACCAGCGGCTGGTCGGACGGTGATAGATGCACTGGCCCGAGGTGTTGACGTTGCCCTTGATGCGGCAGGCCGGCGACGGCGGCGTGGGCCCCGAGGCCGACGCCAGCAGAATGCGGCGGACGTTCTCCTTCGGCTTGGCCGCGCCGAGGATCGGCGCGTTCCTGCGGCGGACGCGCCAGTCGGCGGGAGCGAAGAACGCGCCCTGCCACAGCCCGGCATTGGCGGCCTGCGCCTGCTTCTGGTCGACGTCGTAGCGTTGCGCGCCGCGCAAAAACGCCAGCGCCCAGCCGCCGCGCACCAGCCATGCATGAACGTCCTCGCCGTCGACGCTGCATTTCGCCAGCGTCCGGGCGTGGCGGTCGAGCCGCATCAGGTGGCAGGTCCACGGCTTGCTGCCGACATGATCCGCCAGCGCGTCGCGCGCGGCGATGCCGCACTTCCACGGCGCGCCCTTGGCGTCGAGGCACAATTGCTGAAGCGACGGCGCGTCGATGCCGGCGAGCTTGATGCGGATGTTGTTGATGCTGATCTGATCGGCGGTCGCAATTTTCGGCACGCCGCTGACATCGGCCGCGCGGGCGACGGTGGCCGGGACGATCAGCGCCAGCATCGCGGCGACGAAGGACATCGATTTCAACATCGAGAACGGCCGCCTCGGTCAATCATATCGTGCTATCTTGTCGATCGGCGCGCGGTCGCGCAAGGCGCGGCGACGATGCGCGCGATTGGAATCGCTCACGAGATCGTCATCGCGCGCCGCGCCAGCGCCAGCCCCATCAGCACGAAGGCCGAGGTGACTTCCGGCCCGCCAACCAGAATGCGCGTCGGCGTCTTCATCTTGTTCCATTCATAGGCTTTGAACGGACCGCGCCGGCCGCCCTCGCCGAGCTGACGGAGAACGACGTGGAGCGGGGCCGCGAACGCCGCGCGGTCGGCGCCGAGATGGCCGAGCGCGATCAGCGCCAGCGCGGCGTCGAACGGATTCATCTCGTGGGCGATCAGTTCGTCGCGCACATAGGCGAGAACTTTTTCACGGATCAAGGCGAAAGCGTCGTCGGGATCGACGGCGCGCCGCGCGGCGTCCGGCAGCGCCATGAAAGCCGCGTGGCAGCGGCCGAAATAGGCGCAATACAGTTCCGGCAAATAATAGATATGCGCGCGCGGATCGGCGAACGCGCCGCTCTCGGCGAGCCGCCGCTGGAACGCGACGATGCCGCGCACCACCGCGAGCCGCGCCGGCGTCTCGACGATCTTCCAGCGCGCGCAATTGCGGAAGGAGACTTCGAGCACGTCGAGATTGAGCGTCGGGTCGAGATCGTTGCCGTAGGGCCGATCACCGGCAAGATTGTCGATCCAGGTGACGATGCCGCCGCGATAGTCGACATGGTCGTTCAGCGGCACCGTGACCCGCGGCTCGTTGACGCCGTCGGTGACCTGATAGCCGGCGTAGAAATCCAAGAGCGGCTGATCGAGCAGCGCGTCGGCCCGGCCGGCCTGCAACGCCGCCGAGAACGAGCAGGCGGTGGTGTCGCAGTCCGGCACGTAGATGCCGAAGCCGAGATCCTGCTTGATCTGCGCGAAGAAGCGGCTGAAGCGCGGATGCGGCGCCGGCGCCAGCGCGGTAATAACGTCGAAGGTTTCGCCGTCGCGCCCGCGCACGGTCTCGCGGCTCGGTCCCACGCAGAATTCGGCCATGGCGTCGATCGCCGCGCGCGCCGGCAGCCGCTCGTCCGGCGCGGCGAGGCCGGTTTCGAGATAGCTCAGCAGCGCCTCGATGAAGAACGCATCGTAATAGGCCGAGCGATGGCGGATCTGCACCGGCTCCCACATCGGTTCGGCGATGCCGGTCCAGGGCGGATTGATCAGTTGCGCCGCCTTCGAGCGGGCGATGAACACCCGCGCCAGATTGAACAGCAGCGTCGAGTTCTTGTAGCCGCGGGCGTCGAGGCCGGTCAGCGC
>JBDHSX010000270.1:0-3762 GCA_039808365.1 Xanthobacteraceae bacterium | reverse complement strand
GCGTTTGGCCGCTGACGACGAGGCTGTCGCGCATCGACATATTGCCGCCACGCAACGCATTGGCCTCGATCGGATCGGTCGCGCCGGAGAGCTTCCACCGCCGCCGCCACCACTCCATGGAGCCCAGGACAAGACCGCCAGTCGCCGGCGCGATCAGAGCCACGACCGGATCGACGGCGCTATGCGCGCTCAATCGGACGTCGATGGGAATGCCATAGATCGCGACGTGAGCCAATTGCGCCATATAGCTCATGACGACCACCGCAATTCCCGCGCAGAGGCCGAGGATCATCGCCAGCGGAATCAGCAGAGAGTCATGCGCCCGCACGAGGGTGCGCAGCCGGACCACGGCCCGCGCAAAGCGAACCTTCTTCTCCAGCCGGGTCCACGCAACCGACACCATCTCATGTCTTCCCCTTCAATCAGATCATGCCGGCGATAGCGGACCGTCGGCGACACATTTCAGCGCTCGGCATAGGCGGCCGCATCTCGACCCAACCGCAATCTGATAGCGCATCGCCAGACAGCCGTCCGCATTGGCCTGGCGAAGGATAACGGCATAGTCCCGAACTCGCCATTTCCCGATCTAGGCCCGTTGCGGCTTCGGCTCGACGATCGGGAAGCTGCCCGAAAAATTATCGAGCAGCCCGAGCAGTTCGAGAATTTTTGCCGGGTTGCCATCGACCTTGATCCCGTCCATGCCTTTCGCATCGGTCCCCGCCTGCATCAATTTGAACATCGCCGCGCGAGGCAGCGTCAGCGTCACATCGGCCTTGTCCGAAGTCCGGCCGGCGACATAGGTCAGCGCCGCATTCTCAAGATTGAGAACATAGGACTCGCCGGTATCGGAAAACACCCAGTTCACCACGATCCGCTTGCCGTCGGCCCTGGGACCGTTCAGCCGCACGCCGAGGGCATCGAAGATCATCTCGACGGTCAGCGCCGACGCGACGTCCGGGCTGAGACCGCGACGCGCCGCAGGCGCATAACCGTTGCGCAACTCGTGAGCGCCGAACAGGTAGGCGTTGCGCCACGTCGATGCTTCAGCGAGATAGCCCAGTTGTTCGAACGCGGCGGCGTTCAGTTCGCGCGCTTCCGCGTTGTCCGGTTCGGCGAACACCACGCGGTTCGTCACTTCCGCGACCCAGCGATAGTCGCCGGCCTCGAAATCCTTGCGCGCCTTGGCGAGAATCGCGTCCGCGCCGCCCATATAGGCGACGTATTTCTTCGCCTGCTGCGCCGGCGGCAGCGGATCCAGATTGGCGGGATTGGCGTCGTACCAGCCGAGATATCGCTGATAGATCGCCTTCACATTGTGGCGCACCGCGCCGTAGTAGTCGCGGTTATGCCATTCGTTGGCAAGGCTCGGCGGCAGCGTCAGCATCTCCGCGATTTCCGGCGCGGTGTAGCCATGGTTCATCAGCCGCAGCGTCTGGTCATGCACATATTTGTAGAGATCACGATGCCTGGCGAGATAATGCGCGATCTTCTCGCGGCCCCACACCGGCCAATGATGCTGCCCGAGCAACACGTCGGCATCGCCCGCGAACAGCTCGATCGCCTCGTTGATGTATTTCGACCATGCCAGCGGATCGCGCACCTCCGCGCCGCGGAACGGCAGCAGGTTGTGAAACAGATGCGTCGCGTTCTCCGCCATATTGAGCGCGCGATATTCCGGGATGAACATATGCATCTCGGCCGGCGCCTCGCTGTTCGGCGCCATCTGGAAGACGAATTCGAGACCATCGAGCACGCGCCGGTCGCCGGTCACCTTGATGAGGTCGGTCGGCGCAATCAGCGTAACAGTGCCCCGACCTGATGTCTTGCCGAGCCCGGCATCGACCTGTCCGCGCGGCCCGACCGGCAACAGCGGCCCGAACTGATAAGCAGCGCGACGGATCATCGCCGGCCCGGCGATGACGTTTTCCGAAACGGCATGGTGCATGAAGCCATCCGGCGCGATGATCGGAATTGCCCCCGAGGCGACATCGGCTTCCTCGATGACGCCCTTTACGCCGCCGAAATGATCGACGTGGGTATGGGTGTAGATTACCGCCTTCACCGGTCGCTTCGACCGATGCTGGAAATAGAGATCGAGGCCGGCGCGCGCGGCTTCCGCGCAGGTCGTGGTGTCGATGACGATGATGCCGGTCCTGCCCTCGACGATCGTCATGTTGGCGAGGTCGAAGCCGCGCACCTGATAGACGCCGTCCACGACCTTGAACAGGCCGTGACGGCAGTTGAGCTGCGATATCCGCCACAGGCTCGGATTGACCGTATCGGGTGCCGGACCATCGCCGATAAAGGCATAGGGCGCCATGCTCCAGATCGGCCGCCCCGAGGCGTTCACGATTTTCGCGTCCGGAATGGTGCCGACGAAGCCCCGTTCGGCATCCGCGAAATCATCGCGGTTGGCAAAGGGGAGAACATCGAGCAGGCCCCTGTTTTGTGCGACCACCTGAGGTTCAGCCAAGGTCGGTTCTGATTTTGCAACAAGCGTCATTGTCGCCTCCATTTCAGGGCCGCCTGCCCCTTGGATTTCAAGATTGGATTTCAGGAATTGGTCAAGCCGAGAACGATTCCCATTTCCCCGCGATGCTGACAAGAGCCTGCGGAACACAAGGTCTTTATCGTCGATGTTTCCGCGCACCAGGATCGCTGGACGCCGAGCATCGCGGCCATCGAAATCGTTCCGTTTGCTGGCCTGCGATTGGGAATCATTCGGCATGACGCCGTCGATCCCGGAGGACTTGGTGAGTTTCCTGAAGCGGGCCAGATCGCTCTCCGGATTCATCGGCAGCATCGGGAGCACGCCACCGGCGGTCCTGACCCGCACAAATTGCCAACCAAGGGATTGCGGGCGCGGGATCTCGTCGACCCACCATATCGACCGGATCAAGATCAAACCGCGTGACTTTCGATGAAGCGGCGGTGACGCCGTGGATAGACAAGACCGCCGCTTCAGACCTCACGTCGGCCTTCCCGGACCAGACGACCAAATCACAGATTCTCGCCGCCGAACGCCTTGAGCTTCGCAACGGACGGAGGCAGGCCAGCGACTGTTATCGGAAGTCGCGCCCGCACCGGACAGATCGACCGCGGCTTCGCCCAGATCGGCTCATTGCGCGAACGGCTGTCCGGCACGATCTGTCTCTCGGCCGATGAATACGCGATACTCAGCCTGTTGTGGCCGGCGCTGGAACGGTTTCTGGCGAAGTATCCGGAGACCAACATCGAACTGGTGACGGACTACGGGCGCAGCGACATCGTCCGCGATCGTTTTGATGCAGGCGTGCGTCGAGGAAAACTCGTGTCGAAGGCCTTGATCGCGAAAGAAGCGTGGCAAGAAGGGCGGCGAACGGCGTGATCTGAAAGATCTGCGATCGTCCATCAAGCATCATGCGAATGAGGGTTATCATCGCGTCCTCGTCAAAGTGACGCTGCCTCCCAAGGGTGAGCCCTGACAAGATCGGATTCCGCGGCATTGATCTGGATTTGCTGGCGCTATCGCGAAATCCAGACCGTTCATCGCGGAGAGCGAAAGGGATAGAAGGTAGCGACGGACAAGCGACCGCTCCGTCATCTCGCGCGTTTCATCCTGATCGGCTTTTATACCAGCACACGTGCCAGTGCGATTGCTGCAGCCTCGCCGATACCGGCGGTCGGTCGCTCCTATGTCGATCTCGAACGCGACATCTATTATCGATTGAGGCAGGGGGACGCCCGGACCAACAAGCAACAGCCGCCTGTTCCCCTCCCGCC
>JBDHSX010000269.1:0-3794 GCA_039808365.1 Xanthobacteraceae bacterium | reverse complement strand
CGCTAAAGAGGACCATCATGCTCGGCATTCACGATCTCGGGCTGTTCATCGTCTCCGGCCTGCTGCTCAACATCACGCCGGGACCGGACAACGCCTATATCACCGCGCGCAGCCTGCAACTCGGCTGGCGCGGCGGCGCGGTGGCGGCGATCGGCATCGGCTGCGGCTGCCTGGTCCACGTGCTGGCGACGGCGGTCGGGCTGTCGGCGCTGCTGGCGGCCTCCGCCACCGCGTTCACCGCGGTGAAGCTGCTCGGCGGCGCCTATCTCTGCTACATCGGCGCTCGCATGCTGTTCGCGCGGGACGGGCGCGCGCACGCCGGCCAGCCGGCGCTGAAGCCGGTCACGCTGCGGCAGGTGTTTTTGCAGGGCGCGCTGACCAACATCCTCAATCCGAAGATCGCGCTGTTCTTCCTCGCCTTCCTGCCGCAATTCGTCGACGTCGGCGCGCCGCACCCGTCGCTGGCGCTGCTCGCGCTCGGCGTCATCTTCGTCGCCAACGGCACGCTGTGGTGCCTCGGCGTCGCCGCCTTCGCCGCCGTCGCCGCCCGACGGATGCGGCGCTCGGGATCGCTGATGCGCTGGATCAATCGCGGCATCGGCGCGCTGCTGATCGCTCTCGGCGTTCGCGTCGCGCTGATGGACGCGCGCTGAATTCATGCCAAAATCTTCGCCAGCGCCTCGCCGCCGAGATAGATGCCGAGGCCGATCATCGCGATCAGGAACCAGCGGCGGAACACGTCCGGGTGCATCCGGGTGCGGACGTTCTGGCCGATGAACATGCCGGCGAAGCCGGACGCCAGCGCCACCAGGCCCGGCACCGCCACCGACACCGTCAACAGCCCGGCGTCGGCGAGCCCGAGGATCAGGCCGAGGGTCCCCGTGGTGAAGAACACGCCGAGCCCCTGCACCAGTTCGTCCTTCTCCAGCCCGATCGCCTGCAGGAACGGCATCGACGGGATCACCTGCACGCCGGTCACCGCCGACACCGCGCCGGTGACGACGCCGACCACGCCGCCGATCCATTTCTCCTTGTCGGGCGGCACATGAAAGCGCACCTGCTTGAGGCCGATGACGCCGTAGATGATCAGCAACACGCCGAGAACCAGCGTGCCATAGCGGGCGTAAGACCCGGCCATCAGGCCGGCGGCGCACCAGATGCCGAACAACAGCCCGACCAGCATCGGCCACAGCCGCCGCAGCAGGGCGCGCAAATAGGGGCCGCCGAAAGTCTGCCAGATGTTGGTGGCGATCGACGGCACGATGACGATGGCCAGCGCATGCGCCGGCGCCATCCGTGTCGCGAGCAGGCCCATCGCCACCGTCGGCAGGCCGAGCCCGATGACGCCCTTGACGAATCCCGCCAGCAGGAACACCGCGACGATGAGAATGAGACCGGGATCCGACATGGCGGCAGATTGACCGAACCGCGGGCGCGGCGCAATCTGGAGGTTCCGGAAATAGCCTTCGGAAAATACGAAATCAGATCGGAGGCGTCATGCGGTTCGATCTCGTCGATCTTCAGGTGTTCGTCGCGGTGGCGGAAGCGCGCAGCATCACCCGTGGCGCGGCGCGCGCCAATCTGGCGCTGGCCTCGGCCAGCGAACGCATCAAGACCCTTGAAGCCGCGCTCGACGTCACGCTGCTGCGACGCGGCCGCCATGGCGTGACCTTGACGGACGCCGGCGAAAGCCTGCTCGACCATGCCCGCGTGGTGCTGGCGGCCGCCGACAACCTGCGCGGCGATCTCGCCGGCTACGCGCGCGGGATCAAGACCAGCATTCGCGTGCTGGCGAATACGTCCAGCCTGTCGGAGCACCTGCCGCCGGCGCTGGCGAGTTTTCTGCGCGACCACCCGCAGATCAACATCGATGCGGAGGAGCTGGAAAGCGTCGGCATCGCCGAAGCGATCGCCGCGGGCCGCGCCGACATCGGGATCGCCTCCGAAGCGGCATTGCCGCCGGGCATCGAACGCTTCGCGTTCCGCGACGACCGGCTGGTGCTGGCGGTCGCTCCGCAGAACGATCTCGCCCGTCATCGCGTCATCGATTTCGGCGCGGTGACGGCACGCGATTTCGTCGGGCTCTCCACCACCAGCGCCCTGCAAGGCCATCTCGCGACGCAGGCGGCGCGACTCGGCGCCCGCTTGCGATTTCGCGCGCGGCTCCGCGACTTCGACGCGGTGTGCCGCCTGGTCGCCGCGGGCGTCGGCATCGCCGTGGTGCCGGAAGCCGCCGCGAAACGATGCGCGCGCGTCATGGCGATCAAACCGGTGCGGATTCGCGATGCGTGGGCGATGCGCAAGCTGGCGATCTGCGTGCGCGACCTGAAGTCGCTGCCGCGCCCGGCGCAACAGCTGGTGACCCATCTGCGCGGCGACGGCTAGCGCGAGACGAAAAAGAATCCGCTTTCGTCATTGCAAGGAGCGTGAGCTCCGAAGCAATCCAGCCCCCCACCCCAACCCTCCCCCGGAAGCAGGGGAGGAAGAAGGGAAGGAAAATTGCTTCGCGGAGCCTGGCTCGGATGGCGTGGGTCGTCAGCCGCCTAGCACCTTGAGCGCCTGCTCATGGACGCGCGGATCGCCGGCGGCGACGATGCGGCCGCCGTGCTGCGCCGGCTTGCCCTCCCAGGTGGTGACGATGCCGCCCGCGCCGGTCACGATCGGGATCAGCGCGGCGATGTCATAGGGCTTCAATTCAGTCTCGATCACCAGATCGACATGGCCCGCCGCCAGCATGCAATAGGAATAGCAATCGCCGCCGAAGCGCGCGAGCCGGGCCTGATCCTGCACCCGGCTGAAGATGGCGCGATCGGGTTCGTTCATCAACAGCGGGCTGGTGGTGAACAGCGTGGCTTGGCTCAAGGTCTCGCAACGCCGCGTCGCCAGCTTGCGCTGGCCGCCGGCGGAGCGGCAGGTGGCGGAGCCGTTGTCGCCGCTGAAGCGCTCGCCGATGTAAGGCTGGTGCATCATGCCGTAAACCGGCGCGCCCCGGTGCATCAACGCGATCAAGGTGCCCCAGATCGGAAAGCCGGAGATGAAGGACTTGGTGCCGTCGATGGGATCGAGCACCCAGACGTAGTCGGCGTCCTCGCGCTCGTTGCCGAACTCCTCGCCGACGATGCCATGCTTGGGAAAGCTGGCCTTGATCATCCGCCGCATCACCGCCTCGGCGCCGCGATCGGCCTCGGTGACCGGATCGAAGCCCTGCTTGGATTTCTTGTCCTCGACACCCAGCGACGTGCGGAAGAACGGCAGGATGGCCTCGCCGGAAGCGGTCGCCAGGCGGTCAATGAAGGCGGTGAAATCAACGACCGTCACGAGGCATCTCCCTGCGTTGCGAATCCGCACTGCTTAGCGGTTCGGATCGGGAAAACCAATGGCATGACGGCGGACGGCGTCGTTGCGAGGGGTCAGCGACCTCCTCCCATGCGACGGCGTCAATCAGACACCGATCAGGTCATGCAGGGGCCGAATCCCCACGGCGTGCGCGGACATCGGAATCAGTGTCGGATTCATAAAATTGAACTATAATTCACTTTATGACACGTCCACGGTTTCGCCACATATCCGCAACACACTGAAAAACATCATGAATTTAAAAGTTGTAATGACCTGTTCAGAAGAACAGATATGCAAAATCCGCATGCAAAAATAGCGAAAAAAACTTGCGTTTTGTGCGCTGCGGCCGCATATTGATGCAGTGCGGTAACGCCTCGCGTTATCGCTGCCCTCCTTGGGCGTTTCCTCCCTAGACTTGGGCCGCTTGCTTTCGCGAGCGGCCCTTTTTCTTTGCG
>JBDHSX010000268.1:0-3816 GCA_039808365.1 Xanthobacteraceae bacterium | reverse complement strand
GCTTCAGGTCAGCGGATTATAGACCGGCCCGCGCTTCGCCGCCTGCAAGGCGTTGGCCAAGGCGCTCGCGAAACTCGATTTCTCGTCGGGGCCGAGGCATTGCGCGATGGCGAGGCTGCGGCCGCGCGACACCAGGCACAGCCGCTCGATGCCATATTCGGCGTGGACCGTGCTGTCGAGCCGCACCCAGAGCGGGTTGAACACCCATTCGGTGGCGGCGCCGCGATGATCGGTCCGGCGCACCCGCAACGCCGACGCCGTGATGGAAATTTCCTCGGTCGCCTTGGCGTCGCGGAAATTGATCCGGAACGCCCAGTAGATCGCCAGCACGTCGAGCAGGAAGAAGCCGAGCACCGGCCATGCGCCCTTGAACAGGAAGACCATGCCTGCGGTGAAGTTGACGACGCTGATGACGGCCATCAGCACCGTGAATCCCTTCCGGCTCAGCGAGCGGTGCGGCACCAGCCGCGCCGAAAACAGTTCCGGCTCCGGGGCGAGGGAATTGTCAAAATCATTGCCTGCGGTCATCGCCTGTCATTATACCGGGATCATGGCCAAAAGCACGCACCGACCCGCGCCGAAATCGAAGTCGAAGGCCGCCGGATCGGTCGCCAGGAAGCGCACGCCCGCTCCGAAACCGTGGAGCCGCGCCGAGGTGTTCGAAGCGTTCCGTCGTTTCCGGGAAGCCAATCCGGAGCCGCGGGGCGAATTGGAGCATCTCAACCCGTTCACGCTGCTAGTGGCGGTGGTGTTGTCGGCGCAGGCCACCGATGCCGGAGTCAACAAGGCGACACGCGAACTGTTCCCGGTCGCGGACACGCCGCAAAAGATGGTGGCGCTCGGCGAGGAGCGGCTGCGCGACTATATCAGGACCATCGGGCTCTACCGCACCAAGGCGAAGAACGTCATCGCGCTGTCGGAGAAGCTGATCGCGGAGTTCGGCGGCGAGGTGCCGCGTACCCGCGCGGAGTTGGAGTCGCTGCCGGGCGCCGGGCGCAAGACCGCCAATGTCGTGCTTAACATGGCGTTCGGCCAGCCGACCCTGGCGGTGGACACCCACGTCTTTCGCGTCGGCAACCGCACCGGCCTCGCGCCCGGCAAGACGCCGCTGGAGGTGGAGCAGACCCTTGAGCGGGTGGTTCCGCCGGAATTCATGCTGCACGCCCATCACTGGCTGATCCTGCACGGCCGCTATACCTGCCTCGCGCGCAAGCCGCGCTGCGAGGTGTGCCTGATCAACGATCTCTGCCGCTGGCCGGAGAAAACGGTGTAGCGCGGTCAGACCGTGGGCACGCTGGTTCTCGGCGCGGGCTCGATCAGTTCCGGCCGCGGCCCGCTCAGTTGCTTGTGGAGATGCACCATCAGCGCCATGGCGAACACCGGCGTCGCGAAGTTGACGATCGGAATCGCGACGAAGGCGGCGATGATCAATCCGGCGACGAACACCTGGCCGGCATAGGCGCGGCGCATCGCCTTGGCTTCCTCGACCGGACGAAAGCGCAGCGCGGCGTATTCGAAATACTGCCGGCCGAGCAGCCATGCGGTGGCGATGAAGAAGGCGAGAAAGCCGAGCCCGGCGAACAGCGCGAACGGCAGCGCGATCAGGTAGACCAACAAAGTCAGCAAGGCGAATTTGAGCCCTTCGGTGATGGCGAGCCCGTAGGGCAGCGCGACGCCGGGGCGCTCCGCCGGATAGTGCTCGCGCTCGACGATGTCGGCGACGTCGTCGACGAACACTCCCGCCACCAGCGAGGTGATCGCGGGCATCAGGAAGATCGCGCCGAACACGATGCCGAAGCCGGCGGCGATCGACACCATCCACGACAGGATGTTGAGGGGCGTGTGATAGTCGGGGCCGAGCGTGGCTTCCGCCCACACCATGCCGGAGGTGGCGAGCCAGCTCAAAAGCCGTTGCAGGCTGACCGCCAACACCGCGATCAGAATCAGCGCCAGTCCGATCGAGCGCCACAGGATGGCGCGCATCGGCGGCGAGATGACCTGCTTCAGCGCGTTGACGGTGGCGTCGAGCATGGTGGTGTCCTCTGCGGAAATGAATGCAGAGGTAGAGATGCGGGCCGGGCAAGACAAGGGCGGGGTGGCACAGAGTCATACGCGGACATTGCCGTTCGGACAACGCCATCGCGTGGCCGTGCCGGCAATGACGGAAGATCTGTTCCGTTATTGCGAGGAGCACTCGGATCGGCGCTCCGCCCTGTCCGAGCACAGGCTCTGCGAAGCAATCCAGACCGTCGCGCGGCTTACAGGATTGCTTCGCTTCGCTGGCAATGACTTTGTTAAGCGTCGGCCTTTACACCACGCCCAACGCCCGCATCGCCTCGGCGACGCGGATGAAGCCCGCGACGTTGGCGCCGAGCACGTAGTTGCCGGCCGCGCCGTATTCCTCGGCGGTCTGCGCGCAGGTGTCGTGAATGTTGTGCATGATGGTCGCCAGCCGTTCCTCGGTGTCCTCGAAGGTCCAGGAATCGCGCGAGGCGTTCTGCTGCATTTCCAGCGCGCTGGTGGCGACGCCGCCGGCATTGGCGGCCTTGCCCGGGCCGAACAGCACCTTGGCCTCAAGGAACTTGTGAACCGCGTCCGGGGTGCAGGGCATGTTGGCGCCTTCGCCCACCGCGATCACGCCGTTCTTGATCAGCGTGGCGGCATCGGCGCCGGTCAATTCGTTCTGCGTGGCGGACGGCATCGCGATGTCGGCCGGCACCTCCCAGAGGCGGCCGCCGGCGATGAACTTGGCGCCGTTGCCGCGCGCCTTGGCGTAGTCGGAGACGCGGCCGCGACGCTTCTCCTTGATCTCCTTCAGGAGGTCGAGGTCGATGCCGTTCTCGTCCACCACGTAGCCGTTGGAGTCCGAGCAGGCGATCACCTTGCCGCCGAACTCCGCCACCTTCTCCATGGTGTAGATGGCGACGTTGCCGGCGCCGGAGACCAGCACCTTCTTGCCCTCGAAGCCCTGCTTGCGGGTGCCGAGCATGCGCTCGACGAAATAGGAGCAGCCGTAGCCGGTGGCCTCGGTGCGCACCCGCGAGCCGCCCCAGGTCAGGCCCTTGCCGGTCAGCACGCCTGACTCGTAGCGGTTGGTGATGCGCTTGTACTGGCCGAACATGTAGCCGATCTCGCGCTGGCCGACGCCGATGTCGCCCGCCGGCACGTCGGTGTATTCGCCGAGGTGGCGATGCAGCTCCAGCATGAAGGACTGGCAGAAGCGCATGATCTCGCGCTCCGAGCGGCCCTTGGGGTCGAAGTCCGAGCCGCCCTTGCCGCCGCCGATCGGCATGCCGGTCAGCGCGTTCTTGAAGGTCTGCTCGAAGCCGAGGAACTTGATGGTGCCGAGATAGACGCTGGGGTGGAAGCGCAGGCCGCCCTTGTAGGGGCCAAGTGCGGAGTTGAACTGGACCCGGAAGCCGCGATTGATGCGGACGTTGCCGTTGTCGTCGATCCACGGCACCCGGAAGATGATCTGCCGCTCCGGCTCGCAGATGCGCTCGATCAGCGCCGCCTCGGCATAGGCCGGGTGCTTGGCGATCACCGCGCCGAGGCTGTCCAGCACCTCGCGCACCGCCTGGTGAAACTCATTTTCACCCGGGTTGCGTTGCAACACTTCATTGAAAATCGGTTCGAGCTTTTCGTCGAGCATGAAGCACCCCCAGGCACGTTAAGGTCAGGTTGAAGCAGGCCGAAGGCACAGCCCGCCCCGCTTGCCACAGGGGTATGAAAGGCTCCACGCGATCCGACGCTCGCGCGCTGGTTTACAAGAGCGCTGCCGGTTTTTCAAACAACCCTTGATCGGAAAATATGCAA
>JBDHSX010000267.1:0-3819 GCA_039808365.1 Xanthobacteraceae bacterium | reverse complement strand
GCGTAGTCGGCGCCGTAGTTCGGCGGCGCCAGCATTCCGCATAATAATACCGATATGTGGCGGGCTTGCAGCCGCGCGATGATCTCGCCCAGCGCCTTGCGGGTGAGGTCGGGATCGAGGCCGCGCAGGGCGTCGTTGGCGCCCAGTTCGAGGATCACCGCGTCGGTGCCGTCGGGCACCGACCAGTCGAGCCGCCCGAGCCCGCCCGAGCTGGTGTCGCCGGACACCCCGGCATTGTCGATGTCGACCGCTATCCCCTTGGCGCGCAACGCGGTTTGCAGCCGCGCGGGAAACGCGGCGGCGGCCGGCAGGCCATAGCCGGCGCTGAGCGAATCGCCGAGCACGACCACCTTGAGCGGCTTCGGCGCGGCGGCGGGCGTCTGCGCCTGCACGGCGCCGGCGGCCAGCATGATCGCGACGATCGCCACAAACATCCGCGCCGCCCCCTCGACCGCCGCGCGCCAATCGCCATATGAGCGGGGCATGGACAGTCTCACCGAATCCCCCGCTCCGCCGCTCCCGTCGCCCGCGCGCGACGCGACGCCTTCGATTTCAATCACCGACCTCGACCTTTCGCTGGGGACGGGGGCCGCCCGCGTTCACATCCTGAAAAACATCTCGCTGCGGATTGCCGCCGGCGAGGCGGTTGGCCTCGTCGGCGCCTCCGGCTCCGGCAAATCCACCCTGCTGATGGTGATGGCGGGCCTGGAGCGTCCGGACAGGGGAGAGGTGGTGGTGAACGGCACCTCCTTCAATGCCCTCGACGAGGACGCCCTGGCGCGGTTTCGCGGCCGTCACGTCGGTATCGTGTTCCAGTCGTTCCACCTGATCCCGACCATGACCGCGCTGGAAAACGTCGCGGTGCCGCTCGAACTCGCCGGCCATCCCGACGCCGCCGGGCGCGCCGCGCGCGAGCTCGAACTGGTCGGCTTGGGCGCGCGGCTGCATCATTATCCGCGGCAATTGTCCGGCGGCGAGCAGCAGCGCGTCGCCATCGCCCGCGCGCTGGCGCCGGATCCGGCCATCCTGGTCGCGGACGAGCCGACCGGCAATCTCGACGAGGCCACCGGCCGCCAGATCGTCGACCTGTTGTTCGCGCAGCACGCCGCGCGCGGCATGACCATGGTGCTGGTGACCCACGACGCGGCGCTGGCGCACCGATGCGACCGCGTCGTCCGCCTGCGCTCCGGCCGCATCGAAACGCCGGAGCCGGCGCGGCGCTGGACCGAGACGGCGTAGCGCCATGAGCCTCGCCATCGACTCATCATCCCGCGCGGCGCTGTCGCTGCTGCCGCTGCGCTACGCCATCCGCGAGTTGCGCGGGGGTTTGCGCGGCTTCTACGTTTTCATCGCCTGCATCGCGCTCGGCGTGATGGCGATCGCCGGCGTCGGCTCGGTCGCGGCGAGCCTCGCGGCAGGCCTCAGTCAGCAGGGCCGCACGCTGCTCGGCGGCGACCTCGCCCTGTCGCTGATCCAGCGCGAGGCCACAGCGGACGAACTGGCGTTCCTGCGCGCCCGCGGCGCGGTGTCGGTGGCGGCGACCTTGCGCGCGATGGCGCGCGCGCCGGACGGACAACTGGCGCTGACCGAGATGAAGGCGGTCGATGCCGCCTATCCGATGCTGGGCGAGCTGGCGGTCGAGCCGCCGATGGCCGCCGCCGATCTGTTCGCCGCGCGCGACGGCGCGTTCGGCGCGGCGGTCGATCCGGTGCTGCTGGCGCGGCTCGGCCTCAAGATCGGCGACCGTCTCGGCATCGGCGAGGCGACCTTCGACATCCGCGCCACCGTGACCTCGGAGCCGGACAAGCTCGCCGGCGGCATCGGCTTCGCGCCGCGCGTGCTGGTGAGCGTGGCGGCGTTGCGGGCGACCCACCTGTTGCAGCCCGGCAGCCTGGTGCGCTGGATTTATCGCGTGCGGCTGCCCGATGCCGCCGCCACCGACGCCGGCGCGACAACCGCCATCGCCGCCATCCGCGCCGCGCTGCCGGACGCCGGCTGGGAGATCCGCTCGCAGAGCAACGCCTCGCCGCAGCTTGAGCGCACCATCAACCGCTTCACGCAGTTCCTGACGCTGGTCGGCCTCGCGGCGCTTTTGGTCGGCGGCGTCGGCGTCGCCAACGCCGTCAAGAGCCACATCGACCGCCGCCGCGACGTCATCGCGGCGCTGAAATCGCTGGGCGCGCCGGCGTCCCGCATCTTCGCGATCTACCTGACGCAGGTGATGCTGCTGGCGGCGATCGGCTCGCTGATCGGGCTCGCCGCCGGCGCGGCGCTGCCGTTCGTCATCGTCGCCCTGTTCGGCAAGCTGTTGCCGCTGCCGGTCGAGCCGGCGCTGCACGGCGGCCAACTGGCGCTGGCCTTCGCTTACGGTCTGTTGACCGCGCTGGCCTTCGGGCTGTGGCCCTTGGCGCGGATTCACGACGTGCCGGTCGCCGCGCTGTTCCGCGACACCGTCAGCGAGGAGCGCCGCCGCCCGCGCCTGCCTTATCTGCTCGGCATGGCGGTGGTGATCGCCGTCCTGATCGCGGTGGTCATCGCGCTCGCCTACGACCGGCGCGTCGCCGCGATCTTCGTCGTGGCCTCGGCGCTGGCCTTCGTGCTGCTGCGCGGCCTCGCCGCCCTGCTGATGGCGATCGCGCGAAAACTGCCGCGCCCGCGCGGCGCGATGGCGCGGCTCGCGCTCGGCAACATCCACCGGGTCGGCGCGCTGACGCCGTCGGTGGTGCTGTCGCTCGGCCTCGGCCTCGCGGTGCTGGTGACCATCACCCAGATCGACGGCAACCTGCGGCGGCAATTCATGGCGGCGATGCCGGACCACGCGCCGTCGTTCTACTTCATCGACATTCCCTCCACCGAGGCCGCCCGCTTCGACGCCTTCCTCCGGCAGCAGGCGCCCGACGCCACCGTCGAGGACGTGCCGATGCTGCGCGGGCGCATCGTCGCCGCGCGCGGGGTGAAGGCGGAAGACCTTAAGCCGGCGCACGACGCCGAATGGGTGCTGCAAAGCGATCGCGGCCTGACCTACACCGCCGAGGTGCCGCGCGGCTCCAAGGTGGTCGAGGGCGACTGGTGGGCCCCCGACTACAGCGGCCCGCCGCTGGTGTCGTTCGAGAAGAAGCTGGCTGAAGGCCTGGGCCTCAAGATCGGCGACGAGGTGGTGGTGAACGTGCTCGGCCGCAACATTTCGGCGACCATCGGCAACCTGCGCAGCGTCGACTGGCAGAGCCTCGGCATCAACTTCGTATTGGTGTTCTCGCCCAACGCCTTTCGCGGCGCGCCGCACACCCACATCGCCACCCTGACGCCCAAGATTCCGAACCCGGCGGACGACGCCCGCATCGTCAAGGCGGTGGCGCAGGCGTTCCCGATGGTGACCAGCGTGCGGGTGCGCGAGGCGCTGCAAACCATCGGCTCGGTCATCACCAACCTGGTGCTGGCGATACGCGGCGCCAGCGCCGTCACCCTGCTGGCGGCGCTGCTGGTGCTCGGCGGCGCGCTGGCCGCAGGCCACCGGCATCGCGTCTACGACGCGGTGATCCTGAAGACGCTGGGCGCGACCCGCGCCCGGCTGATCGGCGCCTACGCGCTCGAATACCTGATGATCGGGCTGGCGACGGCGGTGTTCGGCGTCGCCGCCGGCTCGGTCGCGGCGTGGCTGATCGTCACACGGCTGATGACCCTCGGTTTCGTCTGGCAGGCCGGCGACGCCGCCGCCGTGGTGGCCGCCGCGCTGGCGGTGACGGTCGGCCTCGGCCTCATCGGCACGCTCGGCGCGCTCAACCGCAAGCCGGCCTCGGTGCTGCGCAACCTGTAGCGGCA
>JBDHSX010000266.1:0-3823 GCA_039808365.1 Xanthobacteraceae bacterium | reverse complement strand
TCCGATCGTGACTTAGATCGTCACCTGGGTGCCGACCTCGACGACGCGGCCGGTGGGGATCTGGAAATAATCGGTGGCGTCGTTGGCCGAGCGGCTGAGCATGATGAATAGGCGGTCCTGCCAGCGCGGCATTTCCGATTTCGCCGCCGGCTTGAGCGAGCGCCGCGACACGAAGAACGAGGTCGACATGATGTCGAACTGCCAGCCCAGCTTGCGGGCGATGCCGAGCGCGCGCGGCACGTTCGGCGACTCCATGAAGCCGAAGCGCAGCCGCACGGTGGCGAACTTCTCGCTGATGCTCTCCATGTGGACCCGCTCCAGCGGATCGACCCGCGGCGTGTGCGCCGTCTCGATGGTGAGGATGACGTTGTGCTCGTGCAGCACCTTGTTGTGCTTGAAATTGTGCAATAGCGCGGTCGGCACGAAATTGGGATCGCTGGTCAGGAACACCGCTGTGCCCTTCACCACGTGAGGCGGCCGCTTTTCGAGATTCTTGATGAGGTCCAGCAGCGGCACCTCGGTGCGGCGGGTTTTCTCGACCAGCAGCGCGGAACCGCGTCGCCAGGTCCAGATCATCACCACCATCAGGATGCCGAACAGCATCGGCACCCACGCGCCGTCGAACAGCTTGAGAAGATTGGCGCTGAAGAAAGCGACATCCACCACCACCAGCGGGAACACCAGCGCCGCCGCCGCCGCCGCCCGCCAGTTCCACAATTTCCAGACCACGACGAAGCCCATGATGCCGTCAGCGACCATGGTGGTGGAAACAGCGATGCCGTAGGCAGAGGCCAGCCCGCTCGACGTCCGGAACAGTCCGACCAGCAGCAGCACGCCGACCAGCAGCAGCAGATTGACGCGCGGCAGATAGATCTGGCCGGCGTGGGTTTCGGACGTGTAGCGCACCTCGAAGCGCGGCAACAGGCCGAGCTGCACCGCCTGACTGATGAGCGAGTAAGCGCCGGTAATCACCGCCTGGCTCGCGATCACCGTCGCGGCGGTCGCCAGCAGCACCAGCGGCAGGATCAGCGGCTCCGGCGCCAGGCGGTAGAACGTGTTCTCGATCGCCTCGGGATGCGCCAGGATCAGCGCCCCCTGTCCGAAATAGTTCAGCAGCAGCGCCGGCAGCACCAGATAGAACCACGCGGTCTGGATCGGCAGCCGGCCGAAATGGCCGAGATCGGCATAGAGCGCCTCGCCGCCCGTCACCGACAGAAACACCAGACCCATGATGACGAGCCCGATCATTCCGTGATTGAGCAGGAAGTGAATCGCGTACCAGGGATTCACCGCCAGCAGCACCGTCGGATCCTCATGGATGTGCAGCACGCCGAGAATCGCGATGGCGACAAACCACAACGCCATCACCGGGCCGAACGCCGAGGCGACGCGCGCCGTGCCATGGCTCTGCACCGAGAACAACAGCACCAGGATCAAGAGCGTCAGCGGCACGACATAGTGGTCGAGCCCCGGCGCCGCGAGCTTCAGGCCCTCGACGGCGGACAGCACCGAAATCGCCGGCGTGATCATCGAATCGCCGATGAACATCGATGCGCCGACCACCCCCAGCGCCAGCAGAAACCAGCTTCGCCGCCCGAGCGCGCGCTGGCCCAGCGCCATCAGCGACAGGGTTCCGCCCTCGCCATGGTTGTCGGCCCGCAGCAGCAACAGCACGTATTTGACGGTGACGACGATGAACAGCGACCACAGGATCAGCGACAGCACGCCGAGCACGATGGCCGGGGTGACGACGCCGTTCTGCGCGGCGTGGGCGACCGCCTCGCGGAACGCATAGAGCGGCGAGGTTCCGATATCGCCGAAAACCACCCCGATGCTACCGAGGGTCAATGCCCAGAAGCCGGTCTTGACCGGGGGCTCGCCAGCAGCCTCGGGCGATGTTTCGCTCGCAGTCATGGAAAATGCTCGATCGGGTTGGGAGGTCCGGGCAAATGCAGCACGCGGCGGGCGGCGTCAAGTCACCGGCGGTCATCGGCTCGGTTTCGACCGCGGCGGGACATTATCCCAAAGGCGCGCGCTAAAAAAGGAGTTGACAGTCGCGCGGCGGGGGGCGAAGGCGCGACGCGCTGGATCGAAGCTCAGGGTTTGAGGTCGGGCGGCAGCGGCGGATCCTCGCGCATCAGCGTGATCGTCACGCGGCGGTTGGCGGCGAGCGAGGGATCGTCGGGGAATAACGGCGCGCTGTCGGCCTTGCCGGACACCGCGAAGATATGCCCCTTCGGCAGGCCCTCGCGTTCGAGAATCTGCCGCACGGCGTTGGCGCGGTCGGCCGACAGATCGAAGGCGTCATAGTCGCCGCGCGCCGACGCATCGCCCGAGGCGGTGTGGCCGACGATGGACACCCGCAGCGGCGTCGCCTTCAACGGCGCCGCGAGCCGTTGCAGCAACAGCCGGGTCCGCTCGTAGGGAATTTTCGAATTCGCCGCGAACATCGAGCGGCCGTCCTGATCGACGATCTCAAGATTCAATCCCTGCTTGGTTTCCTCGAATATCACATGCCGGGAGATTTCCGTCAGTTCCGGCATGTCCTGCAACGCCTGGCGCAACGAGGCCGAGGCCAGCGCGAATTCGCGATCGCTGGCAAGGCGCGCGCCCTGCGCCCGCTCGTGATCGTGCTCGTTCGGCGTCGGCGTGTTGGAGGCTTCCTCCGGCGAGATATGATCGACGTTCTTCAGTTTCGGGCGCGTCGGCAGGCCGTCGGATTCGATCATGCCGGAGAAGCGCGCCTGAGTCTGCACGCCGAAGGCATCGCGCAGCGAGCCGGCGACGATCTTGAGTTTCTGCTGATCCTGGTTGGAGAACGCGACCAGCATCACGAAGAAGCTCATCATCAGGCCCATCAGGTCGGCGAAGGTCACGAACCAGCCGTGACCTCCGCCGTGAGCATCGCCGCGCTTCTTCTTGGCCATGACGTTCGCTCAGCTTCCCCTTGGCGTCACGCCGGCACGGTCTCGCCGTCCTCGTGACGATGCTTCTCCGGCAGGTAGGCCAGCAGCATCTCGCGCACCAAAGTGGGGCTCTTGGAATCCCGGATCATCAGGATGCCGTCGATGATCAGGGTGCGGTTGGTTTCCTCGTCGAGCAGCTTGCCGTGCAGCTTGTCGGCGATCGGCAGGCAGAACAGGTTGGCGACCAGCGCGCCGTACAGCGTCGCCAGCAGCGCCGTCGCCATGAACGGCCCGAGTTTCGAGGGGTCGGTCATGTTGGCGAACATCTGCACCATGCCGATCAGCGTGCCGATCATGCCGAAGGCCGGCGCGCAGTCGCCGATGGCGCGATAGATCTTGCCGCCCTCGTCGAGGTGCATCAGGAAATTGTCGCGGTCGCGTTCGAGATTGTCGCGAATGAATTCGAGATCGTAGCCGTCGGCGACGTAGCGGATGCCCTTGGCCAGGAACGGATCGGCCGCCTCGATCTTTTCCAGCCCCACCGGTCCCTGCTTGCGGGCGACTTCCGCGATGCTCGCCAGTTCGTCGACCAGGTCGCGGGCCGACAGCCGGCTCATGGTGAAGGCGAATCGGGCGCCGAGCGGCAGGCCGTGAAGAATGGCGCTGAGCGGAAAGCGGATCAGGGTCGCGGCGATCGAACCGCCGAAGATGATGATCATGGCGTGTTCGCTGACGAACATATGCAGGTCGCCACCCATGAAGATCATCAGCATGATGACGATGGAGCCGAAAATCAGGCCAACGCCAGTGGTGATATCCATGGAGAACTCCGACGCACGCACCCCGCCGCTCCCGAGGCGGCGCGGCTCCTTCTGAGCCGCCGGGAACCCTAGCGGGCGCGCGCTTAAAGACCCGTA
>JBDHSX010000265.1:0-3829 GCA_039808365.1 Xanthobacteraceae bacterium | reverse complement strand
ATCACGGCCGTGAGCGTGTGATGGCGCCCGGGCGGGGCTGCACCGAGAGGTCCTCGTCCTCCTGTTCGCCTTCGAGCCGTTTCAGGATCGGACAATGCGGGCGGTCATCGCCGCGACAGCAGCCGATCAGTTCCGTCAGCGTTTCGACCATGCCCTGGAGATTCTGGATCCTTCTCTCCAGATCCTTGACATGCGCCTGAGCCAGACGTTTGACCTCGGCGCTTTGCCGGGTTTCGTCGCGCCACAACCCGAGCAGGTCGTTGATCTCGGCGACCGAGAAACCAAGATCCCGCGCCCGGCGGATGAAGCGCAGCATGTGCACGTCGGTGTCGGAATAGTCGCGGTAGCCGGCCGCGGTGCGGCCCGCCGCCGGAATCAGGCCGTTGTGCTCGTAGTAGCGGATCATCTTGGCCGAAACGCCGGACTCCCGCGACGCCTGTCCGATGTTCATCGGCTTTCTCCTGAAATCTGTGACAACCGCACTCGATATAAAATCAACCGGGAAAATTGCCGGAAGTTATCAGTGCGCCACCCTGAACCGGCGCAGCCGCAGCGCATTGCCGAGCACGAAAACGCTCGACAAGGCCATGGCGCCGGCGGCGAAGACCGGCGACAGCAGGATGCCGAAGGCCGGATACAGCGCGCCGGCGGCGACGGGGATCAGCGCCGTGTTGTAGGCGAAGGCCCAGAACAGGTTCTGCCGGATGTTGCCGATCGTCGCCTTGGACAAAGCGATGGCGTTCGGCACGCCCGAAAGGCTGCCCGACATCAGCACCACGTCCGCCGCCTCGATGGCGATATCCGTGCCGGTGCCGATGGCGAGGCCGACATCGGCCTCGGCGAGCGCCGGCGCGTCGTTGATGCCGTCGCCGACGAAGGCGACCTTGCCGTAGCGCGCCTTGAGCCGGCGCACCGCGTCGACCTTTTCGTTCGGCAGCACTTCGGCCACGACCTCGTCGATACCGAGACGCGCGGCGATGGCCTTGGCCGTGCGGGCATTGTCGCCGCTGACCATCACGACCTTGAGACCGAGATCGTGCATCGCCGCGATCGCCGCCGGCGTTGTGTCCTTGATCCGGTCCGCCACCGCGATGATCGCCGCGAGCTTGCCGTCGATCGCGGCGTAAAGCGGCGACTTGCCCTCGCTGCCGAGCCGGTCCGCGACTTGGGCGAACACCGCCACGTCATGACCGAGCTGGACCATGTAGCGGTCCGCGCCGATCTCGACGCGTCGGCCATCGACCACGGCCCTGACGCCGAACCCCGTCACCGACTCGAAATCCGCCACCGCCGGCAGCGCCAGGCCGTCATGGGCGGCGGCCTCCACGATGGCGCGGGCGATCGGATGTTCCGATTTGGCCTCGACCGCCGCGACCAGCGCGAGCGCGTCGGGCCGCGTGAATCCGGCGGTCAGTTCAAGGTCGGTCAGGGCCGGCTTGCCTTCGGTCAGCGTGCCGGTCTTGTCGACGGCCACGGCGCGCGCGTCCTTGAGCAGTTGCAGCGCCTCGCCCTTGCGGAACAGGATGCCCAGCTCGGCGCCGCGACCGGTGCCCACCATGATCGAGGTCGGCGTCGCCAGCCCCATCGCGCACGGGCAGGCGATGATCAGAACGGCGACGCCATTGACCAGCGCGAAGGTCAGCGCGGGCGACGGACCGAAGGCGAGCCAGGCCGCGACCGTCACCGCCGCCACCGCCATCACCGCGGGGACGAACCACATCGTGACCTGATCGACCAGGGTCTGGATCGGAAGCTTCGAGCCCTGCGCCTCCTCGACCATGCGGATGATCTGCGCCAGCACCGTGTGGCCGCCGACCGCCGTGGCGCGGAACGCGAACGCGCCCGCCTGGTTCACCGTGCCGCCGACCACGGGGCTGCCGGCCGACTTCGCCACCGGGATCGGCTCGCCGGTGATCATCGACTCGTCGACAAAACTGTCGCCTTCGATCACTTCGCCGTCGACGGGAATGCGCTCGCCGGGACGAACCTCGACGAGGTCGCCGGCGGCGACCGAGCCGATCGGCAGGTCGATGCTGGTGCCGTCGCGGCGCACCCGCGCGGTCCTCGCCTGAAGGTTGACCAGACGCTTGATCGCCTCGGAGGTCCGCCCCTTGGCGCGGGCCTCCAGCAATCGTCCGAGCAGGATCAGCGTCACGATCACCGCCGCGGCTTCATAGTAGACATTGATGGTGCCGGGCGGAAGCCAGCCGGGCGCGAAGGTCGCGACCAGCGAATAACCGTAGGCCGCGAGCGAGCCGACCGCGACCAGCGAGTTCATGTCGGGCGCGAAACGCCACAGCGCCGGCAGCCCCTTGCTATAGAACCGGATGCCGGGACCGAACAGCACAAGCGTCGTCAGCGCGAACTGGATGTACCAGCTCCACTGCATGCCGATCGTCGCATGGATGAGGCGATGCACGCTAGGCACGGCGTGAGAGCCCATTTCCATGGCGAAGACCGGCGCGGTCAGCACCGCGGCGATGATGAAGTCGCGGGTGAGCTGGCGGCGCTCGGCCTCCTTGCGCTCGGTGTCCCCGGCGCTGTCGTCCGCGAAGGCGCCCGCCGCCGCGCCGACCGGCTTCGCCTCGTAGCCGACGGCTTCGATGGCCGCGATCAGGGTGGCCGGATCGGCCGCGCCCCGGACCGTGGCGCGTTCGGTCGCCAGATTGACGACGGCCTCGGTGACGCCCGGAACGGCCTTCAAGGCGCGCTCGACGCGCCCGACGCAGGACGCGCAGGTCATGCCCTCGACCGCGAGTTCGATGGGACCGGCCGCCACGGCGGCGGATACCGGCACGGAGTAGCCGACATCCTCGACCGCCGCGACCAGCGCGGCGCGATCGACCGGCGCGTTGGTCGTCACGCTCGCCCGCTCGGTGGCGAGATTGACCGACACGGTCTCGACGCCGGGCACGGCTTTCAGGGCCTTTTCGACACGCCCGACGCAAGACGCGCAGGTCATGCCTTCAATGGGAAATGAAATCGGGGCCAACGGCCGGCGTGCCGCAACGGGAGCGTTCATCGCCGCTTCCTTTCTCGTTCCGAATTTACGTTCGGTCGGAAGATGGGGCTTCCAACGATGGGAAGGTCAAGCCCGGATCACACAAAAATGCTATTGACCTTGCCACCGTTGGAAGCCCCATCCTGGTCGTCGTCAGAGCAAATCACGGAGACCTTCCATGGAACTCAGAATCGAAGACATGACCTGCGGCGGTTGCGCCCGGTCCGTCACCAAGGCGATCCAGTCGGTCGATCCCAACGCTAAGGTCGATGCCGATCCGGCCACCCGCTTGGTCAAGATCGAAACGACCGCGACGCGGGCCGCCGTTTCGCAGGTTCTCGAAAAAGCCGGATTCCCGACCTCCGCGGCCTGATCAATCGTTATCGATGTGGTCCTCATCAAGGTGAGTCGCCATGTCCGTGAGCATGCCGCTGACATGGCCGTCGGCCAGATCATAGAAGATCTGGCGGGACTGCCGTTTGCCCCGCATCAGCCTTGCGCCCCTGAGCAGGCGTAGATGATGGCTGACCAGGCTCTGGGGCAGGTCGAGGCTGTCGGCGATGTCGCCGACCGATTTCGGGCCGGACAGGCAAAAGAACAGAATCCTCAGCCGTGTCGGGTCGCCCAGCAGGCGGAACGTCTCGGCCAGGACCGCCGCCTTCTGTGGGGACAGCGCGGGATCGCCGTTCAACGGACGTACTCCGGCCGGGTGTGGGGATGACCGTGATCATGGGCGTGGCGGTCATGGCGATGCCCATGGCCGCGGGCGACCGGAGCCCGTGACAGACTGCACGGATCGGTTTCCTCGTTCCATTCCACGGCGATGGT
>JBDHSX010000264.1:0-3889 GCA_039808365.1 Xanthobacteraceae bacterium | reverse complement strand
AAGACCCTGAAGATCGCGGTGCTGCTGCCGCAGTCCGGCTATCTCGCCCAGGCCGGCCAGAGCTGTCATCGCGGCGCGCTGGTCGCGCCGCAGGTGCTGGCCGACCTCGGCTACAAGGTCGAGCTGGTGCACATCGACATGGAATCCAATCCGGACGTGGCGCGCACCCAGACCGAGCGCGCCATCAACGAGGGCGCGAACTGCATCGTCGGCGCCTTCGATTCCGCCGGTACGCTGGCCATCGCCCAGGTCTGCGAACAGCGTCAGGTGCCGCTGATCGTCAATATCGGCGCCGCGCCGCAACTGACCGAGCAGGGCTACAAATATCTCGTCCGCAACTTCCCCACCGGCGGCATGCTGCTGAAGAACGGCCTGCATCAGATCCAGGCGCTGATCGACGCCACCAAGATCGCGCCCAAGACCGCCGTTTTCCTGCACGCCAACGACAATTTCGGTCTGGCGCAACGCAAGGGCATGGACGCGCTGTTCCCGACCGCGGGGCTGCCGTTCAAACTCTTGGAATCGATCCCCTACGATCCGAAGGCGCAGGATCTTTCGGTCGAGGTCACTAAGATCCGCGGGCTCAATCCCGACCTGTTGCTGGTGGTGACGCGCGCCGCCGACGCCATCAAGCTGGTGCGCGACGCCGTGCGGCAGAAATTCCAGCCGATGGGCATCATTTCGCCGGGCGCGCCCGGCCTCTATGACGAGGAATTCTACAAGGCGCTCGGCCCGCTGGCCGACTACCACGTCGACGCGCTGCCGTGGGTCAATCCGAAGTCCAAGATCACCCAGGCGCTGGAGGCCGCCTTCACCAAGGCACAGCCGAAATTCCGCTTCGCCGTCGAATGCTTCAACGTCGGCTTCACCTTCGACGCGCTGATGGTCGCGGGCAACGCCTTCCAGCGCGCCGGCACCACCACCGGACCGGAACTGATGAAGGCCCTGCGGGAGACCAACCTGGCCGACCACACCATGATCGGCGGACCGATCAAGTTCGACGCCAAGGGCCAGAACACCGACATTCCGTCGGCCAGCGTGCAGAACCGCAATCAGACCCCGACGGTGGTGCTGCCGACCGAGGTCGCGACCATGACCCCGGTGCTGCCGATGCCGGCGTGGCAAGGCCGCAAGTGATTTTGACAGCCTGACCGGACATTCGTTTCGCGGTCCGTTCGCAACACGAAAAATGTCGTCCCCGCGCAGGCGGGGACCCATACGCCGCAGCAGTTCGGCTCAATCCATTGAGGCGAAATCGTTCACAATTACGAATGCCAGGGGTTCGGGTCCTCGCCTGCGCGAGGACGACGCCGGGATTGTTTGATCTTCATATGCACCATTTCGAGTCAGAGTCTGACGACGTCGCACGTCGATCAACGGAAGCATCGCGCAAGCGTGGTGCTTTCATTCCCTTATTCCCGATCGGCCGGAGTTTCGAATGACGGCGATCACCTTGAATATCATCGTTCAGGGGATTCTCACCGGGCTGGTCTACGGCCTGATGGCGCTTGGCCTGTCGGTGATTTTCGGCGTCATGCGGGTGGTCAATTTCGCCCATGGCGAGTTCACCGTGGTCGCGATGTACGCCGCCTTCCTGCTGTTCGAGATGCTGGACGTGTCGCCGCTGTTGTCCTTGCTGCCGATCGCGGCGGCGTTCTTCTTTCTCGGTTACGTCCTGCAACGCGCGCTGGTCGAGCCGTTCATCAGCCGCGCCGAGCACGAGCAGTTCATCCTGCTGGTCGGCCTCGCCACCGTGGTCGTCAACGGCCTGTTGCTGATCTTCGGCCCCGACGCGCGCCCGATCAACCTGCCCTACAGCTTCGACAGCTACGATATCGGCCCGATGTTCATCGACAAGGTGCGGGTGTTCGCGGCGCTCGGGGCGCTTTCGATCTGCGTCGCGCTGTTCCTGTTCTTCCGCTACACCCGCACCGGCACGGCGATCCGCGCCTGCGCCGACAACCTGACCGGCGCCGGCGTGGTCGGGCTCAACGTCAGGCAGCTTTACGCCGTGACATTCGGGCTGGGCTTCGCCTGCATCGGCGCGGCGGGCACGCTGATGGCGACCATCGCCGACGCCTCGCCGGGGCTGGCTCCCGCCTACACGCTCCTGGCCTTCGTCATCGTCATCATCGGCGGGCTCGGCTCGATGGCCGGCGCGCTGGTCGGCGGCGTGTTGATCGGCATTTCCGAGGCGCTCGCCGGCTTCTACATCCAGCCGTCGATGAAAAGCATGTTCTCCTTCGCGCTGCTGATCATCGTGCTGGTGCTGCGCCCGCAGGGCCTGATGGGGCGACGGCTATGATCGATCTCTGGCAGCGCCTGCCCGCGCGCGGCAAAATCCTCTGCCTCGCCTTGCTGGCGGCGGGCATCGCCGCGCCGCTGGTCGCCGACCGCTATCTGCTGTCGGTGCTGATCCTGGTGTTCTACTTCGCCTATCTCGGGCAGGCGTGGAATATTCTGATGGGCTTCGCCGGGCAACTCTCGCTCGGCCACGCGCTCTATCTCGGGCTCGGCGCTTATACCGCCACCGCGCTGTGGACGCTGTTCGGCATCGGTCCGTGGATCGGCGTCCTGATCGCCGTTCCGGTGGCCGCCGCCGCCGGCATGGTGGTCGGCTGGCTCGGCTGGCGTTTCGCCATCGAGGGCGTCTATTTCGCGCTGCTGACCATCGCCTTCGCCGAGTTCACCCGCATCGGCTTCGACCATCTGCAAATCACCGGCGCTTCCGCCGGCATGTTCCTGTCGGTCAACAGCCCCGGCTCCGACAAATGGTGGAACCTCGGCGGCGGCCCGCTGCTGTATTACTATCTCGCGTTCATTCTCGCCGCCGCGGCGACGCTGCTGGTGGCGCGGCTGCGGCGCTCGCCACTCGGCTATCGCTGGCTGGCGGTGCGCGAGGACCCGGAAGCCGCGCAGGCCGCCGGCATCGACATCTTCCGCGCCAAGATGATCGCGATGCTGATTTCCGCCGGCATGACCGCGGTCGGCGGCGTGTTCTACGGCTTCTACTATCGCAACCTGTTTCCGTCGCAGGTGTTCGACATCGGCCGCTCGATCGAGATCATCATGGCGCCGATCATCGGCGGGCTCGGTACCGTGTTCGGGCCGGTCGTCGGCGCCATCCTGCTGACGCCGCTGGGCGAGAGCCTCACCGCGCTGATGCAGCACTTCGGCGTCAACACGCCGGGCGCCAAATCGATCTTCTACGGCCTGACCCTGATGGTCATCATCTCGTTGCAGCCGAGCGGGGTGTGGCCGTGGCTCGCCCGCAAGCTCGGCCTCGACAACAGGCCACGCTCATGACCGCGCTGCTCTCCGTCACCGCCATCAGCAAGCGTTTCCGCGGCCTCGCCGCGGTCAGCCGCGTCTCCTTCGACGTGCAGCCGGGCGAAATCTTCGCGGTGATCGGCCCCAACGGCGCCGGCAAGACCACGCTGTTCAACATGATCGCCGGCGCGTTCCCGCCCGACGAGGGCTCCATCACCTTCGCCGGCGCGCGGATCGAGGGGCTGCGCTCCGACGAGATCGCGCGGCTCGGCGTCGGCCGCACCTTTCAACTGGTGCGGCCGTTCCCCGCGCTCACCGTCGAGGACAACGTCATCATCGGCGCGCTGATGCAGACCAAAACGGTCCCCGACGCCGAAAAGATCGCCCGCGAGACGCTGGCGCGGCTCGACCTGTACGACAAGCGCGCGCAGATCGCCTCCAGCCTGACGCTGCCGGACCGCAAGCGGCTGGAAGTGGCGCGGGCGCTGGCGACCGGCCCCCGATTACTGCTGCTCGACGAGGTGATGGCCGGGCTGCGGCCGACCGAGACCGACCGCATCGTCGCCACGCTGCGCGACCTCAATCGCGACGGGGTGACGATCCTGCTGATCGAGCACGT
>JBDHSX010000263.1:0-3890 GCA_039808365.1 Xanthobacteraceae bacterium | reverse complement strand
CGCTCGTCCACCACCGCGGTCGGGTCGCTCGGCAGCCCCATCTTCGCGGTGCCGACCGGATGGAAGATGGTGGTGCCGATGTCGCCGGCGGCCTTGGCCAGCGCGGCGTCGTCGTCGCCGACTTTCGGGCCGGGCAGATATTCCTCCGGCCGGTAGCGCGCCAGCGCCTGCTGCTTCATCAGCCGCCGGGTGACGCGAATGGCGTCGGCCGCCACTTGCCGGTCCTCGTCGGTCGCGAGGTAATTCGGCGCGATCACCGGGGCCGCCTCCGGCGCGGCGGCGCGCAGGCGGATGGTGCCGCGCGAGGTCGGTTGCAGGTTGCAGGCGCTCACCGTCACCGCCGGGAAGCGGTGCAGCGGATCGCCGAATTTATCCAGCGACAACGGTTGCGCGTGAAACTGGATGTTGGCGCGCTCGCGGCTTGGATCGGAGCGGGTGAAGATGCCGAGCTGTGACGGCGCCATGGTCAGCGGCCCGCGCCGCCGCAAGGCGTAGTCCATGCCCATCAGGCCGCGTCCGATCAGCGAGTAATAGGTTTCGTTCAGCGTCTTGACGCCGGACACCTTGAAGATCGCGCGTTGTTGCAGATGGTCCTGCAGGTTGCGGCCGACGCCGGGGCGGTCGGCGACGACGTCGATGCCGAGCGGCGCGAGCCAGTCGGCCGGGCCGATGCCGGAGCGTTGCAGGATGGCGGGCGAGCCGACCGCGCCCGCGCACAGGATGACCTCGCCCTTGGCGCGCGCCTCGAAAACGTCGCCGTCGCGTGAGAACCGCACGCCGACGGCGCGGCCGTTCTCGACGATCAGGCGATCCACCAGCACATTGGTTTCAAGGCGCAGGTTGGCGCGCGTCAATGCGGGTTTCAGAAAGCCGCGCGCCGCCGACCAGCGCCGCCCGCGCTTCTGGTTGACGTGAAAATAGCTGACGCCCTCGTTGTCGCCGGTGTTGAAATCCGGGATGCGCGGGATGCCCATCTGCTCGGCGGCGTCGCCGATGGCGTCGAGGATCGCCCATGACAGCCGCGGCGCCTCGATGCGCCAGCCACCGCCGGCGCCATGGATCGCGCTGTCGCCGAGGAAATGATCCTCGAGGCGCTTGAACACCGGCAGCACGTCGTCCCAGCCCCAGCCGGTCAGCCCGAGCTGGCGCCAGTGGTTGTAGTCCGCCGCCTGTCCCCGCATCGAGATCATGGCGTTGATCGCCGACGATCCGCCGATCACCTTGCCGCGCGGATAATTGAGCGCGCGGCCGTTGAGGCCGGGTTCGGGCTCGGTCTTGAACATCCAGTCCGAGCGCGGATTGCCGATCGCGAACAGGTAGCCGACCGGAATGTGGAACCAGATCCAGTTGTCGTTGCCGCCGGCTTCCAGAATCAGCACGCGGTGCTTGCCGCTTTCGCTCAGGCGGTTGGCGGTGACGCATCCGGCCGTGCCCGCCCCCGCGACGATGTAATCGAACTCGCCCTCGATCCGTTTCACCATGTCCCACCGCGTTTTCTTCTTGTCCTGACGGATGCCATAGCGCCGCGTCGGCCTCCTGTACATGAGCTATTCGGCGGAATTTTTGCCCATATTGGCGGATCGCGCCATCGTGCTAGATTGTCGCCCCGGACGTGCCCCCGCGTGCCGGCTGCATTCGAGGTTCGTCATGCCCGTCATCAATCGTATCGCCGATCTGCAACCGGACATCATGGCGTGGCGGCGGCATCTCCATGCCTATCCGGAACTGATGTACGACGTCGAGGGCACGGCGGCGTTCGTGGCGGAGCGCCTGCGCGAATTCGGCTGCGACGAGGTGGCGACCGGGCTCGGGCGCACCGGCGTGGTCGGCGTCATCAAGGGCCGCAAGCCGGCCGCGGACGGCGAGATCAAGGTGATCGGGCTGCGCGCCGACATGGACGCACTGCCGATCGAGGAGGAGACCAATCTGCCCTATGCGTCGAAGGTGCCGGGCAAGATGCACGCCTGCGGCCATGACGGCCACACCGCGATGCTGCTGGGGGCGGCGCGCTACCTGACCGAGACGCGCAACTTCGCCGGCGACGCGGTGGTGATCTTCCAGCCGGCGGAGGAGGGCGGCGCCGGGGCCGACGCCATGATCAAGGACGGCCTGATGGAGCGGTTCCGGATCGAGCAGGTCTATGGCATGCACAACGGGCCGGGCCTGCCGGTGGGCGCGTTCGCGCTGCGGGTCGGGCCGATCATGGCGGCGACCGACGCCATCGACATCCGCATCGAGGGGCTCGGCGGCCACGCGGCGCGGCCGCACAAGTGCATCGATTCCGTGCTGGCCGGCGCGCAACTTGTCACCGCGCTGCAATCGATCGTGTCGCGCGCCGTCGATCCGCTGGAAGCGGCGGTGATTTCGATCTGCGAGTTCCATGCCGGCAACGCGCGCAACGTCATTCCGCAGATCGCCGAGTTGAAGGGCACCGTGCGCACGCTGCTGCCGGAGGTGCGCGACCTGGTGGAACGGCGCGTGCGCGAGGTGGTGGCGGGCGTGGCGCAGCAGACCGGCGCGCGGATCGATCTCGTTTACGAGCGCGGTTATCCGGTGACGGTCAATCATCCCGAGCAGACCGAGATCGCGCGGCGCATCGCCGGCGACGTCGCCGGGCCCGGCAATGTCCACACCGTGCCGCCGATGATGGGCGCGGAAGATTTCGCCTACATGCTGGAAGCGCGGCCCGGCGCGTTCATCTTCGTCGGCAACGGCGACAGCGCCGGGCTGCATCATCCGGCCTACAACTTCAACGACGAGGCCATCGTCTACGGCGCGTCCTACTGGGTGAAGCTGGTCGAGCACACGCTGGCCGCGTGAGGCGCCCCGGCTGCGGCGTTCGCATCAAAGCGCGCGGCGTCAGGAACAAGGCGTTCGACATGACGTTGACGCACGGGATGGCGTTTCCATCCCGTCTTCCCTCATGTCATGGAGCCCGCGATGCCCGCCAAGGACAAGGACCTCAACGATCTGTTCCTCGATACGCTGAAGGATATCTATTTCGCCGAAAAGCACATTCTGAAGGCGCTGCCGAAGATGGCGAAGGCCGCTCATTCCGACAAGCTGCGCGCCGCGTTCGAGAAGCATTACGATGAAACCGAAGGTCAGGTCGACCGGCTCGAACGGATTTTCGAACTGCTCGGCAAGCCCGCCCGCGGCAAGACCTGCGATGCCATCCTCGGCATTATCGACGAGGGCAGCGAAATCATGGACGAGTACAAGGGCTGCGAGGCGCTCGACGCCGGCCTGCTCGCCGCGGCGCAGGCGGTGGAGCATTACGAAATGTCCCGCTACGGCACCCTGAAGCAATGGGCGATCCAGCTCGGCATGAAGGACGCAGCAAAGCTGCTCGACGAAACGCTTCAGCAGGAGAAGAAGACCGACACCGCGCTGACGGCGCTGGCCGAAGGCTCGGTGAACCGCGCGGCGGCGGCGTGAGGCATGGCTGAGGTGTTCGCCACGGCTCATCGTGAGGTATGACGCGCGTAAGGGCAGAGCCCTGAAGCGCCACCCCGAGAGGCTGGAAGCGTCATCCCGAGAGGCTGATTGAAAAATGCGGCGTCATCGTCCGCGAAGGCGGACGATCCAGTAACCCTTGAGCTTCGGAAATACTGGATGCCCGCCTTCGCGGGCATGACGTCTCATTTTCGGTCGCGCTCGTGCCCTTTGATGGGCAGTCTCGCTCACAGCGAGCGCCGGGGTTATGGGTCCCTGCCTGCGCAGGGACGAGCCGGTGGTGATGCGCTCGCGACAAACTGCATGTCGCTCAGGCGCTCAGTAACGAGTCACGCCGCGTTGGCGTGCCGGCGCAGATGGGCCGCCGCGACCTTGAGGTCGGCGACGAAGCGGTGGTATTCGCGCGCCTTCGCGTCCTGGTCCGGCAGCCGGAG
>JBDHSX010000262.1:0-3893 GCA_039808365.1 Xanthobacteraceae bacterium | reverse complement strand
CGGATGAGTTGTTCCTCGCGGTCGGCCTGCGTCCATGCGCTCCCGAAGTTGCGGCGCACCAGTTCGGGATAGACCTTCAGGAAGGCGCGGCCGACATCCTGGGTGAAGGCGAAGTCGGCGTCCCAGTCGCCCGACTCCAGCCAGTCGTAGAAGATGCCGCCGATGCCGCGCGCCTCCTTGCGATGCGGCAGGTAGAAATACTCGTCGCACCAGGTCTTGTATTTGGCGTAGGGCGCGATCGCCGCGTGGGCGTCGCAGGCCGCCTGCATCGCGGCATGAAACGCCAGCGTGTCGGGATCGTCCTGGGTGCGGCGGCGGTCGAGCACCGGCGTCAGATCGGCGCCGCCGCCGAACCATGCCTTGGTCGTCACCACGAAGCGGGTGTTCATATGCACCGCCGGCACGTTGGGATTGCGCATGTGCGCGATCAGCGAGATGCCGGAGGCCCAGAACCGCGGATCATCGCTCGCGCCCGGAATCTGCGCGCGAAACTCCGGCGCGAATTCGCCGTGCACCGTCGAGCAATGCACGCCGACCTTTTCGAACAGCCGGCCGTGCATCATCGCCATCACCCCGCCGCCGCCGGGTTGGCCGGTGTGGTCGGCGCGCGCCCACGGCGTGCGGACGAAGCGCCCCGCCGCGCCGGGATAGAGCGCCGCCGGCGCATCGTCCTCAAGCCGCTCGAACGCCGCGCAGATGTCGTTGCGCAACTGTTCGAACCAGCCGCGGGCGGCGGCCTTGCGCTGATCGATGAGGGAAGCGTCCATGCGCGGCTCCTTGCTTTCTCACGTCATTGCGAGCACTCGGATCGGTGCTTCGCACCGTCCGAGCACAGGCTCCGCGAAGCAATCCAGAAGGCCACGAAGCAAGGACCGGATTGCTTCGTCGGCTTCGCCTCCTCGCAATGACGAATAATGACGAACTAACCTTGCGGCCCGTAATAAGTGCAGGACTCGTGGCAACTGTCGCGATGGACGCTGACGCGGGTGACGTGGCCGGCGTGCTGCACCCGCTCCCAGATGAAGCGGGTCAGGTTCTCCAGCGTCGGCGTGCCGAGCGCCTCGATGTTGTTGAGGAATTTGTGATCGAGCGTCTGGCGGATGTCGCCGAGCGCGCGGTCCAGGAGCCCGAGATCCATCACCATGCCGGTGGCCGGATCGGGCGTGCCGCGAATCGCCACCTCGGCGCGGAAGGAATGGCCGTGGATTTCCTGGCTCGCCGCGCCCAGCGTCGTTCCCGTCAGCGCGTGCGCGGCCTCGAAATGAAACGACTTGGTTAGTTCCCACATGATATCTACTTAACTCCCGCCTTCGTCATTGCGAGGGGCGAAGCGACGAAGCAATCCGGTCCTTGCTCTGTGGCTTTCTGGATTGCTTCGCGGAGCCTGTGCTCGGACGGTGCGAAGCACCGATCCGAGTGCTCGCAATGACGATTAGCCTTACCTGATCCCCAATGTCTTGTGCGTCTGCACGCTCAGCCGCCAACGCGGATGGCGCAGGCAGTAGTCGATCGCTCGCGCGGTGTTGTCCGCGATATCCGGCCCATCCATCGGCTGCAACGAGAAGCGCTCGAAAGCCAAATCCGCGAAATCCTCCGGTTTGTTCTCGGCCTGCGGATAGACCAGTTTGAGTTCGTGGCCTTTGCGAATTCGCAAGGTCGCGCCGGCTTTCGGGCTGACGCAGATCCAGTCGATGCCGTCCGGCGGCTCGACCGTGCCGTTGGTCTCGATGGCGATGGTGAAGTTTCGCGCGTGCAACGCTTCCACCAGCGCCTCGTCCACCTGCAACAGCGGCTCGCCCCCGGTCAACACCACGTAGCTCTCGCCGTCGCCGGCCCATTGCCCGGCGATGGTGTCGGCCAGTTCGGAGGCCGTGCCATAGCGCCCGCCGAGCGTGCCGTCCATGCCGACGAAATCGGTGTCGCAGAAGGTGCAGACGGCCTCCGCCCGGTCCTCCTCGCGGCCGCTCCACAGGTTGCAGCCGGCGAAGCGGCAGAACACCGCGGCGCGGCCGGCATGGGCGCCTTCGCCTTGCAGGGTCAGGAAGATTTCCTTGACGGCGTAACTCACCGGCCACTCTCCAGCACGCCCGCGCCGGTCTGGCGCAACGCCTCGCCCACCGCCATCGCCGCCGCCATGGCGACGTTGAGCGAGCGCAAGCCCTCAGCGATCGGGATCCTGAGCCGGGCGTCGGCGGCCTCCGCGACGGCGTCCGGGACGCCGGCGCTCTCCCGCCCGAACAGCAGGATATCGGTGGGCGCATAGCCATGATCAAGGTAGCAGCGGCTGCCCTTGGTGGTGAACAGCACCAGCCGCCCCCCGGCCTGCGCGCGCCAGGCCTCGAACTGGGTCCAGGAGGCGTGCCGGGTGAGGTGGACCCGGTCGAGGTAATCCATGCCGGAGCGGCGGAAGTGGCGGTCCGACACCGGGAAGCCGGCCGGCTCGATGATATGGGCGTCGACCGCGAGGCAGGCGCACAGCCGCAGAATCGTTCCGGTGTTCTGCGGAATGTCGGGCTGATAGAGCGCGATCTGCATGGGCCGCCGTCCTGTTGGGGGTCGTCGGAGCAGCGGAAATCACCCGCCGGATCCCACGGTTTTCGTGCATTGCACGCGGCTTTGCCGATAGCGGGCTTGCGCTCCATCGGCAAGGGTGCCAATAGAACGATTCTGGACTGTCTGTGCCGCCTGTTCGGCGGCGGAGACGGTCATTCTGCCGCCGCGGGGGCCGCGGGCGCCGGCAGTCCGTCCCCGCCGCTTCGCGGCGCCTTCCGGGATCGGGGGCTGGTTGCAGGAGAGAAAGGGTTTGGAATCGTGACGACAGCGTCTTCGGCGGAACCGACACGCCGTGATTTCCTTTACGTGGCCACGGGGGCCTTTGCCGCGGTCGGCACGGCCGCTTTCATTTGGCCGCTGATTTCACAGATGAACCCGGATGCCTCGACCATCGCGGCCGGCGCGCCGATCGAGGTCGACCTGTCTCCGATCGCCGTGGGGCAGGACATCAAGGTGTTCTGGCGCGGCAAGCCGATCTACATCATGAACCGCACCCAGAAGCAGATCGACGAGGCGCGGGCGGTCCCGGTCGCGAGCCTGCCCGATCCGCAATCCGATCAGGCGCGCGTCAAGGAAGGCCATGACAACTGGCTGGTGGTGATCGGCATCTGCACCCATCTCGGTTGCGTCCCGCTCGCCCACGAGGGCAATTACGACGGCTTCTTCTGCCCCTGCCACGGGTCGCAATACGACTCATCCGGCCGCATCCGGCAGGGGCCCGCCCCGGCCAACCTGCCGGTCCCCCCCTACAGTTTCCTTTCCGACACCAAGATTCAGATTGGCTGACGCCCGCGCCCGCGCGCCGTCTCGTAGCCTCGTCAACAGCGTTGCCGCATAATTTCTAGGATCGCATCATGAGCGGACCCTCGACCTACCAGCCACAAAACGGCTTCATGAAATGGCTGGAAACGCGCCTGCCGATCGGCGGCCTCGTCCATTCCTCGTTCGTGGCCTATCCGACACCGCGCAACCTGAACTACTGGTGGACCTTCGGCGGCATCCTCTCGATGATGCTGGCGCTTCAGATCGTCACCGGCGTCATCCTGGCGATGCACTACACGCCGCACGTCGACATGGCCTTCAATTCGGTCGAGGCGATCGTCCGTGACGTCAACTTCGGCTGGCTGCTGCGCAACATGCACGCCGCCGGCGCGTCGATGTTCTTCATCGCGGTCTACATCCACATGTTCCGCGGCCTCTATTACGGGTCGTACAAGGCGCCGCGCGAGGTGCTGTGGATCCTCGGCGTCATCATCTACCTCTTGATGATGGCCACCGGCTTCATGGGCTACGTGCTGCCGTGGGGCCAGATGAGCTTCTGGGGCGCCACCGTCATCACC
>JBDHSX010000261.1:0-3899 GCA_039808365.1 Xanthobacteraceae bacterium | reverse complement strand
CGGCCTCGTCCCCGAGACGCCGCTGGGCCGCGCCTTCCGCGACGCGCAGGGGCGGCTCAACCAGAGCATCGCGGCGGCTGTTGCCGACGTCGCCTTCATTGCCGCCGGCCTGCCGCTGTGGCTGAAACGCGGGAGCACATCATGACGGAGCCTCTCCATCCGCGCCGTCTTCCCACCGTTTCCGCACCGTCTCTCCACCCTCATTGCTTACCCTCCGCCGTCATTGCGAGGAGCGAAGCGACGAAGCAATCCAGTCCTTGCTTCGCCGCCCTGGATTGCTTCGCGGAGCCTGTGCCCGGACGGCGCGAAGCGCCGATCCGAGTGCTCGCAATGACGAAAACGATATCGTGACAAATACGCCATGACCGCCACCCCCGCGCTGATGATCCAGGCCACCGGCTCCAACGCCGGCAAGTCGACCTTGGTCGCGGGCCTGGCGCGGGCGCTGACGCGGCGCGGGTTGCGGGTCGCGCCGTTCAAGCCGCAGAATATGTCCAACAATGCGGCGATCGCGGTGGATGGCGGCGAGATCGGCCGCGCTCAGGCCGTGCAGGCGCGCGCGGCGCGGCGGCCGCCGAGCGTCCACATGAATCCGGTGCTGCTGAAGCCGGAAACCGACACCGGCGCGCAGGTGATCGTGCGCGGCCGACGCATGGGCACCTTGCGCGCGGAAAATTTTCTCGACAAGAAGCACGACCTGCTGCCGCTGGTGCTGGACAGTTTCGCGCATCTCGCGCGGGACGCCGACATCGTGCTGGTGGAAGGCGCGGGAAGTCCGGCCGAGATCAACCTGCGCCGGGGCGACATCGCCAACATGGGATTTGCGTGCGCCGCCGATGTGCCGGTGGTGCTGGCGGGCGACATCGATCGCGGCGGCGTCATCGCCAGCCTGGTCGGCACCCACGCGGTGCTGGAGGCCGAGGAGCGCGCGCGCATTCATGGCTTCCTCATCAACAAGTTTCGCGGCGAGGCGCGGCTGTTCGACGCCGGGCTCGCGGCGGTGACGCGGATGACCGGCTGGCCGTCGCTCGGCGTGGTGCCGTGGCTGCCGCAAGCGGCGTGGCTGCCGGCCGAGGACGCGCTCGATCTTGAAGACAGCGCCGCGCGCGAGGCGGCTTGCGTGATCGCGGTGCCGATGCTGGCGCGCATCGCCAATTTCGACGATCTCGATCCGCTGGCGATGGAGCCCGGCGTCGCCTTGCGTTTCGTGCGGCCGGGCGAGCCGATCCCCGCCGAAGCGCGCGTGATCATCCTGCCCGGCAGCAAATCGACGCTGGGCGATCTCGCTTTCCTGCGCGCGCAGGGCTGGGATATCGACATCGCGGCGCATGTCCGGCGCGGCGGCCATGTGCTGGGATTATGCGGCGGCTATCAGATGCTGGGGCGATCGATCGCCGATCCCGACGGACGCGACGGCGTGCCGGGCACCGTTGACGGATTGGGCCTGCTCGATATCGACACCGTGATGCACGGCGACAAATCCACCACGCTGACGCAAGCCGTCCATTGCGCGAGCGGCCTGCCGGTCGAAGGCTACGAGATCCATCTCGGCCGCAGCGAGGGGCCGGATGGCGCGCGGCCGATGCTGCGGATCGGCGATCGTCGCGACGGCGCCACCTCGCGCGACGGAAGGGTGCAGGGCACCTATCTGCATGGATTGTTTTCCAGCGACGTCTTCCGCGCCGCGTGGCTGAAGGGGCTGGGGGCGGCGTCGTCGCTCGCCTACGAGGCGCGGGTCGAGGCCGCGCTGGAGGCGCTGGCCGATCATCTCGACGCCCATCTCGATATCGCCGCGCTGCTTGCCATCGCGCGGCGGCGGCGAATGGAGCCTGTTTGAATCGTCATTGCAAGGCGCGCGAAGATTGGATCGTTTCGCTTCGCTCGCAAGGACGGTTTGGGGGCGCGTCTACGGCAAGTTGACGTTGAATTCGTAGGCGCGGCTGCCGCCGACCAGGGTGAATTTCAGCGCCGCGCCGTCCGGCCTGGCGCCGGCGGGCAGCCCGTCGAGCGCGAAACTGAAGCGCTTGAGGCCGGGCGCGTCGGCGTCGATCCGTTTCGGCAGCGGCAGCGACCATTCCGGCGTCGGCCCCTCGACAAAGAGATTGGGATCGTCGACGTCGTTGGCGGCGACGTCGACGATGACGTCGAGGGCGCCGTCGCGGCGGACGTCGACAATGGTCAGCGGCAGCGGATCGCCGACATTGGCCGGCTTCGGCACCGCGTCGAGCGCGGCGGACAGCGTGGCGTCCTCGGTGCTGGCGACGCTGGAGAGCGGCAATTCGACTTTCGCCTCCACCGGCACGCACAGCTTGTCGCAAACCGCGTAGCTGAGATTCATGCGCAGCACCGCCGGCTTGTCGGCGGCCTTCAGCGCGATGCGCAGCGGCAGCACCACCTGCTCCTTGTAGCCGAGCGAGGTGCCGCCCGCGCCGTCGGGAAACGGCCGCGGCGCCGGCCATAGCACCGTCACCGCCTCGATATTGTCCGATCCGGAGAAATCGAATCGCGGCGGCACGCCGGAATCGCCGGGCATCCGCCAATAGGTTTTCCAGCCCGGTTGCAACCGGAACGCGACGCCGCCGAGCAGCACCGCGCCGCTGCGCGATCCGGCCAGCAGGCGGACCGCCGAATGGCTGTCCTGCGCCCATGGCGACGCATCCTGCGCCCGCGCCTGCGCCCCGGTCAGCGTCGCGCCGGCGACGCACAGTGCGGCGAAGCCGATGACAGCGCGGACATGAAAGAAACTGGCGGACACGGAACGAGCGGGAACCATTGCGATCATGTGACGTCTTTACCGGGATGCGGTCGAACGAACCATTGAATTGCGTGTGATCCATCCGTCGCGGGCGGCTTGATTGACAGCCACGGCGTCCAATATCAGGATAACAGGCAGGCGAGGTCAGATAGCCATGAGTTCCGGCAGCAAAACACCGAAAGTCGGCATCCGCAAGGCAACTGGAACCGAAGATTTGGAAGCCGGGCAGGCCGCCGGCGGCTATCTCGACGGCCAGTTGCTGGTGGCGATGCCGGTGATGGCGGACGAGCGTTTCGCCCGCTCGGTGATCTATCTGTGCGCGCATTCCGCCGAAGGCGCGATGGGCATCATCGTCAATCGTCCGGCCGGCAGCATCGACTTCTCCGAGTTGCTGGTGCAGTTGCGCATCATTCCGGAGGCGGACCAGATCAAGCTGCCGCAGACCGCCGAGGCCATGAAGGTGATGAAGGGCGGCCCGGTCGAGACCGGGCGCGGCTTCGTGCTGCATTCCAGCGATTTCTTCATCAAGGAGGCGACGCTGCCGATCGACGGCGACATCTGCCTCACCGCGACGCTCGATATCCTCAAGGCGATCGCCGCCGGCCACGGCCCGCGCCACGCCATTCTCGCGCTCGGCTATGCCGGCTGGGCGCCGGGGCAACTCGAAAGCGAGATCCAGGACAATGGCTGGCTGCATTGTCCGGCCGATGCCGATCTGGTGTTCGGCGCCGACGTCGAGGAGAAATACGGCCGCGCCCTGCGCAAGATCGGCATCGATCCCGGCACGCTGTCGACGGCGGCGGGACATGCGTGAACTGCGGAGGGTATGATCCGGGCGTTGGTTTTGCGTTGGTTTTGCGCGGAGACCCGCAACACGAAAACCGTCGTCCCCGCGCGGGCGGGGACCCATACGCCGCAGCGGTTCGGCTCAATCAACCAGGGCGAGGTTCTTTAAACCGGCAAATGCCAGCGGTTATGGGTCCTCGCCTGCGCGAGGACGCCGCCGGAATTGTCTGATTCCGCGTGCGACATTTCGCGAATCGTTTGAAAGGTCGCCTCTCGCGTTTCCCGGGCGCGCTGCGGCACGAAATGACGCTGCGCAGAACCGGGACATGGCAACCCTTTACCGCATCGCCTGCGCGAT
>JBDHSX010000260.1:0-3929 GCA_039808365.1 Xanthobacteraceae bacterium | reverse complement strand
GTGCCATGCCGGTTTGTCGGGGGCGAAGCGCGCGCGCAGGTAGCGGATCAACTCGGTCAGTTGCTGGTCGTTGAGGCTATGGGCGAAGCCGGGCATCGCGCCGAGGTCGCCGTTCACCGGGTCGGTGATGCCCTCGACGATGACGCGGGCGAGATTGTCGGGCGAGGCGCCATGCAGGTTGCTGTTGAGCGCCAGCGACGGGCGGCTGCCGAACCATTGCGGCCCGCCGGGCTCGTGGCACACCGCGCAGGCGCCGTCATAGATGCGCGCGCCCTGCCGCGACGTGTCGCGCGGCGTCGCGCTGGTGATCGCTTCGAGCCGCGCCGCCAGCGCCTGCTGCGCCTCATGGGTCGGCGGGGCCGGATTGAGCGAGGCGAGATAGACCGCCATGGCGCGGATATCGCTGTCCGGCAGCGCGGAAAGCTCCTTCACCACCGCCGCCATCGGCCCCGCCGCGACGCCGTGAAACGGCGAGATGCCGGAGCGCAGATAGTCGAAGAACGCCTGCTCGCTCCACGGAATCGGCGCATGCGACAACGCCGTCAGCGGCGGCGCGGTCCAGCCCTCGGCGATGCCGCCGGCGAGGTTCAGCGCCGCCTTCTCCGCGCCGAACATATTGCGCGGCGTGTGGCAGGCGCCGCAATGGCCCAGCCCCTCCACCAGATAGGCGCCGCGATTCCAGACCTCGGATTTAGCCGGATCGGCCGCGAACGCGGCGGGCGAGTGAAACAGCAGATTCCATCCCGCCAGCAGCGGCCGCAGGTTGAGCGGGAAGGCAAGTTTTGTCTCCGGATTGCTCTGCCGCTGAGGTGCCTGCACCATCAGGTAGGCATAGAGCGCCTGCAAATCCGCTTCGCTGGTTTTGGCGAAATGATTGTAGGGAAAGGCCGGATAGAGATGGCGGCCGTCGCGGTGGATGCCCTGGCGCATCGCGCGCTCGAACGCCGGATACGACCACGCGCCGATGCCGGTTGCGACATCCGGGGTGATGTTGGTGCTGATGACGGTGCCGAACGGCGTCTCCAGCGCCCGCCCGCCGGCGTTGACGATGCCGCCGTCGGCGGTGTGGCACACCGCGCAGTCGCCGAGCGCCGCGAGTTGCGCGCCGCGCGCGATGGTCGCCGCCGAGTAGGTCGAGATATCCGGCGGCGCGATCGGCGCGATCGCCGGCCGCCATGGCGAGGCGGTGACGATCAGGCCCGCGACCGCCGTGCACAGCGCCGCGAGCCCGGCCCAAAACCCCCGCTTCTTCAACGGTGAGGCGGGCTTTGTCCTTTCTTCCGCCGCCAATAGTCCGGCGCGAATCCGCTCCGGCGTGAACGGCAACTCCCTGAAGCGCACGCCGGTCGCGTCAAAAATGGCGTTGGCGATGGCGGCGGCGCTCGGCACCGAGGCGGATTCGCCGACCCCGAGCGGCGGCTGATCCGGCCGCTCGACAATCAGCACGTCGATCTTCGGCACGTCCGGGAAAGTGATGATCGGATAGCCGCCCCATTCGCGGCTCGCCACCGCCGAGGGCTCGAACGTCACCTCCTCCATCAGCGCGCGGCTGGTGGACTGGATGACGTTGCCGTGGATCTGGTGCCGCACGCCATCGGGATTGATGACGAGGCCGGAGTCCTGCCCGACCGTCACATGGGTCACCGCGACGTCGCCGGTCGCCTTGTTGACGGCGACGTCGGCGACCCAGGCCGACCACGCCGCCGCCTTGCCGGGAAACGGGCCGTGGATATAGACGGCGTAGGCGAAGCCGCGGCCGCGCACCACGTCGCCGTCAGGCTCTTTCGGCGTCCATGCCGGGCGCGGCTGCCACTTCGCGCGCTCCGCCACCTCGCGCACCAGTTTCGCCGCCCGTTCGTCCTTCAGGTAGCGCAGCCGATATTCGATCGGATCGACGCCGGCTGCGGTCGCGAGTTCGTCGATATAGGATTCATGCGCGAAAGTGTTGGGCAGCGCCGAGACGCCGCGAAACCACGAGGCGCGCACGATCGGGGCCATGTCATGGGCGACCACGCGCATCGCCGGGTAATCGTAAGGCGGAATCGCGGTGCGGTCGCCCATCTGCAAGGTCGCGGCGACCGGCGGCACCGCGCCGGTGAGCAGCAGCGCCAGCGTCGGCGCGGCGTTGGAGGGATAGCGGGTGGCGAAGTCATAGGCGGCCGGCGCGCCATCGGCGTCGAGCCCGCCGTTCACTTCCATCAACTGCCCGGTGCCCTTGGGGTCCCACGCATGTTCCTGCTCGCGGGTGAGCTGCACCCGCACCGGGCGGCCGACCGCGCGCGACAGCAGCGCGGCGTCGGCGCTGACGTCGTCGGCGCCGTTGCGGCCGTAGCAGCCGGCGGCTTCCAGCCGGATCACGTCGATCTTGGCTTCCGGCAGCGCCATCAGCCTGGCGAGGTCGGCGCGCAGATTGTGCGGGTTCTGCGAGCCGGTCCACACCCGCAAGGCCCCGTCGCCATACTCCGCGACCGAACACGACGGGCCGATCGAGCCGTGGATATGATAGGGCCAGACGTAAGTGCGCGGCATCGGCGTCGCCGCCTTGGCCAGCGCGGCGTCGACGTCGCCGGTGTCGCGTAAAATTCGCGGCGTGCTCGGGTTGGCGCGCAACGCGGTGGCGATGTCTTTGAGGTCCGGCAGGGTCGGCACCGGCTTCCATGTCAGCTTCAACCGGCCGGCGGCGCGGATCGCGTTTTCCTCGCGCTCGGCGACCACGCCGACGAAATCGCCGATGCGCACCACGGCGACGAGGCCGGGAATGTCCGCCACCGAACTTTCATCCACCGCGATCAGGCTGGTGCCGACGAAATCGCCGGCATCGACGCCGGCATAGGGCGGGCGCACCACGCGGCCGTGCAGCATGCCGGGCACGCGCACGTCGTGGACATAGATCATCTCGCCGGTGGTCATCGCCGGAATTTCGAGGCGAGGAATGGCGCGGCCGACGATCTTGTAAGTATCCGCTTTCTTCACGACGACATTGTCGTCAAGTTCGAGGCGCACCGTCCTGCCCGCCACCAGTTCGGCGTAGCTGACGCTGTGATTGTTCCGCGCGCGGATCAGGCCGTCCTCGATGGTGAGCGTATCGACCGGCTGGTCGAGCTGTTCGGCGGCGCGCGCCAACAGATAATGCCGCGCCTGCGCCGCCGCGTTGCGCAGCGGCACGGCGGTGATCTGGATGGTTTCGCTGGCGATGGTCGGGCCCTGGTTGGGCGTTTTCGTCGTGTCGCCGAGCACCATGGTGACGCGCTCAAGCCGCACGTCGAGTTCTTCCGCGACGATCTGCGTCAGCGCGGTGCGGATGCCGGTGCCGAGATCGACATGGCCGTTATAGGCGAACACCTGGCCGCCGGCGTCGATGACGATGTAGATCTCGAAGCCCGCGCCCGCCGGATCGTTCGGGGTGCCGCGCACGATCGACAGCGATCCGGCCTCAAGCGTGGTCGTCGCGGGACCGGCGGCGTCACTGCGTCGCATCGGCAGCGCCTCCCGCCGCCGCCATCACCGCGGCGAGGATCTCCACATGGGTGCCGCAGCGGCAGAGATTGTAGCGCAACGCCTGCCTGATGTCCTGCTCGGTGGGATGCGGATTGCGCAGCAGCAGCGCCTTCGCGGTCATGATCATGCCGTTCAGGCAATAGCCGCACTGCGCCGCCTGATGCGTGACGAACGCCGCCTGCAATGGGTCGGGCCGCTCGCGCGAGCTTAAGCCTTCCAGCGTGGTGATGCTGCGCCCCGCGCAGGCCGACAGCGGCAGCACGCACGACCGCGCCGCGACACCATCGACGATCACCGTGCAGGCGCCGCACTCGCCGAGCCCGCAGCCGTATTTCGGCCCGTTCAATTCGAGATCGTTGCGCAGGATATAGAGCAGCGGCGTGTCCGCCGCCGCCGCGATGTCGTGAGTTACGCCGTTGACGGTCAGGCGG
>JBDHSX010000259.1:0-3989 GCA_039808365.1 Xanthobacteraceae bacterium | reverse complement strand
GCGCCCGCAACGACCATCGCCCCAATGTCCGTGACCCGAAGGACCTGAAGCGCCGGGAGAGATTTAGTGAAAAAGATCGAAGCCATCATCAAACCATTCAAGCTCGACGAGGTGAAGGAAGCCCTTCAGGAGGTCGGCCTGCAAGGCATCACGGTCACCGAGGCCAAGGGTTTCGGCCGGCAGAAGGGCCACGCCGAACTGTATCGCGGCGCGGAGTATATCGTCGATTTCCTGCCGAAGGTGAAGATCGAGATCGTCATCGGTGACGAGCTGGTGGAGAAGGCCATCGAGGCGATCCGCCGCGCGGCCCAGACCGGCCGCATCGGCGACGGCAAGATTTTCGTGTCCAACATCGAGGAGGCCATCCGCATCCGCACCGGAGAAACCGGCACCGACGCCATCTGACCGTTCGCCCCACTCCACCGCGCTGTCCGCGCGCCGCGCGCACAACCGAATTCGTTGAACATCATATCATGAGGAATCCATGACCACTGCCCAGGAAGTCCTGAAGTCCATCAAGGACAACGACGTGAAGTATGTCGATCTGCGTTTCACCGATCCGCGCGGCAAGTGGCAGCACGTCACCTTCGACGTCACGATGATCGACGAGGACATCTTCGCCGAGGGCACCATGTTCGACGGCTCCTCGATCGCCGGCTGGAAGGCGATCAACGAGTCCGACATGTGCCTGATGCCGGACCCCGCGACCGCGTCGATCGATCCGTTCTTCGCCGAGACCACCATGGTCATCATCTGCGACGTGCTGGAGCCGACCACCGGCGAGCCCTACAACCGCGACCCGCGCGGCATCGCCAAGAAGGCCGAGGCCATGGTGAAGTCGATGGGCGTTGGCGACGCCGTCTATGTCGGCCCTGAGGCTGAGTTCTTCGTATTCGACGACGTGCGCTACAGCGCCACCCCCTACAACACCGGCTTCCGCCTCGACGCCGCCGAACTGCCGACCAACTCGGACACGCAGTACGAGGGCGGCAACCTCGGCCACCGCATCGCCACCAAGGGCGGCTACTTTCCGGTGCCGCCGCAGGATTCACTCCAGGATATGCGCTCGGAAATGCTCGGCTCGATGGCGCGCATGGGCGTCAAGGTCGAAAAGCACCATCACGAGGTGGCGTCCGCCCAGCACGAACTCGGCATGAAGTTCGACACGCTGACCTACATGGCCGACCAGATGCAGGTTTATAAATACTGCATCCATCAGGTCGCGCACATCTACGGCAAGACCGCCACCTTCATGCCGAAGCCGGTGTTCGGCGACAACGGCTCGGGCATGCACGTGCATCAATCGATCTGGAAGGACGGCAAGCCGACCTTCGCCGGCAACAAATACGCCGACCTGTCGGAAAACTGCCTCCACTACATCGGCGGCATCATCAAGCACGCCAAGGCGCTCAACGCCTTCACCAATCCCTCGACCAACTCCTACAAGCGCCTGGTGCCGGGCTATGAGGCCCCGGTGCTGCTGGCCTACTCGGCCCGCAACCGCTCGGCCTCCTGCCGCATCCCCTACACCACCTCGCCCAAGGCCAAGCGCGTCGAGGTCCGCTTCCCCGATCCGATGGCCAATCCCTATCTCGCCTTCGCCGCGATGCTGATGGCCGGGCTCGACGGCATCAAGAACAAGATCGATCCAGGTCCGGCGATGGACAAGGACCTCTATGACCTGCCGCGCGAGGAGCTGAAGCAGATCCCGACGGTGTGTGGCAGCTTGCGCGAGGCGCTGGAAAGCCTCGACAAGGACCGCGCCTTCCTGAAGGCCGGCGGCGTGTTCGACGACGACTTCATCGACAGCTTCATCGAACTGAAGATGACCGAGGTGATGCGCTACGAGATGACCCCGCACCCGGCCGAGTTCGAGATGTACTACTCGCTGTAAGCCGCGCGTCGCCGGTCCGTCCGGCCGCGATCGACATCGAAAGGCGCCTGCAAGGGCGCCTTTTCATTTGATCGCGGATCGAATCGACGGGAAAGTGCGTTAAGGCTTGCCGCTTTTGACGGAACTATCCGCCGTCATGCGCGGACTTGATCCGCGCATCCATCTTTTTGAAAAGTGATGGATTGTCGGGGCATAAGCGAGCGAAAGCGACGCCGTTCTTCGAACGGTTATGCCCAGCAATGACATTCAGGGGCGTTTCGGTCAAATATGAAGCGTCATAGCTGAACGGCCAGGGGATTACATTGTCCACCCAGATGGAAAAGCCGTCCGTCGTCCATGCCGGTCTGGCGCGGCAGATCGCCCTCGGCGGCATTGGTATCGTCGCCTTCGCGGCGGTGCTTGCTCTGGCCTGGTATTCCGCCGCGACCCTGTTCCTGCTGTTCGCTGGCATCCTGTTCGGCGTATTCCTCAGCGCCATGGCCGACCTGCTGCGCCGCCTGATGGGCGGCAATGCCGCGCTGCGGCTGGTAATCGTCTGCGTCCTGTTCACCGGGCTGTTGTCCGGCGTCGCGATCCTCGGCGGCGCCACCATCGCCCAGCAGGCCACGGCGCTGAGTTCGACGATCCGCGCGCAACTTGGCAACGCCAAGGATTTCCTTGAGAAGCAGGGCATCGACACCAGTTTCCTCAATCTGGGATCCACCAAGGCGGCGGCGCCGGACGCCACGACCGCCGGGGAGACGCCGGCCCCGCCGTCGCGCGGCCCGAAACTGCCGGATGCCGGCGCCATCGCCTCGGGGACCGGAGCGATCGTCAGCCAGACCTTCCGGATTCTCGCGGGCGTCTTCGAAGGCGTCGGCAATTTCTTCGTGGTGATCTTCCTCGGCCTGCTGCTGGCGGCGCAGCCGAAACTCTATCGCGACGGCATCTTGCGCTTCGTGCCACGGCAACGCCTGCCAGAGGCCGCGAAACTGATCGACGACATCAGCGAGACGCTGCGGCGCTGGCTGCTCGGCCAGATGGCCACCATGACCATCCTTTTCCTGCTGACCTGGATCGGCCTCACGCTGATCGGCATCCCCGGCGCGCTGGTGCTCGGCTTCCTGACCGGGCTTCTGACGTTCATCCCGAATGTCGGCGCCATTCTCGCCGGCGGCCTGATCGTGCTGGCGAGCCTCGGCTCCGGCTGGACGGCGATCATCAGCGCCTTCGGGCTTTATCTCGCCGTGCAGTTTCTTGAAGGCAACGTGCTGACGCCGCTAATCCAGCGCCATGCCATCAGCATTCCGCCGGCAACCCTGTTCGCCGCGCAGATTTTTCTCGGCGTGCTGTTCGGGCTATGGGGACTGGCGCTGGCGCTGCCGCTGATCGCCATCGTCAAGGTGGTGCTGAACCACCTGTGGCCGGACCAGACGGCGACCGCCTAAATCGTCAGCCGGCGGCGGTCACCACCGTCTCGGTGTGCTCGACCTCGGGCGCCGAGGCAAAATAGGATCCGACCAGCGCGCGCCATGCGGCGAATTGCGGGGAGCCGCGAAAATCCACCGTATGATTTTCCAGCGTCGCCCATTTCACCATCAGGCGATAGCGCTGGGGTTTCTCAATGGAACGATGCAGTTCGAAACCGTGAAAGCCTTTCGATGCGCCGAATTCGGCGCGCGCCTTGCCGACGGCGGCCTCGAAGTCGGCCTCGGAACCCGGCTTGATTTCGATCTGGGCGATTTCAGTGATCATGATGACGATGGCCTCTCCCATAGCGTTTTCGAGCGAAGTGGATACCGGTTCGCAAGAAGAAAACGCGTCAAATAAAACAAGTCGGGAGCCATCGGTCTATCGCAATCTCGCCGCGGGTTGAAGCCGGATCGCTTCAGAACATCCAGACCGCGCCGGCCACGACGATCAACGCCAGGCCGGCCATGGCGGCCAACGGCCAATTACGGCGCGACCGGGCATAACGCCCCTGCGCCCGCCGCTCGGTGATCAGCGCCGACTCGTATTCATCCGATGTCGAGAACACGCAGGCGAAGCCGCCCCGCGCCGAGGCGGCGGCCGCTTCCAGCGCCATCAAGGCCGCATGCGATGTCTGATGAGGCGT
>JBDHSX010000258.1:0-3992 GCA_039808365.1 Xanthobacteraceae bacterium | reverse complement strand
CCTTGGTCCATGCGGTCGGCGTGGCGCTGCTGGCGCTTGGCGTGGCGTGGCCGGCGACGGCGGCCTTCGCCACCTCCCGCATCAAGGACCTCGCCAATATCGAGGGCGTGCGCCAGAACCAGTTGATCGGCTACGGCCTGGTGGTCGGCCTCAACGGCACCGGCGACACCCTCAACAACATTCCCTTCACCAAGCAGTCGCTGCAGGCGATGCTGGAACGGATGGGCGTCAATATCCGCGGCACCACCATCCGCACCGGCAACGTCGCCGCGGTAATGGTCACCGGCAACCTGCCCGCCTTCGGCACCCAGGGCACGCGGATCGACGTCACCGTTTCGGCGCTGGGCGACGCCAAGAGCCTGCAAGGCGGCACCCTGCTGGTCACCTCCCTGCTCGGCGCCGACGGCAACGTCTACGCCGTGGCCCAGGGGTCGCTGGCCATCGGCGGCTTTTCCGCCGAAGGCGCCGCCGCCAGCATCACCCGCGGCGTGCCCACCGTCGGCCGCATCGCCAACGGCGCGATCATCGAGCGCGAGATCGAATTCGCGCTGAACCGCATGCCCCATGTCCGCCTGGCCCTGCGCAACGGCGATTTCACCACCGCCAAGCGCATCGCCGCCGCGATCAACGACTATCTCGGCGTCAACTCCGCCGAGCCGATCGACCCCTCCACCGTGCAACTGCGGATCCCGCCGCAGTTCAAGGGCAACGCGGTCGCCTTCCTCACCGAGATCGAGCAGTTGCAGGTGGAGCCGGATCTCAGCGCCAAGATCGTCATCGACGAGCGCTCCGGCATCATCGTCATGGGCCGCGACGTGCGCGTCGCCACCGTCGCGGTGGCGCAGGGCAACCTCACCGTCTCGATCTCCGAAAGCCCGCAGGTCAGCCAGCCGCAGCCGTTCGGGCGCGGCCGCACCGTGGTCACGCCCAACACCCGCGTCGGCGTGCAGGAGGACGGCCGCAAGCTGGCACTGGTGAAATCCGGCGTGTCGTTGCAGCAGCTGGTCGACGGCCTCAACGGCCTCGGCATCGGCCCGCGCGATCTCATCAGCATCCTTCAGGCGATCAAGGCCGCCGGCGCGATCCAGGCCGACATCGAGGTGATGTGATGCAGACCCTCGCCGCCGCCGCCCGCGCCAACATCCACCCGACCCGCGACATCGCGTTCACGCAGGCGCTGGCGCGCGTCTCGCCGCAGGCGCAGGCCAAGGCGCAATCGACCGCGCAGGATTTCGAGGCGATGTTCGTCAACGCGATGTTCTCGCAGATGACCGACGGCCTGAAGGGCGACGGCCCGTTCGGCGACGGCCCCGGCGCCGGCGTGTGGCGCGCGATGCAGACCGAGCAATACGCCCAATCATTCGCCAAGGCCGGCGGCCTCGGCATCGCCAGCGACGTCTATCGCACGTTGATCCTGCAACAGGCCGCCGAATAACCGAAGGACCCGCCATGCCGCCTCCCGCGCCCGCCCCGTCACTCGATCCGCAACCGCTCGCCACCGAGATGGCCGAGGTGATGGCCGCGCTGTTCGCCGTGATCGAGCGCGAGACCGACCTGATGCGCGCCGGCCGCGTTCGTGACGCCATGGCGCTGGAAGCCGACAAGACCGCGCTGGCGCGGCGCTACGTCAACCTGATCTCGGCGCTGAAGGCGAACGGGCCGCGCCTGCGCGCCATCGCGCCGGATCTCGTGGCGAGCCTGCAACGCCAGCACGAAACCTTCCGCGCCATGCTGCAAGTCAACCTCACGGTGCTCGCCACCGCCCACGCCGTCTCCGAGGGCGTGGTGCGCGGCGTCAACAGCGAAGTGCAGCGCAGAGCCATGCCGCAGACCTACACCGCCAGCGGCCAGCGCGCCGCCCCCGGCCCGCGCCAAGCCGCCCCGCTCGCCATCAGCCGCTCGCTGTAGACCCCAAAAGCATCGTCATTGCGAGCAGAGTGAAGTAATCCAGAAGTGACGAAGAAAGACTGGATTGCTTCGTCGCTTCACTCCTCGCAATGACGGTTGCGGGGCGACGTATCGCGTCGGATCTTGCGTTCTTAGCAATGACGACGGTCTTCGTCATTGCGAGCACCCGGATCAGTGCTTCGCACTGTCCGAGCGCAGGCTCCGCGAAACAATCCAGTCCTCGCTCTGTGGCTCTCGGGATTGCTTCGTCGCTCACGCGCCTCGCAATGACGAGGTTTCGGCCCCGCATTTGAATCAAACCATCGCAAGGATCGAAGCCGCGCCTTCATCGTGTTTCCTAACGCAATGTTGAAGGGCGACGGATAGGCTTGTCACGGACAGGGGTTGGGATTTGACTCGATGGATGCCAGGAGGCCGCCATGGGTTTGGATTTCAACATCAAGCCGGCCAACGCGCTGGTCGTGGTCACGCATGCGCAACCCGCCGCCGCGCGCCAAGCCGTCGCCACACTGTTGCCCGCCGATCGGGCCGTCACCGCGATGGATCGGTCGGCGCGGGCGCGCGGCGCGTCATCCGACGCAAGCACGTCGCGCCAGACCGTGTTCGATCGCGACGCCGCCACCCTCGTCCATCAGGTGATCGACGACCGCAGCCGCGTCGTGGTGCGGCAGTTTCCCGACGACGCCCTGCTGCGCCGCCGCGCCTATTTCCGCGCAATGGATCTGCTCAACGACGACCCGTTGCGCGAGCCCGTCGCCGACAGGACGGCGTGAAAGAGCCGGTCGAAAGATCAACTCACCGATACGGGCGCACCACGGAAATCGTCTTCCACGCGGCATCGCGCCCGGGACGCGAAACGTCACCCCCGCGTCGCCTGGGCCTTTTCCAGGGTCGAGACGCCGGTGACCGGATTGGTCGCCACGGTGGCGACCAGCGCCTTGTCGGTTCCGGTCAGCATGAATTTGGAATCGCCGATCCGGAACGCGCTGTCGCGGATCAGCACCTCCTGATACTTCACCGTGGCGCCGCTGGTGTATTTCACCTTGGCACGGAAGCCGTGGACGTTCGACACCGCGACCTCGAACGCGGTGCCGTTGGCGTATTTGCCCTTCCAGCTTCCCTCGTAGCTCGCCGGATCGACCGCCACGTATTTCGAATTCGACGGCACCGCGCCGCCGACCGTGACGTAGTTCGACGAGATGATGTTCCAGATGTCGGCCATGGCGGGGCTTGCGTCAGGCGCGGCCGGACAGGCCGGCGGCGATGTTGCAGTTGATATCGATCAGCGACTTCAGTTTCGCGGGATCCGGATTGGTCTGCATCTCCACCGTCTGCTTCAGCACGAAGATGCCGATATTGGTGATGTTCTGGCGGATTTCCAGCGTCTGCTCGCTGTCGCTGCTCTCGACCGCGCCCATGAAGATCGACCACAGGCGGCGATTGAACAACAGCGCGTCGTGCATGCTCTTGTCGGGTCCGGCCCAGTTGGCCTGAACCGCTTGCAGTTGCCGGGCCGCCTTCAGGAGCGCCTGCGCCTCGATCTCGCGGGGGGATGCGGTGGTTTGCGACGTGCGGGCATAGGCGGAAGCGGCGTTGGACATACACGACCTCAATGGGGTTTTCCGCGACACGCGGACACGCGCGACTCTACGCCGGTTCCCGTTTAGATATGGTTACCGGAGGCTTTCAGTCGTGCCGAAAACCCCGCCTTCGGCATTAACCTCCTGTTAATCACGATCGGGAACGATGCCGGATCGTCTCGCGACACGACAGGAGGGCGGCATGGCGCTGAAGGTCGAGCTTCGTCCGCACGAGCGGATCATCATCGGCGCTTGCGTCGTCACCAACACCGACCAGCGCGCCCGGCTCCTGATCGAGGGCGACCGCATTCCGATCCTGCGCGAGAAGGACATCCTGACGCCCGCGACCGCCGACACGCCCGCCAAGCTGATCTACCTCGCGGTGCAGCTGATGTATCTCGCGCCGGATCCGATGGCGCACCACCCGGCCTATTTCAGCCTCATCAAGGATGTCATCAGCGCCATGCCGAGTTCATGGCCGCTGATCGAGGCGATCAACAATCA
>JBDHSX010000257.1:0-4020 GCA_039808365.1 Xanthobacteraceae bacterium | reverse complement strand
TGATGCGACGTTGCTTCCAGCATCGCGCCTCACTGTCCGATCGCCGGGCGAATCGCAAAACCCTCGCGCGGGAAATGGACGTGGACGGTGCCGATCACGGCGTCGTCGCGACGGATGGTGATGCCGTCGCGGTCGATCGCCACCAGTTCGCCCTCCACCGGATCGAAGCCCCAGTCGTCGGGCGTCACGGTGAGGCGCACGCCGATCCGGAATGCGCCGGCCGCGCCGGACGGCGGCGGCGCAGTCGGTCCCGCGTCGCGCGCGATCGCCAGCGCGGCCTCCGGCGTCATGTCGCGCGGCGCGCCGTGGCCGATGGCATCCAGCCGCGCCAGCCACGCGGCGATGCGCGGGTAGGCATCCAGCCCGGCCTCGTCGCCGAGGTTGCCGCGCGCGTACCACAGCGGATGATAGGCGGCGAGATCGGCCACCGACAACGCCGCGCCCGCGAGCCAGGCGCGGCCATCGCCCAGCGCCTGCGCCAGCCACGCCAGATGGATGGCGAATTGCGCCCGCAGATCCGGCACCCGCGTCTTCATCCGCACGCTGTCCCAGCGGTCGAACTTGCCGGCGGTGAAACGGGCGCGGTCGGCGTGCAGTTCCGGCGGGAAACGGTCGCCGTGCAGCCCGAACACCAGCCCCAGCGCGTCGGCGAACAATTGGCGGTCAGCCCAGCCGGCCAGCATTTCGGCCCGGCCCGCGCTCTCGGCCGGGAAGATCGTCGGGTCCGGATGGCGACGATCCAGTTCGCGCAGGATGCAGCGGGTGTCGCAATAAACGTCGGCGCCGATCTGCATCACCGGAATGCGGCGATAGCCGCCGGTGAGCACGGTCAGGCCCGGCTTCGGCGCCACCCGCGGTTGCTCCACGGCGCACCAGGACAAGCCCTTGAACCCGAGCGCGAGGCGCACCTTCTCCGCGAATGGCGAGCGCGGATAGTGATGCAGAATGATGGCCGCTTCGGACACGCCAGGCTCCATCGCGAGTCAAGCCGCGTCGGCATTGTGCGCCGTTGCGCCGCGAATGCAACGTCAGACGCCCGCCGTGCGGGCGCGGCGGCCCTCGATCGGATAGGCCGGATCGTTGAAGCCCGGCGTCGAGGGATGGCCGGTCGTCACCAGGCGATCGATCAGGGCCTCGTCCTCGGCGGTGAAGCGATAGTCGAGCGCGCGCGGATAGTCGTCCCATTGCGCCTCGGTGCGCGGCCCGGCGATCACCGAGGTGACGAAGCCGCTGTTGAGCACCCACGCCACCGCGAACTGGCCGGCGGTGATGCCGCGCGCCTCGGCATGGGCGCGGATGTCCCGCGCCAGCTTGAGCGATTCCGGCCGCCACTCGGTCTGCATCATGCGGGTGTCGTTGCGGCCGGCGCGGCTGTCCTTGTCGGGCGCGGCGGCGGGATCGTACTTGCCGGTGAGCACGCCGCGCGCCAGCGGGCTGTAGGGCACGACGCCGAGGCCGTAGAAACCGCAGGCCGGCAGATGCTCCACCTCCGGCATCCGGTTCATCGCGTTGTAATAGGGCTGACTGACCACCGGGCGGTCGATGCCGAGCCGGTCGCAGATGTTGCAGATCTCCGCGACGCGCCAGGCGCGATAATTCGAGACGCCGAAATAGCGCACCTTGCCGGCGCGGATCAGGTCGCCCATCGCGCGCACGGTCTCGTCGAGCGGCGTCGCGTGATCTTCCTTGTGCAGGTAGTAAATATCGATGACGTCGGTGCCGAGCCGCCGCAGGCTGTCGTCGCAGGCGTCGAACATCCAGCGCCGCGACAGGCCGGCGCGGTTGGGATCCTCGCCCATCGGATTGGCGAGCTTGGTCGCCAGCACCCAATGCGCGCGCCGCGCGGCGATGGCGCGGCCGACCACTTCCTCCGAGCCGCCGTTGGAATAGGCGTCGGCGGTGTCGATGAAATTGATGCCGGCGTCGCGCGCCTTGTCGACGATGCGCCGCGAGGTCGGCTCGTCGGTCGGCCCGCCGAACATCATGGTGCCGAGACAAAGCGGCGAAACCTTCAGGCCGCTGCGGCCCAACTGACGATAGTGCATCGGACGTTTCCCCTAGATTGATCTGGTCGCGTGAGCGCGCATCACCTTGAACACGCCGTTGGCCAGCATGACGCAACGGCCATCGACACTCAATTCGGCGCTCATGAAAATCAGCGTCCGGGTGCCGCGCACCATGCGCGGCCGCGCCACGATGAGATCGCCGATCCGCGCCGCGTCGACGAAATGCGTGTCCATCTGCACGGTGACGAGCTGCTCGGCGCCGGACGCTTCGCGCGCCGTGATGCCGCAACTGCGGTCCGCCAGCGTCATCAACAGACCGCCCTGCACCAGCCCGCGCCGGTTGCGGTGCTTGGGCTGGCCCTCGATGGCGTATTCACGCCGGCCGTCCGCCACGCGATGCCACAGCGGCCCGACATGGCCGATGAATCCGTCGTCGTCGAGAATGCGCCAGCCCTGCGCCGGCAGGCCGGATTCCGTCCCCTCGCTCATCGTTCGCCCTTGCCACCCATCGGGCGACAATCACGATATTTTATCGCCCGCGCAAGGCACGAAAGCGGATGGCCGGGGCGCGTCTCGGCGCCTCGACCTTTGCCGTCGTTGCGTTCACCGCCGCGGGCGCAGCAGGAACCAGCCGTAAAGCACGATCGGCAGCAGCAGCGCCAGCCACGACACCGCGTCCCAGAAACCGTCGCCGACCAGCGCGGAGATGAGCCCGACGGTCGAGAGCACGCCGATCACCAGCGGCCAGGTGAAGATCTGCGAAAGCGTCTGACGCGGGGCGCGGACGGGGGTCATGACGTCACCGCCTGACCCTCGATCGATCGCGACCCGACCGGCGCGCCGGCGCGCGCCGTGCTCGCCGCCGGCTTGCGCCGCTTGAGCCAGAGATAGAGCCCGGTCCACAGGATGATAATGGTGAGGATGTCGAGGATCGCCCAGATGATCTTCAGCGGCATGCCGCCATAATCGCCGAAATGCAGCGGCTGCGACAGGAACAGGGCCGAGACGTACCACGGCATGTCGCGGCTGTCGGTGAGCTGTCCGGTCTCGGCGTCGATCAGCGCCGGCTTCAACAGCCGCGAGGTCACCGGCGTGTCGCCGCGCATGAACACGGCGTAATGGCTCTTGCTGGAGAAGATCGAGCCGGGATAGGCGACGAACGCCACCTGCATGTGCGGAATGGCTTTCTGCGCGACATCCACCGCACCCTGGACCGGCGTCAGCTTCGCCGGAATGTCACGGCCCTTGTACTGCGCGGTCATCTCCGCGAGCTGGCCGTATTGCCACATCTTCAGCACCAGATCGGCCCAGGTGTTGATGACGCCGGTGAAGCCGACCACCAGCGTCCACATCACCAGAAGGATGCCGGCGAGGTTATGCACGTCGAGCCGGCGCACGATGCGCGGCCGGTCCTTGCGGTAGGCGCCGAAGCGCAGCTTGCGCATCGACGGCGCGTAGACCACGACGCCGGAGATCACCGCGACGCAGAACAGGATGCCCATCAGGCCGAGAAACAGCTTGCCGGGAAGCCCGGCGAACATGTCGGTGTGCAGCTTCAGCATGATGTAGGTGAAGCGGCCGGTGACGTCCGGCGAATCCAGGAACGCGCCGGTATGGACATCGACGCGCGCGAAGCGGTTGTTGACCGGGTTGGCGTTGATCGTCGGCCCGAGGGAGATCAACAGCGCGTCGGGCTCGTCGCGGTCCCAGATCAGGAAGTGCGGCACCTGCCCCGGAAATTTCGCGAGCGCGTTGGCCACCGCGTCATCGAGATTGGCCCGCGGCGTTCCCGCCGGCACCACGGCGGCCTTGACCTCCTCGTGCAGCAGATCGTCGATCTCGTGATGGAAGATCAGCGGCAGCCCGGTGATGCACAGCATCAGCATGAACGCCGTGCAGACGATGCTGGACCATTTGTGGACCCAGTGCCAGCGGCGAAGCGGTCTTGTTCCCGAGATCACGATCTGTCCCAATACTCAACCCCATTCGATCCGTCATTGCGCGCACTCGGATC
>JBDHSX010000256.1:0-4029 GCA_039808365.1 Xanthobacteraceae bacterium | reverse complement strand
GCGACCGGCAGCACGCCGACGATTTCGTCGCCGCGCACCATCACCACCTCGTCCAGCATGTTGACCACGACGCAGACGTGGTTCGGCACGATGCGCACCACGTCGCCGATGTTCGGCCGCGTGTTGCTGCGGGCGAGATCGAGGAAGCCGTGTTCCTCGGCGAACCGTGCGATCTTCGCCTCGGGATGTTCGAGGATCAGGCCGAAACCGTCGAGCCCGCCGCTGTCGGCGGTCAAGGTCTTCGAGCCGGCGTCGAGTATGCCGCGCTCGGGCGCGGCGCGGCTCACCACCGTCGCATAGATATGCAGCGCGCAGTCGTCGAGCGTGGCGACGCCGGCCGCCATCTGCATGCGGTCGTTGTAGATGTAGGTGCCGGGGCGATGCTCGGTCGCGCCGCGCAACCGCCCAAGGTTTTTCAGATTCGGCGTGCCGCCGGTGGAGACGATGGCGGGCTCCAGCCCCAGCGCGCGGACACCCGCCAGCGCCTCATCGAAGAAGCGCTGCGCCTTGAGCCAGCCGTCCTCGGTCGGGTACAGCATGAAGCCGGCGAAGCTCAGGCCGTGCGACGTCGCGATCGCCCGCGCCAGTTCGACGGCCTCGCCGGGCGTCTCGACGCCGGCGCGCTGGCGGCCGGTGTCGCATTCCACCACCACCGGCAGCGCGCGCCCGGCGGCGGCCGCGGCCTTCGTGAGATCCGCGACCACCACCGGATTGTCGGCGGCCACCGTGACGTTGACGCGGGCGCGCAGCCGGCCGAGCCGCGCCATCTTCTCCTCGCCCAGCAGATTGTAGCTGATCAGGATGTCGTCGATGCCGGCGTCCGCCATCACCTCCGCCTCGCCGAGCTTCTGGCAGGTGATGCCGCGCGCGCCGGCCTTGATCTGAAGCTTCGCCAGTTCCGGCGACTTGTGGGTCTTGATGTGCGGCCGATTGGCGAGGCCGGCGGCGTCGCACGCGGCCTGCACGCGGGCGATGTTGCGCTCGACCCGGTCCATGTCGATCACCGCGGCGGGGGTGCCGTAGTCACGGGCGATTTTCGCGGCGAGGGTGGTGGTCATGCGGGGGTCTCCCAGGCCGCTCTGCATTCGATGGAACGGAAGCGTCATGCGCGGACATAGCCGTTCGAAGAACGGCGTCGCTTCCGCTCGCCTATGCCCCGCGCATCCATCATTTTTGAAAGGGATGGATTGCCGGGTCAAGCCCGGCAATGACGCATCAGCACGTCTTCAGCCTTGTTCGATTTCCTCGCGCAGCATTTCAAGTTCGAGCCATCTGGTCTCGGCATCCGACAGCTTGTCGTGCGCGCTCGCGATGGCTTGCGACGCCTGATCGAATGCCTTGCGATCCTTGCTGTAAAGATCGGGATCGTCGAGCCGTTTTTGATGCCTTGCGATCTCCGCCTGCAAGGCTTCGATGGTCTTCGGCAGCGTTTCCAGCGCGTGCTTCTCGTTGAAGGAGAGGCGGCGTTTGGCCTGCGGCGCGGCCTGGGCCTCTTTTGGCGCGGCGATTTGCGCGCCGCTCGCCGGCTGCTTGACGGCCGAGCGTTGCAGGTCGGCGCCGCGCTGCGCCAGCATGTCGGAATAGCCGCCGGCATATTCGATCCAGCGGCCCTGGCCTTCCGGCGCGATCACCGAGGTGACGACGCGGTCGAGGAAGTCGCGGTCGTGGCTGATGAGGATCACCGTGCCCTGATAGTCGCCGAGCATTTCCTCCAGCACGTCGAGCGTTTCAAGGTCGAGATCGTTGGTCGGCTCGTCCAGCACCAGCAGGTTGGAGGGCTTCGCCAGCGCCCGCGCCAGCATCAGCCGGCCGCGCTCGCCGCCGGACAGGACTTCCAGCGGCGTGCGCGCCTGCTCCTGCGTGAACAGAAAATCCTTCATGTAGCTGACGACGTGCTTCGGCTTGCCGCCGACCATGACGTGGTCGCTGCGGCCGCCGGTCAGCGCGTCGGCCAGCGTCGACTTCGGATCGAGGCTTTCGCGGTGCTGGTCCAGCGTCGCCATCTCGATGTTGGCGCCGAAGCGAATACTGCCGCTGTCAGGCGGGCTTGCTCCGGTCAGCAGGTTGATCAGCGTGGTCTTGCCGGCGCCGTTGGGGCCGACGATGCCGATGCGGTCGCCGCGCTGCACGCGGATCGAGAAATTGTCGACGATGGCGCGGCCGTCATAAGTCTTGCCGATGCCCTTGGCCTCGATCACCAGCCGGCCGGATTTGTCGGCCTCGGCGGCGGCGAGGCTGGCGCTGCCGGCTGAGCCGCGATAGTCGCGACGCTGGGCGCGCAGGGCGTGCAAATTGCCGAGCCGCTTGACGTTGCGCTTGCGTCGCCCCGACACGCCGTAGCGCAGCCAGTGTTCTTCGGCGACGATCTTGCGGTCGAGCTTGTGCTGGTCACGTTCCTCCTCCGCCAGCACCTCGTCGCGCCATTCCTCGAACGCGCTGAAGCCGCGCTCGATGCGGCGGATTTTTCCGCGATCGAGCCACGCGGTGGCGCGCGACAGGTTGGCGAGGAAGCGGCGGTCGTGGCTGATCAGCACCAGCGCGCTGCGGCGCGACCCGAGTTCGCCTTCCAGCCATTCGATGGTGGTGAGGTCGAGGTGGTTGGTCGGCTCATCCAGGAGCAGGATGTCGGGCGAAGGCGCCAGCACGCGGGCCAGCGCCGCGCGGCGCGCCTCGCCGCCGGAAAGTTGCGCCGGGTTCTCGTCGCCGGTGAGCCCCAGTTGCTCCAGCAGATAGCGCGCCGGATAGGGATCGTCGCCGGGGCCGAGGCCGGCCTCGACATAGGCCAGCGTGGTGGCGAAGCCATCGAAATCCGGCTCCTGCGGCAGATAGCGCACCGTGGCGCCGGGCTGCACGAAGCGCGTGCCGCTGTCGGGCTCGACCAGCCCGGCGGCGATCCTCAGCAGCGTCGATTTGCCGGAGCCGTTGCGGCCGATCAGGCAGACGCGCTCCTCCGCCGCGACCGACAATTCGACCCCCGACAACAGCGGCGTGCCGCCGAAGGTCAGCGCGATGTCTTTCAACTGGATCAGCGGCGGGGCCATGGTCGATCTGCGATGATGGATTTCGTTCGGTGCGCCCTCCTACGCGATCGCGTGACGAAAGGCGAGGGTGCCCTTGCCATCGCGGGCGGAGCGCGTAGCATCGCGGCCATCGCATCAAACCGGGAACAGAACATCGATGTCCAGCATGCAGCCCTATCGCGTCGAGGCCTACAACACCGCGAAACAGTCGGAAAACAAGATTCACGATGACGCGGTGGCGCGGCAATACGGCTTCAGCGGCGCGCTGGTTCCCGGCGTCGAGGTGATGGCCTACATGATGCACCTGCCGATCGCGCGCTGGGGCCGCGCCTTTCTGGAACGCGGCCGGATCGCGGCGCGGTTCGTCAAGCCGGTCTATGACGGCGAGATGGCAGATGTCACCGGGACCGACGACGGCGGCCCGTTGGCGCTGCGCGTAGAAAGCCGGGGCGAGCTTTGCGCCACCGGTCAGGCATCATTGCCGGAGCGGATCGAGCAGGTCGCGCTTAGCAATTATCCCGAGACGCCGCCGGTCGCCGAACGTCGGCCGGTGGATGACAATTCCTACAGGCCCGACGCCTGGCTCGGCACTGCGCCGCGAAGCTGGAACGAGGGCGAGTTCGCCGAATATCTCGCCGAGGTGCGCGCCACCGATCCGATCTATCGCGAGGCCGGCGCGCTGCATCCCGGCATCTTCCAGCGCATCATGAATCAGGTGCTGGTGCAGAACGCCATTCTCGGCCCGTGGATCCATGTCGGCAGCACCATGCAGTTGCTGGCCCCGGCGCATGCCGGCGACCAACTGGCGGCGCGGGCGCGGGTGACCGGGAACTATGAGAAGAAGGGCCACCGCTTCGTCGAACTCGACGCGCTGGTGGTCGCCAACGGAAGCACGCCGGTCGCGCATTGTCATCACATCGCGATCTACCAGCCGCGCGTGCAGGCGGCGGCGTGAGGCGATCGTCGGCATTCATTCAATCGTCATTGCGAGCGAAGCGAAGCAATCCAG
>JBDHSX010000255.1:0-4047 GCA_039808365.1 Xanthobacteraceae bacterium | reverse complement strand
TCAATCCGTCATCGCCATGGCGCGCAGCGCCTGGCGTTCCCGCGCGGACAGCTTTTCGGTTTCCGACTTGAGCTGGCCGCAGGCGGCGAGGATGTCGCGGCCGCGCGGCGTGCGCACCGGCGAGGAATAACCGGCGTTGAAGACGTATTCGGAGAATTTTTCGATCTGCGCCCAATCCGAACATTCGTAGGCCGTGCCCGGCCACGGATTGAACGGGATCAGGTTGATCTTGGCGGGGATGCCCTTGAGCAGCTTCACCAGCGCCTTGGCGTCGTCGAGCGAATCGTTGACGCCCTTCAGCATGACGTATTCGAAAGTGATGCGGCGCGCGTTCGACGCCCCCGGATAGTCGCGGCAGGCTTGCAGCAGTTCGGCCAGCGGATATTTGCGGTTCAGCGGCACCAGTTCGTTGCGCAACTCGTCGCGCACCGCGTGCAGCGAGATCGCCAGCGACACGCCGATTTCCGCGCCGGTGCGCACGATGTTGGGCACCACGCCCGAGGTCGACAGCGTGACGCGGCGCTTGGAGATGCCGATGCCGTCGCCGTCGGTGACGATCAGAAGCGCGTCGCGCACCGCCTCGAAATTGTACAGCGGCTCGCCCATGCCCATCATCACGATGTTGCTGACGCGGCGGTTGCCGGCCGGCGAGGCGCGGTCGATCCAGTCATCGAGGCGATCGCGCGCGACCATGATCTGGCCGACGATCTCGCCGGCGGTGAGGTTGCGCACCAGCCGCTGGGTGCCGGTGTGGCAGAACGCGCAGTTCAGGGTGCAGCCAACCTGCGAGGACACGCACAGCGTGCCGCGATCGGTCTCCGGAATGTAGACGCACTCGACCTCGTGCGCCTTCTCGCCGGCGGCCCCGCTCGGCAGCCGCAACAGCCACTTGCGGGTGCCGTCGCTGGAAATCTGCTCGGCCACCACCTCCGGCCGCGCCACGGTGAAGTGCGCCGCGAGTTGCGCCCGCATCTCCTTGGAGATCGTCGTCATCGCCTCGAAATCGGCGGCGCCGCGCACGTAAATCCAGTGCCAAAGCTGTTGCACCCGCATCTTGCGTTGCGCCGGCGGCACGCCGACGCCGCCGAGCAGGTCGGCGAGTTCCGCGCGCGACAGCCCGACCAGCGACGGCCGGGCCGGCGGCACGTAGCTTTCCAGCGGGATTTTCTCCAACGGCGTGGCGGCGGAGCCGGAGAGGGCGGAGATGGCGGTCATGGAACCATGGTCGGTTTGGTGGCGACGGTCCGCCTCAAATAGGCTTTCCGGCGCCCGCTGGAAAGCCGCAAATGGCGGGTTCCCGTTCTGGCTTATCCCGCGAGAAGGAGAATTCTTTGACCGGTTCCCTTTTTCGGGATCGTGCTCTATCGGCGGCACTCGTGCGCGACGCGGTCCAGCGCCTGCGACAGGCCCTTCAGCGAGAACACATCGGTGGTCTGGGTGCCCTTGCTGGAGGTCGCCTTGACGGTGATCTCGCCGCTCTTGCGCATGGCCTCGACCAGCTTTTCCTCCTCGGCGGCGTTCTTGATCCACAGCCCGTCGCCCTGGGTGTACATCGCATAGCGCGCGCCGCCGACTTCAAGCGTCGATTCCGAGCCGGGCTTGGCCGGGTAGCCGATCATGATCGAGACTTCGTTGACGACCTTTTCCGCCGGCCGGCTGGAAATGAAGGCATAGGCCGGATCGCGCGGGCGATTCGCCGGGGTGGTCTTCGACGACGACGGCTTGGCCAGCGCGAAGCAGACCTTCTTGCCGCTGGGCGAGGCGGTGTAGACGCCCCAGCTTCCGAACTGGCCGAGCAGCGTCGGCTCGTGGCTTGCGGCGGCGTGATGGGTTTCGGGCCGGGCGGCGGATTTGGCGGCGGGCCGCGCCAGCGCGAGCGTCGAACTCGCGCACACCATCGCGCCCGCCATCAGGATCAGCACCGTCCGCACCGCTGTCATCCGGCCGGGTTCCCGCAGCATTGTGACTGGAAGATGGCTTCGCCTTCGATTGTCCCGAATCTGCATCGGGGCGACATAGCATTTTGTGCCGGTCATGGCGATGATCGTTTGGCCGCCTCGCGCGCCCGCGCCGCCGCGCGTTGCTCGGCCCATTGCGCGTCGGTCCATTGCAGCAGGTCTTCGGCGCCGGATGAGCGCAGATGCGCGCCGCCATCCTGCACCACCATCTCGCCGTTGATGTAGGAGGCGCGATCGGAAATCAGGAAGCTCGCGAGATCGGCAAGCTCGCCGTGATCGCCGACGCGGCCGAGCGGATTCCGCGCCGCGCCGTCGGCGCGCCCCTTGGCCTGCAACTGCCCGGACGCGCCCGGCGTCGGAAACGAGCCGGGCGCGATCGCCACCAGGCGGATGCCTTTCGGTCCCCATTCCACCGCGAGACTTTTGGTCATGGCCAGCACGGCGGACTTCGCCATCGCCGACGGCACCGTGAAGGCGCGGCCGGTGATGGTCGATGTCGAGAGGATGCTCAGCACCACGCCGCGACGCCTCGATTCGATCCAGCGGCGGCCCGCGCCCAGCGTGCAATACATCGTGCCATGCAATGTCGGCGCCAGGATCGCGTCCGCCGCGCGCGGCGACAGATGCTCGGTTTGCGCGATGAAGGTCGCGGCGGCGTTGTTGATCAGCACGTCGAGCGGCGCGTCGCGCCAGATCGCATCCATCATGGTTTCGACGGCTGCCGCATCGCGAATGTCGCACGGCATGGTGTGAACCGTCGCGCCGGTCGCATCACGCAAGCGTCGCGCCGTCTCCTCCAGCACCTCGCGCCGCCGTCCGCAAATCGTCAGTTCGGCGCCGAGTTCGGCGAAACGTCCGGCCATCGCCGCGCCGAGGCCGGAGCCGCCGCCGGTGATCAGGATGCGGCGGCCTGCCAGCAAGGTCTTTTCGAACATCGTTTGAAATCCTCCACGGCCCGGAATAACCGCGCGCGACGACGTTCCGCGCATCTTGCAGCGCGCGCGGCTTACGAATCAGATTGTAGCCCGCGGCCAAATCCGGCAAGAAGCCCCGATCGTCCCGCGTCGATCGCGTCATCCCCTTCGTCCGGCAACTTCAGGTGTGTTCATGAAAGCCATTCTCTGCTCCCAATATTGCGGCCCCGATGATCTCGTGCTGAGCGAGGTTCCCGATCCGGTGGCCGGTCCCGGCGAGGCGGTGATCGCGATCAAGGCGGCGGCGCTGAATTTCTTCGATCTCCTGATGATTCAGGGCAAGTACCAGATCAAGCCGCCGTTTCCGTTCTCGCCGTCGGCGGAAGTCGCCGGGGTGATCGAGAGCGTCGGGGCCGGCGTCACCTCGCTCAAGGTCGGCGACCGGGTGATGGCCTCCTGCGGCCATAACGGTGCGCGCGAGAAGATCGCGCTGCCGGCCGAGGCCATCATCAAGATCCCGGACAATCTCGATTTCGATCGCGCCGCCGGCATCACCATCATTTACGGCACCACGCTGCACGCGCTGGAGGATCGCGCCAGCCCGAAGCCGGGCGAGACGCTCGCGGTGTTGGGGGCCGCCGGCGGCACCGGCCTCGCCGCATGCGAGATCGGCAAGCTGCTCGGCCTGAAGGTGATCGCCTGCGCCTCGTCGGATGAAAAGCTCGCCTTCGCCAAGCAGCATGGCGCGGAACTGACGCTGAACTACAACAAGGAAGACCTCAAGGACGGCTTGAAGAAGCTCACCGGCGGCAAGGGCGTCGACATTGTTTATGATCCGGTCGGCGGCAGCTATTCGGAAGCCGCGCTGCGCGCCATCGCCTGGGAGGGCCGCTTCCTGGTGATCGGATTCGCCGCCGGCGACATTCCCAAAATGCCGCTGAATCTGGCGTTGCTGAAGGGCTGCGACATTCGCGGCGTGTTCTGGGGCGCGTGGACCCGGATCAACCCGGCGAAGAACCGCGCCAATCTCGAACGGCTGGCGCAATGGGCCGCCGAGGGCAAAATCTCGTCGCATGTCGACCGCACCTTCCCGCTGGCGCAAACCGCCGACGCGCTGAAAGTGCTCGCCGGCCGTCAGGCGATGGGCAAGGTGATCCTGCATCCGTGAGGATGGG
>JBDHSX010000254.1:0-4067 GCA_039808365.1 Xanthobacteraceae bacterium | reverse complement strand
GTCCCCGTCGGCTTGCCGGACGACGCGGCGGCGGCCCGCAAGCCGGCGAGGCGGGCGATCGACTGCGTCGCCAGTTCCTGCGCGAACTCCAGGCTGCTCTGATCCTTCGCTCGGTCGGCCTCGTCGAGATAGGCGTTCGACAGTTGCTCGGCGCGACGCAGGGCGCGCTGCTTGACCTGCTCGATCTCGTCGAGGCGAGGGGTCTCGACATCCTCGAAGTCAGATGGAGCGGCGCCGTGCGGCGAGAATCCCGGCACGCCGACATGCAGAAGCTGACGGCCCTCGGCGGGCGGCAGGGTTTGCGACCATGCGATGATATCCCGCCGCAACAGACTTTCGAGCAAGGCCGCGGATGCGCCCCTGTCGCCGTGACGATCACTTTGCCGATCTTCCGTCGCCGCCTGGTGTTCAGCCTGCCACGCCAGACGTCGCGACCGGCGCAAGTCATTGCCATCGGACAGCGCCTCCCGCGCCAGCCGCTCGGCGGCGGCGCTGACCGCGGGATTGCTGGCGAGCGCCGCGACGTAGGTCCAGTAGATGAAGGCGCGGCGGCGATGCAGGACCGCGAGCGCCCACACCGCATAGGGCGTCGCGAGGCCGGATCGCGCGACATCGTCGACTTCCTGCGCGGGCACCACATCCGCGAATGTCGGCGGCAGGTTTTTCAGATCGGGCGGCGCGCCGCAGGCGGCGACGCAGGCCGCCGTGATCGCATCGCGCCGCGCGGCCTCGCGCGCCGCGAGATCTTCGAACACCGAGGCCGTCGCCTCCGAATCCGTCGCGTCCGAGTCACGCGCGAGCCGCGCGGCCGCGCCGTAATGCCGCACCGCCAGTTCCGCTTGATGAAAAGCGACGGCGTAAAACGCCGGCAGGCTCGCGATCGGCGCCGGCGCTATCGCCAGCATGGGTTCCTTGCGCATACGGATCTTCCCCTCGCGGTCGGATTTCTTGATCTAGAGCAAGTGCCGACCATATCATGCCGGATAGATATATCTATATGGGACTGCGCGAGAGCAGAACCGGCGACATCGTTTTTGTCGGTTTCTCCTGAAGCCGCAAAGCGTATGGAGAGGCGTTTTGTCGAGACTTCAATATCCCGGGTCCGGATTTCGCGGGAGCCGCATTCTTCGCGCCGTCATTTTTCTCGCCTTCGTCATGATGGCCGCGATGCATCCATCGGCCGCGGACGCCGCCGGGCAGCTTGGCGAATATCTCGCCAAGGCGCAGCCGTCGGAATTGATTCCGGAGGCCAACCGCTTCGGCACGCTGCAAGGCGATCCGCCGATCGCGCCGGTTTACAAGAACGATCAGCTTCTCGGCTTCGCCTATCTCAACTCCGATTTCTCCAACGCCGTCGGCTATTCCGGAAAGCCGATCAAGGTTCTGGTCGGTATCAGCACCCAAGGCGTGCTCACCGGCTTCAGGCTGGTCGAGCATCATGAGCCGATCGTTCTGATCGGGATTCCGGAAAAGCGTGTGCTCGACGCCGTCAACAAGCTCGTGGGCGCCGACATGGTGCCGGTGGCGAGCGGCGCGGCCAAGGCGCCGCAGGTCGACATCGTCAGCGGCGCGACCGTCACCGTGCTGGTGATCGGCGACAGCATCGTGCGTTCGGCGACAAAACTCATCAAGACCGGACGGCTCGGCGCGCAGGGGCGGGCCAATGTCGCGGCGACCGCGGCGCAAGTGGTCAAGACCATCGACGCGAGCAAGAGCGAGGTGCGCGACTGGCAGACCTTGCTGGGCGACGGCTCGATCCGTCGTCTGCACATCAGCGTCGCCGACATCAACGAGGCTTACGAGAAATCCGGCAACGCGGCGGCGATCGCCCATCCGGAATCCGGCGATCCGGCGGACGATTTCATCGACCTCTATGTCGCCGATGTCGCGGTGCCGACCATCGGCCGCAGCCTGCTCGGCGACGACGGCTTCGAGCGCCTCAAGGCCCGGCTCAAGCCCGGCCAGCAAGCGCTGGTGGTGGCGGGACTGGGCCGTTATTCGTTCAAGGGATCGGGCTACGTTCGCGGCGGCATCTTCGATCGCATCGAGCTTTTGCAGGACGGCAACAGCATTCGCTTCCGCGACCGCGATCATACGAGGCTCGGTGATTTCGCCGCCGAAGGGGCCCCAAGCTTTCCGGAGATCGCCCTGTTCGTGCTGCCGCCGGATTTCACCTTCGATCCGACCGAGCCGTGGACGCTCCAGCTTCTGGTCCAGCGCGCCATCGGCTCGCGCGACAAGGCGTTCCTGACCTTCGATCTCGGCTACACGCTGCCGGATGCATATCTAAAGCGCGAGCAGCCGGCGACGGTCGTGCAGGCCGCGCCGCCGGCGGCGGCGTCGCCGCAGCCATCGCAGGACGCGGCTGCGGCCGCGCCCGAGGATGAGCCGCTGTGGATGCGGATCTGGCGCGGCGACGTGGTCCGGATCGGCATCACCGTATTCGCGCTCGGCGTGCTGACGCTGATCTTCTTCTTCCAGAACGTGCTGGTGCGCCGGCCGCAGGTCTATGTCTGGGTTCGTCGCGGTTATCTGCTGTTCGTGCTGGTGTGGCTCGGCTGGTACGTCAACGCGCAGCTTTCCGTCGTCAACGTGCTGACCTTCGTCAATTCGCTGCTGACGGGATTCAGTTGGGAATACTTCCTGTCCGCGCCGCATATCTTCCTGCTGTGGGCGTCGATCGCGGCGGGACTATTGTTCTGGGGGCGGGGTCCGTTCTGCGGCTGGTTATGCCCGTTCGGCGCTTTGCAGGAACTGCTCAACAACATCGCGCAAGCCTTGAAGGTGCCACAGATCCGGCTGCCATGGGGGCTGCACGAACGGCTGTGGCCGCTCAAATACATGATCTTTCTCGTGCTGTTTGGGCTGTCGCTCTATTCCACCGCGCTGGCGGAGCAACTGGCGGAGGTCGAGCCGTTCAAGACCGCGATCATCCTGAAATTCGCCCGCGAATGGCCGTTCGTCATCTACGCGCTGACGCTGCTGAGCGTGGGCCTGTTCATTGAGCGCTTCTTCTGCCGCTACATGTGCCCGCTCGGCGCGGCGCTCGCCATTCCCGGCCGCATCCGCATGTTCGAATGGCTTCGTCGCTGGCCGGAATGCGGCTCACCCTGTCAACGCTGCGCCAACGACTGCCCGGTGCAGGCGATCCACCCGGAGGGCCACATCAACGTCAACGAATGCATCTACTGCATGCACTGTCAGGAGCTTTACTTCGACGATCATCGCTGTCCGCACATGATTCAGGTGCGCCTCAAGCGGGAGAAGCGCGAAGCGCTGTCCTCGCCGTCGATGCGCACCGGAAAAGGGCCGGACACCATCATCACCGCCGGAGGCAAGACGATCGGCGCGCCCGGCGGCTCGGTCGCAACACCTACAACCTGAAAACCAAGGAGACTTCCATGAGCAATCACGAAGACGGCAAGGGCGTCAGCCGGCGAGCGCTGCTCGGCACCACGGCGGCGGCCGGCGTAGGCCTGGCGGCCGGCGCGGCGATGACGATCGACCGAGGACTCGTCTCCACGGCCGAGGCGCAAACCAAGGCGGCGCAGCCGAAAGCGCCGGCCGCGCGGCCGGCAGTGCAACGCGCCGAAGTCGCGCCGGGCGAACTCGACGAATATTACGTGTTCTTCTCCTCCGGCCAGAGCGGCGAACTGCGCATCGTCGGCATGCCCTCGATGCGCGAACTGATGCGCGTGCCGGTGTTCAACCGCTGTAGCGCGACCGGCTGGGGCCAGACCAACGAGAGCCTCAAGGTGCTCACCGAAGGGCTGACGCCCGAGGCGCGCGAGTTCCTCAAGACTCGCGGCGGCACCTACATGAACGGCGACCTGCATCACCCGCACATCTCGTTCACCGACGGCACCTATGACGGCCGCTACGCCTTCATGAACGACAAGGCCAACACCCGCGTCGCGCGCGTGCGCCTCGACGTCATGAAGTGCGACAAGATCATCCAGCTGCCGAACCAGCACACCGTCCACGGCCTGCGCGTGCAGAAATATCCGCGCACCGGCTATGTGTTCGCCAACGGCGAGGACGGCGTGCCGCTGCCCAACGACGGCAAG
>JBDHSX010000253.1:0-4090 GCA_039808365.1 Xanthobacteraceae bacterium | reverse complement strand
CCGGCGGGCACCTGCCAAATCGCATCTGCCATGCCATAAAAGATATATTCATAATATTGCTTTTAGCCGACGGCCGGATTAGATTGCGGTCATGAAGATGAAGGAGAACGCCATGTCATCTGGCTCATCGATCGGCGCAGCGCTCGCGTGGCCGTTTCTGCTGCCGGGTAACATCGCCTGCGAGGCGCTCGGCCTGCCCCGTTCCGAATACAGCGACCTGATCCGGATGCTGGTCAATTCGCTGGTATGGACCGTGCTCGGCGTCATCGTCGTCGCGCTGGTCGTGTAGCCGAAGCACGACGTCATTGGCCGCCGCAGGTTCGGTCTGGCCGGCGTGATCGCGGCCGTGTGTCTCACTTCCTGAACAGCAACCCGAAAACGGAGTCGCGCCGATGACGTTCGTCGTCACCGACAACTGTATCAAGTGCAAGTACATGGACTGCGTCGAAGTCTGTCCGGTGGACTGCTTCTACGAAGGCGAGAACATGCTGGTGATTCACCCGGACGAATGCATCGACTGCGGCGTCTGCGAGCCGGAATGTCCGGCCGAGGCGATCGTGCCGGACTCGACGCCGGGGCTGGAAAGCTGGCTGCAACTCAACGCCGAATACGCGCCGCAATGGCCCAACATCACCCAGAAGCGCGAACCGCCACCGGACGCCAAGGCGTTCGACGGCGTCAAGGACAAGTTCCGGCAGTTCTTCTCGTCAAAGCCGGGGCAAGGCGATTGAGGGGGCTCGCTCCGCCCCGGATGAAACGTCATCCTCCGCGAAGGCGGACGATCCAGTAACCCATGAGAGTGCGTGGAAATCTGATCCGCCACAGCGTACTGGATCCTCCGCCTTCGCGGAGGATGACGTTGCCCGTGTCGCCGGATCGAGCGCGCCGACCTCGTAAAATGACGCGCTAGAGGATCAGCCCGCCGTCCACCACCAAGGTGTGGCCGGTGACGTAGGCGGCCAGCGGCGAGGCGAGGAACAGCGCCGCGCCGGCCATGTCCTGCGGCGTGCCGAGCCGGCGCAACGGAATGCGGGCCACCGACGCCGCCAACCGCTTGGGATGATCGGTGGTGACCTTGGTCATCTTGGTGTCGACCAGCCCCGGCGCGATGCCGTTGACGCGAATGCCGTCCTCGGCCCACGCCTGCGCCAGCGTCCGCGTCAGCCCGTAAGCGCCGGTCTTCGACGCATTGTAGGCGGGATTTCCCTTGGTGGCGTGAAACGCCGCCGTCGAACTGACGATGATCAGCGTGCCCCCGCTCGCCTTCAGCATGGCGTGGAATTTCGCGGCGCAGGCCATCAGGCTCATCAGGTTGACTTCCAGCACCTTGCGGAAACCCTCCATGGCGAATTCGCCGCGATTGTAGATCACCGCGCCCTGCGCCAGCACCACGATGTCGAGACCGTCGAAGGCGGGCTGGAAGGCATCGACCGCGCGCGGATCGCCGACATCGAGTTGCGCGTAGGCGAGGCCGTCGAGATCGGAGCCCTCGACGCCGCGATAATCCGCCGCGCTCGCCCTGGTGCCGCAGACCTGCACGCGCGCGCCATGGGCGCGATAGGCTTGCGCGATGCCGTTGCCGATGCCGCTGGAGCCGCCGACCACCAGCACGCGCTTGCCGCCGAAATCGAGTTCGTTCATGGACGGGTTCACTCCTGTCGCCGCATGGCTGCGGCGTTTGACCTTTGCCAACAACGATGCAAGCCTGCCGCGCCGAACTTGTCAAATCGGTCCGCGACGCCGTCGCGGCGCGATCACGACAGCACAGCGATCAAGGATCGTTGGGATCAAGGACAGTGGAATGACCGATTTCAAACAACTCAGCCGCTCGGTGGCCGGCCTGACCGTTCTCGTCACCGGCGCGGCGAGCGGCATGGGCCGCGCCACCGCGCGGGTGTTCGCCGCCGAGGGCGCCAACGTCGCGGTGACGGACTATGACGAGGCGGGCGCGAAGGCGGTGGCCGACGCCATCGCGGCCGGCGGCGGCAAGGCCCGCGCGTGGCGGCTCGACGTCGCCGACGCGCAGGCGGTGAGCCGCGTCGTCGGCGAGGCCGCGACGCATTTCGGCGGGCTCGATATCGTGGTCAACAATGCCGGCATCTCGACCGTGAGCGCCATCGACGGCCCGGATTACGACGCGCTGTGGGACCGCGCCGTCGCGGTGCTGCTCACCGCGCAGCAGCGCATCATCCGCGCCGCGCTGCCTTATTTGCGTCAGTCGAAATGCCCGCGCATCGTCAACATCGCCTCCACCGAGGCGCTGGGCGCGACCGCGCTGCACAGCCCCTATTCGGCGGCGAAGGCCGGCGTCACCGGGCTGACGCGCTCGCTCGCGGTGGAACTCGGCCGTGAAGGCATCACCGTCAACTGCATTTGTCCGGGGCCGATCACCACCGGCATGACCGCGCGCATCGCCGACGAGCACAAGGCGATCTTCGCCAAGCGCCGCACCGCGCTCGGCCGCTACGGCGACCCGGAGGAAGTCGCGCACATGACGCTGAGCCTGTGCCTGCCGGCGGCCTCGTTCCTCACCGGCGCGGTGATCCCGGTGGACGGCGGGCTGATGGCGCGGAATGCGTGAGAGGCGCGCCACGCGAAAGCCGTCGTCCCCGCGCGATGAAATCACCTCTCGTCATTGCGAGGAGCGAAGCGACGAAGCAATCCAGAAGCCGAGAAGAAAGAACTGGATTGCTTCGCTTCGCTCGCAATGACGGGAAATGCCTTTTCCGACCATGCCCGGATCAAGTCCGGGCATGACGCATGGTAAGGAGGCGTCTCAGCGCGGCAGCTTGGTCGAGCCCATCAGGAACGTGTCGATCGCGCGGGCGCACAGCCGGCCCTCGCGGATCGCCCACACCACCAGCGACTGGCCGCGCCGCATGTCGCCGGCGGTAAACACCTTCGGCAGCGAGGTCTGGTAATCCGCCGTGTTGGCGCGGACATTGCCGCGCGGGTCGAGTCCGACGCCGAGCGTCTTCAAGAGGCCCTCGTGGATCGGATGCACGAAGCCCATCGCCAGCAGCACCAGATCGGCGTCGAGCGCGAACTCGCTGCCCGGAATCGGCTGAAACTTGCCGTCGACGCGAATGCAATGCAGCTTGGCGACCTTGCCGTCCTGGCCCTCGAAGCGTTGCGTGAGAACGGCGAAATCGCGCGTGGCGCCTTCGGCCTGGCTCGACGAGGTGCGCATCTTCAACGGCCAGTTCGGCCAGGTCAGCGCCTTGTTCTCGTGCTCGGGCGGCGCCGGCATGATTTCAAGCTGCGTCACCGAGAGCGCGCCCTGCCGCAGCGAGGTGCCGATGCAGTCGGAGCCGGTGTCGCCGCCGCCGATCACCACCACGTGCTTGCCGCCGGCGAGGATGTCCTTGATATCGCCAAGCGGCTCGTTGCCGACGCGGCGGTTCTGCTGCGGCAAAAAATCCATCGCGAAGTGGATGCCGTCGAGGTCGCGGCCCTCGATCGGCAGGTCGCGCGGCGCTTCCGAGCCGCCGGTGAGCGCCACCGCGTCATAATCCTTCAGCAATTGCTGCGGATCGATCGCGCCCGGCGCGTCGCCGCCGACCGGCGCGCCATAATGGAACGTGACGCCCTCGGCCTGCATCTGCGCGACGCGGCGGTCGATGACGTGCTTCTCCATCTTGAAATCGGGAATGCCGTAGCGCAACAGCCCACCGGCCTTGGCGTGCTTCTCGTAGAGATGGACGTCGTGCCCGGCGCGGGCGAGTTGCTGCGCGCAGGCCATGCCGGCGGGGCCGGAGCCGACCACCGCGACCTTCCGGCCGGTCTTGTGCGCGGCGATCTCGGGCTTGAGCCAGCCGTTGTCCCACGCGCGCTCGACGATGGCGTGCTCGATGGTCTTGATGGTCACCGGCGTCTCGATGATGTTGAGCGTGCACGACGCCTCGCACGGCGCCGGGCAGATGCGGCCGGTGAAATCCGGAAAATTGTTGGTCGAATGCAGGTTGCGCGAGGCTTCTTCCCAGTTGCCCTGATAGACCAGATCGTTCCAGTCCGGGATCTGGTTGTTGACCGGGCAGCCCGGCGTGCCCGGCTCGACCGAGCCGGTGCCGTGGCAATAGGGCACGCCGCA
>JBDHSX010000252.1:0-4104 GCA_039808365.1 Xanthobacteraceae bacterium | reverse complement strand
CTAGCGGAAGACGACGGTGCGATTGCCGTTCAACAACACGCGGTGCTCGACGTGGAATTGCACGGCGCGGGCCAGCACACGCGCCTCCACGTCGGCCCCGACACGGCTCAGCGCATCCGGCTCCAGCCCGTGATCGACCCGCGCAACGTCCTGTTCGATGATCGGCCCTTCGTCGAGTTCGGCGGTCACGTAATGCGCGGTCGCCCCGATCAACTTGACGCCTCGGGTATGCGCCTGAAAATAGGGGCGCGCGCCCTTGAAGCTCGGCAGGAAGGAATGGTGGATGTTGATGACGCGCCCTTCGAGCTTCCGGCACAGATCGTTCGACAGAACCTGCATGTAGCGCGCCAGCACCACGAGATCGATCCGCTCCCGCTCGATGATCTCCAACAGCCTCGCCTCCTGAGTCGCTTTGCTTTCAGGCGAGATCGGCAGGTGGTGAAACGGAATGTTGTGCGAGGCGGCCATCTGATAGAAATCGCGATGGTTCGAAACGATCGCCGGAATTTCGGCGTTCAATGCCCCGGTCGCATAGCGAAACAGCAAATCGTTCATGCAATGGCCGAACCGCGACACCATGATCAGTAGGCGCGGCTTGGCTCGGCATTCGTGCAACCGCCAGGCCATGGCGTAGGTCTCCCCGACAGGGGAGAAGCTGGCTTTCAGGTCCGCCAGCGGGATATCGCGCTCAGTCGCGAACGACACGCGCATGAAGAAATTGCCGGTGGAACGGTCGAGAAATTGCGCGCTGTCCAGGATGTTGCAGCCGTGCTCTACGAGAAACCCGGAGACGGCATGAACGATGCCGATGCGATCGACGCAGGATAGCGTCAGAACGAAATCGGGAAGCCGGTTCGAATCATCGGCCGTTTTCCCAAGGCTCCCGGCGGGAACCGAGGCCAACCCCTTTTGCCGGCCCGTGCTGAACTGTGACGGCGTCTTGTCCGCCGTGTCGTCGAGAGTCATATTTTCACTCTGGATTCTGGCTAGTGCCGAAGAAATCGCTCTCCGCAAGATACCGGCTTCATCAACCTCGCGCCACGGCCGCAAGGAGTGGTCCGCCGACGGGGCGCACGCAACCGTGCCTATGACGCTGGCATCAACACCGGCGCGATCTCCTCGCCGATATCTTTCACGCGCTTGCTGGTCGGGTCGTAGAAAGGACGCAGCGAAACCTGCGCCGCCACCCGCTCGCCCGCGACCTCCACTTCATAGTGGCCGCCGTTGACGAACGCAGCGTCGACAATCCGGCCGTGATTTTCGACGTATCCCATGCCCAGCGGCTTGCCGATGGTGTGACCGAACATCCCCGATGTCACGCGGCCGACCAACTCGCCGTCCCGCCAGATCGGCTCATTATGATAGATCAGCTTGTCGCCGTCGCTCAGCGCCAGTTGTACCAGCCTGCGCTTCACGCCGCCGTCCTTCTGACGCTGCAACGCCTCGCGCCCGATGAAGTCCGGTTTCGACCACGCCACGGCAAAGCCGAGACCGGCTTCGATCGGCGTGTCCTCGTCGGTGATGTCATGCCCCCAATGGCGGTAGCCCTTTTCCATGCGCAGCGAGTTCATGGCGTGATAGCCGGCGAGCCGCATTCCCACGCTCGCGCCTTCCTCTTTCACGACATCGAAGACGCCCTGGGCGAATTCGGTCGGGACGTAAAGCTCCCAGCCAAGTTCGCCAACATAGGTGATCCGGTTGGCGCGAACCTGCGCATAGCCGAGATCGATCATTTGCGAGGTGGCGAACGGAAAAGCCTGGTTGGACAAATCCGCGTCGGTCAGACGCGACAGCACCTCGCGGGATTTCGGCCCCATCAGCCCCAACACCGCATAACCGGACGTGACATCCACCGCGACCGCACGCGCCCCTTCGGGAATGTGCCGCTGGAGCCACGCCAGATCGCGAACCTGGGTCGCGGCGGCGGTCACGATCAGGAAGCTGGTCTCGCCGATCCGGGTGATCGTCAGGTCGGCCTCGATGCCGCCGCGCGGGTTCAGCCATTGCGTATAGACGATCTTGCCGATCGGCACGGCGACGTTGTTGGCGCAAACGCGATTGAGCACCGCCTCGGCGTCGGCGCCTTCCAACAAATACTTGCCGAACGACGATTGATCGAACAGCCCGACCGCTTCGCGCACCGCCTTGTGCTCCTCGGCGGAGTAGCCGAACCAGTTCTGGCGGCCGTAGCTGTATTCGTAGCGCGCTTCCGCCGGCGTCGGCGCATACCAGTTCGGCCGCTCCCATCCCGCCAGTTCGCCGAAACAAGCCCCCTGCCCCAGCAACCGGTCGTGCAGTGCGGAGCGACGCACGCCGCGGGCCGATTCCGGCTGGCGGTAAGGCCAATGCATGGCGTACAAGAGGCCAAGGGCCTCGACCGTGCGGTCCTTCAGGTAACGGCTATTGCGCTGGAACGGCATCGCGCGCCGGACATCGACATCCCACAGATCCATCGGCGGGTGACCGTCGATGATCCAGTCGGCGAGAACCTTGCCAGCGCCGCCGGCCGAGCTAATGCCGATGGAGTTGAATCCCGCCGCGACGAAATGATTGCGGACTTCCGGCGTTTCGCCGAGCAGATAGCGGTCGTCGGGCGTAAAACTTTCCGGTCCGTTAAAGAACAACTGAATGCCGCTGCGGCCGAGCACCGGCACGCGCTTGATCGCCGCTTCGAGCAGCGGCTCGATATGCTCCAGATCGTCCGGCAGCGTGTCGAAGCAGAATGTTTCGGGGATGCCACTCATTCCCCAGGGCTTGGCGACCGGCTCGAACCAGCCGACCAACAGCTTGCCGGCGTCTTCCTTGACATAGGTGCAGCCATCGGCGTCGCGCAGCACCGGCAGGTGCTTCGGAAGGTCGGGGATGACTTCGGTGACGATATAAAAATGTTCAGCGGCGTGCAGCGGCACCGTCGCGCCGATCGAGGCGGCGAGCTGCCGCGCCCACATGCCGCCGCAGTTGACGACGAACTCCGCCGCGATCTCTCCCTCCGGCGTCCGCACGCCGGTGGCGCGGCCGTTGTCGACGATGATCTCGGTGACCTTGACATTCTCATAAATGCGGACGCCGCGCGCCCGCGCCGCCTTGGCCAGCGCCTGCGTGGTGTCGATGGGGTTGGTCTGGCCGTCCTTCGGCAGATAGACCGCGCCGACAAGATCGTCGGTGACCATCAGCGGCCACAGCGACTTGGCGCGATCCGGGGTCAGAACGTCAACGTCGAGCCCGAAGCAGCGGGCCATCGACGCGCCGCGCTTCAGTTCCTCGAAGCGCGCATCATTGGTCGCAAGCCCGAGCGAGCCGATCTGGCGAAAGCCGGTGGCCTGCCCCGACTCTTTTTCGAGCGAGCTGTACAGCTCTGCGGTGTATTGAGCGAGACGGGTCAGGTTGAGGGTTGATCGCAATTGCCCGACCAGTCCCGCCGCGTGCCAGGTCGTGCCCGACGTCAGTTGCTTGCGCTCAAGGAGAACAACATCCGTCCATCCCCTCAATGCGAGGTGATATGCTACGCTACAGCCAACGATCCCGCCGCCGACAATGACCACCTGCGCCTGCCCAGGTATTCCCATGCGCCGTCAACTCCCTCGTCGCCTCGGCCTTCCACGATATGAAACAATCGCATATATTTTCACATGTGTGAAGTAAAATCGATGAAGATATGTGCTGACGCTATTTATGTTCCATGAGGCGACGAATTGGCTTCCTTTGATCCTGTACCTGCTGAGCGCGCGTGATCGAGAATTCATCGGCGGAAATCTCCGGCGTCACGCCGGAGATCTGGTTGGTGGCGACGCGTCCGACCCCGCAGGCCATTGGCCATCCCAGCACGCCATGCCGGTGTTGAGATGCAGGTTGGCGTAGTGCGCCCGGCCGAGAATCGGTGGTCCATCCGGCGTCATCAGCCGGAGCCCGCTCCAGAACGTCGCGGGCAACGGGTCGCCGGCACCAGGAAACAGGTCCATCAGCGGGGGGTCAAGCGTCGCGCGCCGATTCTCGCTCAGGCGTATCTCGAGATCGCCAACCTCCGCCGTGCCACCGACCCGGATGCGATCACCGAGCCACCTCGCAGGTCTGGTCCATGATCGTGGATTCCGGCGCTACATGGGC
>JBDHSX010000251.1:0-4117 GCA_039808365.1 Xanthobacteraceae bacterium | reverse complement strand
GATAGAAGGTGCCAGCGTCCGCGCGCCGCCGCGATGCGGTCCCGGTAGCTCAGCTGGATAGAGCACAGGTTTCCTAAACCTGGGGTCAGGGGTTCGACTCCCTTCCGGGACGCCATTGCCGTCTCGCCGATAATCCTGCGGACAGCGCCCCGCTGCGAAAACCGCTCCCATCCGGACGACCGCCCAGTCCCTGATCGCCCGACCCGGCCTCCCCCGTGGGGAAGGGGCGGTTGGGCGCGATCGTTCGCGCCGCCATGCGGTGAGCGAAGGGCAGGGCGGCCCTTGACAGCGTGGCGGATTGCGCTCTTAATAAACCGGATGAACGTCTTATTTATAAATAGCCTTAAATCGTTGCCACAATCATGCCCCACCGTTGGCCCGATATCGCCTTGAGATTCCCATGACCAACAGCGGCGCGGCGGTCATTGTCGGCGGCGGGCAGGCGGGCGCGCAATGCGCGATCTCGCTGCGGCAATACGGGTGGCCGGGCGACGTGGTGATGATCGCCGCCGAGCCGACGCTGCCCTATCAGCGGCCGCCGCTGTCCAAGGCTTTTCTCGCCGGCGAGATGACGGCCGAGCGCCTCGCGCTGCGCGAGCAGGGGTTTTACGACGCGCAACATATCCGGGTGAGGCTGGGCGAATCGGTCACCGCGATCGATCGCCGCGACAACGCCGTCGTCACCAGCGAGGGCGAGGTGGTGCGGTTCGCCAAACTGTTCCTGGCGACCGGCACGCGCCCGCGCAAGCTCGCCGTGCCGGGCGCGCGGCTGGATGGGGTCGGCTATATTCGCGACATCGCCGACGTCGGCCGTCTTCAGCCGGCGTTCCGGAGCGCCGCGAATCTGGTGGTGGTCGGCGGCGGCTATATCGGGCTTGAGGTGGCCGCCGTGGCGCGCAAGCGCGGCATCAACGTCACCGTCGTCGAATGCGGCGACCGGCTGCTGGGGCGGGTCACGTCCGACATCGTCTCCGACTTCTTCGCCGCGCTTCATCGCGAAAACGGCGTCGATATCCGTCTTGGCGTGACGGTCACCGGCTTCGAGGGCGATCGCGGGGTGCGTCTCGCGCGGCTGTCCGACGGCGCGGCGTTGCCCTGCGATCTCGCCGTCATCGGCGTCGGCGTCGTCGCCAATGACGAACTGGCGATGTATGCCGGCATCGAGGTCGAGCCCGGCGCCGGCATCCCGGTCGATCCGGTGATGCGCACCAGCGATCCCGACATCTACGCCATCGGCGATTGCGCGCTGGCGTGGTGCGAATTCTCCGGTTGCCGGCAGCGGATCGAATCCGTCGCCAATGCGATCGAGCAGGGCCGCATCGCCGCCGCGCACGCCGCTGGCGCGCAACCGCCGGCCCCGGCGGTGCCGTGGTTCTGGTCGGATCAGTACGACGTCAAGCTCCAGACCGCGGGCCTGCTCGGGAAAGGCTACGACCAGGCGGTGGTGCGGGGCGATCCGGCCCGCGGCCGGTTCTCGGTGTTCTACCTGAAAGGACAAACGCTGATCGCCCTCGACGCCATCAACACCCCCGCCGACTTCAACGTCGCCAAACGACTCATCGCCCGCCCGGACATTCCCCTCGCCCCCACCCGTATCGCCGACCCCGGCCGCGACGTGCGCGAACTGTTACCGGCGTGATAGTGGCGATGAATCGAGAGGCAGGCGTAGGCGCAAATTATAAACCGGACGGACGTTTAAATATTGTGCCGGGAATGCCGCTGCGGTAGTCTCGGCCGGGCATGGGAGGACTTAAGGCATGAATATAGAGGCGCCGCGTCGGCAGTGGTCGAGCCTCATCGAGTCCGGCCGGGTTCACGGCTCGCTCTATAGCGACCCCGAGATCTTCGGCATCGAACTGGAGAAGATCTGGTATCGGACCTGGGTCTATGTCGGCCACACCAGCGAAATTCCCAACCGCAACGACTTCGTCACCAAGTCGATCGGGCCGATGCCGGTCCTGATGGTGCGCGATCGCGACGGCGAGGTCCGGTTGTTGCTGAACCGCTGCCCGCATCGCGGCAATGCGGTCTGCGTCACCGAGAAGGGCAATCGCGCCTCCTTCACCTGCCCCTATCACTCCTGGACCTTCGCCAATGACGGCCGCCTGATCGGCTATGCCTTTCCCGACGGTTATCAGGGCGTCGACAAATCGACGCTGGGGCTAGGCGCGGTGCCGCGCATCGCGATCTACAAGGGGTTTGTCTTCGGCAGCATGGCCGAGGACGGGCCGACGCTGGAGCAGCATCTCGGCGGCGCGCTGCGGGCGATCGACCAGTTGTGCGAGAATTCGCCGGAGGGCGAGATCGAACTCACGGCGGGATTTTTGCGGCACCGGACCAAGGCCAACTGGAAGTTCATCCTTGAGAACGAGTGCGACGGCTATCATCCCGGCTTCGTCCATGCCTCGATCTTCTCGATCGCCGACAGCAAGATCGGCGAACTCTACGGCGGCGAGTCGACGGCGCTGACGCGCGATTTCGGCAATGGTCACACCGAGGTCGATCTGCGCCCGGAATTTCGCCGGCGCGATGCGCCGCTGAGCTGGTTCGGCACCACGCCCGAGCGACTGCCGGGCTATGTTGCAGCCATGGAGGCGGCCTACGGGGCGGACCGGGCGCGGAAAATCATGATCGACGGCACGCCGCACACCATGATCTTCCCGAATCTGTTCATCGCGGAAATTCAGCTTTTCGTCATTCAGCCGATTTCGGTGGATGAATCGATCCAGCACGTCACCGCGTTGCAGTTCAAGGGCGCGCCGGACTTCAACCGTCGCATGCGCCAGCAGACGATGGGGTCGGTCGGGCCGGCGGGCTTCCTGCTGGCGGACGACAGCGAAATGTACGAGCGCAATCAGCGGGGCCTGGCGATCCGCGATCCCGAATGGCTGTTCCTGGAGCGCGGCGTGCATCGCGAGCGTCGCGACGACGACGGTTTCCTGGTCGGGCATGCCACCGACGACCTGCCCTCGCGAGGCATCTGGCGTCACTACAAGTCATTGATGGAGGCGTGAGTGATGCCGAGCGACAACGGCCTGCTGCAGGAGGTCGCGCAGTTCCTCTATCGCGAAGCCCGGCTTCAGGACACTCATGCCTACGACGACTGGGAGGCGTTGTGGGATGACGACGCGGTCTATTGGGTGCCGGCCAATGGCGAGAACTCCGATCCCGAGAAGGAAATGTCCTTCATCTACGACAATCGCTCCCGCATCGCCCTTCGCATCAAGCAGCTGAAGACCGGAAAGCGTCACTCCCAGACGCCGCCCTCGAAGCTGGCGCGGATTATCTCCAACATTGAGCTGCTGGAGGCGGATCAGGACCGGATTCGCGTCGCCGCCAACGCCATGATCTTCGAATCCAACATGCGCGGCGACACGATGTGGGCGTCGCGCAACGAATACACGTTGCGGCGCGCCGGCGGTGCGCTGAAGATGTCGCGCAAGAAGGTCGCGCTCGTCAACAACGACAAGCCGATCTACACGCTGTCGTTTCTGGTCTAATGGCGCGGGACGCCAACGATTGAACGAGGAAGAAGCCATTTGAGCACGGAAAAGACCATGGGGGACGTGGCGGCGGAGCCGTTGATTGCCGAGGGGCCGGTTCTTTTGTCCATCGAGGGGCATGTCGCGCGGCTGCGGCTCAACCGGCCGCGACAATCGAACGGGATCAGCATCGCGTTGCTTGAGGCGCTTCATCGCGCGGTGATGATGTGCCACGGCGATCCGCGAATCCGCGCCGTTCTGCTGACCGGCGAGGGGCCGAACTTCTGCGCCGGCGGTGACGTCAAGGAATTCGCCGCCAAGGGCGAGGGGTTGCCGGACTTTCTGCGCAAGGCGACCGCCTATCTGCAAATCTCCGCCGCCGGGCTGGTGCATCTCGATGCGCCGGTGATCGTCGCCGTGCAAGGCTACGCCACCGGCGGCGGCGGTCTCGGGCTGGTCTGCGCCGCCGATATCGCCATCGCCGCGCAGTCATCGAAGTACATGGCAGGGATGACCCGCGTCGGCATGGCGCCCGACGCCGGCATCTCGGTGACGTTGCCGCGCATGATCGGATTCCGCCGCGCCATGGATCTCATTCTGAGCAATCGTGTCGTCGATGCGCGGGAGGCGCTGGA
>JBDHSX010000250.1:0-4139 GCA_039808365.1 Xanthobacteraceae bacterium | reverse complement strand
GAGCCGCGCGACGCCATCGAGGACATCATCGAGCCGTACCTGATCCAGTGCGGCTACCTGCAACGCACGCCGCGCGGCCGCCTGCTGACGTCGCACGCCTTCAGACATCTCGGCCTCGCCGAGCCGTCGCGCGAGGCGTCGCAGTTCGGCCTGTTCGGCCAGGACGACGATCGCTGACCGCGACGCGGGGACCGGCGCGGGCGACAGGCTTGCGGACGCGCCGGTTTTCCGCTTAGAGCGAAGTCACAACCAGAAAAGACCGTCGGGAGGATCGCCATGACAGTGGCCGCCGCGTGTGACGATGAGGACGCGCCCTTGTTCGCGATGCCGCGAATCGTCGCCGACCGTCACCCCGACGGCTCGGTCTGGCTGCGCTCCACGGTTGCGTTGCAGCCGTCCGCGCGCTGCGTCGGCGACTGGCTGGAGCAATGGGCGGCGCGCGCGCCGGATCGCGTTTTTCTCGGCGAGCGAAACAGCGCCGATCAACCCTGGACCACGGTGACTTACGCCGAAGCGCTGCGCCGGGTGCGCCGGATCGGCGCCTGGGTGCTGGCCAGCGACATGAGCGTCGAGCGGCCGCTGGCGATCCTGTCCGACAACAGCATCGATCACGCGCTGTTCGCGCTCGGCGCGATGCACGTCGGCGTGCCGGTCGCGGCCGTCTCGCCAGCCTATTCGCTGGTCGCCAGGGATTTCGACAAGCTCCGGAGCATGGTGGCGCTGCTCGATCCCGGCGCGATCTACGTGTCGAGCCAAAAGCCGTTCGCGGCGGCGCTCGCCGCCATCGCGCCCGCCCACCGCGCGCGGATCGTCAGCGGCGAGGACGCGCCGGAGGGCGACGTGGTGGCGTTTCGCGACGTGGTCGCGACGCTCGAGAGCGCGGAAGTGGCGCGGGCGTTCGCCGGCGTCGGGCCGGACACCGTGGCGAAATTTCTGTTCACCTCCGGCTCGACCGGCGTCCCGAAAGCCGTCATCAACACGCAGCGGATGCTGACCGCGAGTCAGACGGCCAAGGCGCAGGTCTGGCCGTTCCTCGATCATGCGGGCGACGGGTTGGTGATTCTCGACTGGCTGCCGTGGAGCCACACCTTCGGCGCCAATCACAATTTTAATATGGTGCTGCGCAACGGCGGCTCGCTCTATATCGACGCCGGCAAGCCTGCGCCGGGCCTGTTCGCCGCCTCGCTCGCGAATCTGCGCGATGTGGTGCCGACGGTCTATTTCAACGTGCCGCGCGGCTTCGACATGCTGATCGCCGCGTTGCGCGACGATGCCGAACTGCGCCGGCGGTTCTTCGAGGGCGTCAAGATCATCTTCTTCGCGGGGGCGGCGCTGCCGCAAAATCTGTGGGAGGCGCTGGAGCAGATGTCGCAGGCTACCGTCGGGCGGCGGCTGCCGATGGTGTCGGCCTGGGGCTCGACCGAAACCGCGCCGCTGGCCACCGACTGCCATTTTCAGGCGCAACGCTCCGGCAATATCGGCGTGCCGGTGCCGGGCACCGAGTTGAAACTGGTGCCGTCCGGCGACAAGCTCGAAGTGCGCGTGCGCGGGCCGAACGTCACCCCCGGTTACTGGAAATCACCCGAGCAAACCGCCGCCGCCTTCGATGCCGATGGCTTCTACCGGATCGGCGACGCGGTGAAGTTCGCCGATCCCGATCGTCCGGACCTGGGTCTGTTCTTCGACGGCCGCATCGCCGAGGATTTCAAGCTGACGTCGGGCACCTGGGTCAGCGTCGGCACGCTGCGGGTGGCGGGGATCGCGGCGCTGGCGCCCTTGGCGCAGGACATCGTCGTCACCGGCCACGGCGGCGATCATGTGCGGTTTCTGGTGTTTCCGAACGTCGCGGCTTGCCGTGGACTGGCCGGACTGCCGGAGGGTGCGACGCTCGACGAGGTGCTGGGCAGCGCGCGCGTGCGCGCCGGCATCGCCGAGGGGCTGGCCCGGCTGAAGGCGAAAAGCGGCGGTTCGTCGGGGCACGCCACCCGCGCGCTGCTGGTGGGCGAGCTGCCCTCGGTCGATCACGGCGAGATCACCGACAAGGGCTACGTCAACCAGCGCGCGGTGCTGGCGCGCCGCGCCGCCGATGTTGCCGTGCTGGAGGACGACGCGGCCGCGAGCCGATGGATCGCCTGCGCGCCATAACGGGGCGGGTTGTTACTTCAAATTGTCATTTCGAGCGAAGCGAAGCAATCCAGTTCTTTCCTGGAGCCTCTGGATTGCTTCGCTTCGCGCGCAATGACGAGAAGTCGCTGACGCTCCTCGCAGCAATGACGCATACGCGAACTCAACTTGCTTTAGTCGTTCGGCAGGCGGAAGCCGGCGTCGAAGCCCAAATCGCGGCGCGCCTTGTCGGTGGCGATCAGATCGTTCGGCTCCGCGATATTGTAGAAGCCCGGCGTGCCGTGATCGATCGCGAGCAAGGCCGCGTGCGCCGCGGCGTCGACGTGCAGCGGCGCGCTGCCATGGGCGCGGTCGCTGCCGGTGCCCGGCCCGTATAATTGCCCGTAACGCAGCACAACGCCCTGCAGCGGCGGCGATTGCAGTGTCTGCGTTTCCAGCGACCGCACGCCGGCCAGCGTGACGCCGCGCGGCCCGGTGGCGGCCGGGTCGAGCGGGTCGTCCTCGCCATGCGGTTGCGGCCCCGGCGCGTACATCCAGGCGATGCTTTGCGCGATCAACCGCCGCGCGCCGGCGGCGATCGCGGCGTCGATCAGGTTGCGGGTGCCCTCGATGCGGATACGGGCGTTGCGGCCGAGCGCGTCGGCCATCTTCGCCGGGTCGAGGCCGGGTGGCAGATCGGTCAATTGGTGGATGACGATATCCGGCTTCGCGGCCAGCACGGCCTGCCGCAGCGCGTCGGCGTCGAACACGTCCACCACCACCGGCTCGGCGCCCAGCGCGCGCAACGTTCCGGCCTTGGCGTAGAACCGCGTGGTGCCCATGACGCGATGGCCGGCCGCGTCAAGCAACGGGATCAGCCGCTGCCCGATGGCGCCCGTGGCGCCGGCGAGAAAGATGCGATGACTCATCGAATGACTCATAATCGGGAAAGCTATATTGCGGCGCAGCGCAATTCGATTGCAAGCCTAAGCATGTGAGCTGCGATCCGCGCCAAGATCGTGCGCTAACCTGAATTATATTTCTTGCGCTCGAAGCAAGCCGCGAATTATGGTGCATGGGATGCGACGGAGGACGTTCGCACGGAGGGATGGGGCGTTCAACCGGATCAGCGACGGCCTTGCCGCGGTTCGCGACAAAGGCCAAAAGCTTTAAAAATTTGGGATCACGCCGGGCGCGCGGAGAACGGCTTCGCCGTTGCGCCAAAGGCTCAATGAAAAACGGAGAGGGAGAAACACCATGTCGAGTCGTTTGATCGTCAGCCGCCGCACCTTGCTCACCGGGGCGGCCGGCGCGGCCACGCTTGCCGTCGCGCCCGCCCTGCGCGCGCCGGCGATCGCGCAGAACGCGCCGCTCAAGGTCGGCCTGATGCTGCCTTACACCGGCACCTACGCCAAGCTCGGCAAGTTCATCGACGACGGATTTCGTCTCTATGTCGAACAGAAGGGCGGCAAGCTCGGCGGCCGCGAGATCGCGTTCGTGCAGGTCGACGACGAGTCCAAGCCGGAAGCTGCGACCGACAACATGAACCGCCTGGTCGGCCGCGAGAAGGCCGACGTCGTGATCGGCACCGTGCATTCCGGCGTGGCGATGGCGATGGTGAAGGTGGCGCGCGACACCAAGACGCTGCTGATCATTCCCAACGCCGGCGCCAACGACGCCACCGGCCCGGCCTGCGCGCCCAACATCTTCCGCTCGTCGTTCTCGAACTGGCAGACCACGTTCCCGATGGGCAAGGTGCTGGCCGACGCCGGCGTCAAGAACGTCGCCACCATCACCTGGCGCTATACCGCGGGCGCCGAAATGATCGACGCCTTCGCCGAGAATTTCACCAAGCACGGCGGCAAGATCGTCGAGAAGATGACGGTGCCGTTCCCGGAGGTTGAATTCCAGGCGCTGCTGACCCGCGTCGCGACGCTGAAGCCCGACGCGGTGTTCAGTTTCTTCGCCGGCGGCGGCGCGGTGAAGTTCGTCAAGGACTATGCCGCGGCCGGGCTCGGCAAGACCATCCCGCTCTA
>JBDHSX010000249.1:0-4151 GCA_039808365.1 Xanthobacteraceae bacterium | reverse complement strand
CCGCCGAGGTTCGCGTGCTCGATGCCGGGCACGAGGTGACGGTCACCGCCTGGCGGCGGCAGCCTCCGGCCGGCGCGTCTTAGTAAGTGTCCGATCCCGGCTCCGCGTGCAGCACCGGGCGCGGCGTGGCGCCGGTGCCGACGATCATCAGCAACCCGCCGATCAGCGCCAGGTTCTTCAGCGTCAGCATCAGGTCGGCCCGGGCATCCGGCCATGGCTGGTTCCAGAAGTCGTGAAAGTGGAATGTCGCGGCGGCCAGCACCAGGATCAGCAGGCCTGCGAAAAATCGCGCGCCGAAATTGACGGCGAGCGCCACCCCGCCAATCAGTTCGAGCGCGCCGGCGGCGATCGCCAGTAACCGCGCCACCGGCATCCCGCTGACGCCTTCGAGTTGGGTGGCGTACTCGGCGACGGCGGCCGGCGTCGCCACCTTGGCGGCGATCACGGCGGTGGTGCCGGCGAGATCGAACAGGTGCAGCGCGCCGGAGACGATGAACAGGATGGCGAACAGAATACGACCGGCGGAGACGAAAGCGGACATCCTAAGCCTCACGGGAAACCGCCGACGCCCCATGCGTCGATGGCTCGCGGTCCGCTTCTACCATTCGCGGCCGGTGTCAGCCCACACTTTTCGCGATCGCATGCACCTGTTAAATGGATGGGGCGACCGGAAATGGCGGCCGCGTCAAGGCCGAATGGGGCGAAGCATGACCACCAACAAGAAGAAATTGCTGATCACCGAGTCGCTGTCGACGCAAGGATGGAAACTGTTCAGGGAACGCGACGACATCGAAGCCATCGAATTTCCCAACATGATCCCGCAGCAGGATTTTGTCGCGCTGTTGGCGGCGCACGCGCCGGTGCATGGCGTGGCGCTCGGCGCCACCGCGTTCGGCGGCCCTGAACTCGACGCCTCGAAGGACATGAAGGTCGTCGCCCGCATCGGCGTCGGCTATGACGCGATCGACGTGCCGGCGCTGAGCCGGCGCAAGGTGCCGCTGATGGTGGCCGGCACCGCCAATTCCCCCTCGGTCGCCGAACAGGCGATCTTCATGATGATGACGCTGGCCAAGCGCGGCGTCGAGCTTCATGCGCTGGTGAAGGACGGCAAGTGGGCGACGCGGCTCGGCCTGCTGCCGTTCGACCTCTACGGCAAGACGCTGCTGATCGTGGGCTTCGGCCGCATCGGCACCCGCACCGCGAAACGCTGCCTGGCGATGGAAATGCAGGTGCTGGTCTACGACCCCTACAAGAGCGCCGACGATATCCGCGCCGCCGGCTGCGAGCCGGTGGACGATCTCGACAAGGCCCTGCCCCGCGCCGACTTCGTCAGCCTGCATTGCCCGAAAACGCCGGAAACGGTGGGGTTGATCAACGCCGCGCGGCTCAAGCTGATGAAGCCGACCGCCTATCTGGTCAACACCGCGCGCGGCGGCATCGTGGTGGAAGCCGCGCTGTACGAGGCGCTGACCTCGGGCCGTCTCGCCGGCGCCGGCCTCGACGTGTTCGAGCAGGAGCCACCGCCGTCCGGCCACGCTTTGTTCGCGCTGCCCAACGTCATCATCGCCCCGCACGTCGCCGGCGTCACCCGCGAGGCGCTCGACCGCATGGGCGAGCAGACCGCGCGCAATATTCTCAGCGCGCTCGACGGCGACGCCATCCGGCAGAACGTCATCAATCAGGACGTGCTGGGCTGAAGGCACTCCACCCGTCATTGCGAGGGGACGAAGCCGACGAAGCAATCCAGCCCTTGCTTCGCGGCCTCCGGATTGCTTCGCTCCGCTCGCAATGACGCTTCAATCGGGAGCATCGCATGGCATTCAAGGAATTCGGCGACTATGACGCGCTCGGCCTCGCCGAACTGGTCCGGACCGGGCAAGTCAGCGCCAGCGAGTTGCTCGACGAGGCCATCGCGCGCACCGCGACGATCGACCCGCAGATCAACGCGGTGGTGGTCCGGCATGAGGATTTCGCGCGCGAGCAGATCGAGAACGGCTTGCCGTCCGGCCCCTTCACCGGCGTGCCGTTCCTCTTGAAGGACCTCGAAAACCTCGCAGGCACCCGCACCACCTCCGGCGCCAGCGTGTTCAGGGACAACGTCGCCGACCACGACGGCACCGTGGCGGCGCGGTTCAAGGCCGCCGGCCTCACCATCTTCGGCAAGACCTCGACGCCCGAATTCGGCCTGCTGCCGACCACCGAGAGCCGGCTGTTCGGGCCGACCCGCAATCCGTGGAATCCGCAACACTCGGCGGGCGGCTCGTCCGGCGGCGCGGCGGCGGCGGTGGCCGCGCGTATCCTCCCCGTCGCCCACGCCAGCGACGGCGGCGGCTCGATCCGGATTCCGGCCTCGGCCTCCGGCGTGTTCGGCCTCAAGCCGACCCGCGCCCGCACGCCGCTGGGGCCGGATCGCGGCGAAGGCTGGGGCGGCTTCTCCTGCAACCACGTCGTCAGCATCAGCGTGCGCGACAGCGCCGCGATGCTGGACGCCATTCACGGCCCGGAGCCGACCAGCCCCTATACCGCGCCCGCGCCGGAACGACCTTACATCGAGGAAGTGAAGCGCGAGCCGGGACGGCTGCGGATTGTCTTCACCGACAAATCGACCTACGGCGACGCCATCGACCCGGAGATCGCCGCCGCCACGCGCGACGTCGCGACGATGCTGGAAAACCTCGGCCACCACGTCGAGGAGCGCGCGCCAAACCTCGCCGCCGATCCGGCGGCGGTGATGGCGGTGATCGTCGCCGCCAACACCGCGCTGGCGGTGCGCCTCACCGAAGCGCGGCTCAAGCGCGAAATGACCGACCGCGACTTCGAGCGGCTGACGCTGGCGAGCGCCCGCAACGCCGCCAAGGCCAGCGCCACCGACTACGTCGCGGCGCAGCTCGCCGCGTTCCAGATCTCGCGGAGCCTCGCCGACTTCTTCGCTGATTGCGACGTGTTCCTGTCGCCGACCCTGTGCGCGCCGCCGCTGCGGATCGGCGAGATCGACAGCATGTCGGAAGACCTGTCGCACATCACGCCAATCCTGCGCCGCTACATGCCGGGCACCAGCCTGTTCAACATGTCGGGCCAGCCGGCGATGTCGGTGCCCTTGGCATGGAACGCGGCCGGGCTGCCGCTCGGCATGAGTTTCGCGGCAAAATTCGGCGACGAGGCGACGCTGTTCCGCCTCGCCGCTCAACTGGAGCAAACGCGGCCATGGAAGGACCGCAAGCCGGCGATCTGCGCGTGAGGTAAAGGATCGGTCATGGCGCGCGGCGGGTCGTCAAACAGCCCGTTGCGGCCAATGTGACCTATCTCACATTTCAGGGATGAACCTTCTTCTAGGGTGTGCGTGACAGATCAAGTCCCACCCCCTTCGAGGAGGTTCCCATGAAGGTCGCCGTCGCCGCCGCCGCGCTCCTGCTCTCCAGCACCCTCGCCCAGGCCGGGGATACCTATTCGTTCGATGTCGGGGGCCGCACGGTCACCATTCGCGCGCCGCGCGGCTGCGATCAGCCGTCGTGCATTTCGGTGTCGATCCCCGGCGTCTTCCACTATGGCCCGAAGCGCGGCGCGCGCATCGAGGCCGACCGCGACGACGACGCCGGCGAAACCGCCGCCGCCCCGGTCGTCGTGCCCCCGCCCGCCGCGCCGCAGGTTCAGCCCACCGTCGTCCCTCCGGTTCAGCCCGCCCCCGCGCCCGCCGTCACCGCCGCGCAACCGGCCGCGACGACACCCGCCGCGACCGTGCCGCAGCCGGCCGAGACCAAGCCAGCGGCCGCCCCCGCGCAGCCGCAGAGCCAGCCGCCGGCGCAGCCCACCGTGGTCGCCAATGCCCCCGTCACCGCGCCGGTGCAGCAGCAGCAGGCCCCCGCCCCGGCCGCGCCGCAAGCCGCCAATTCGCCGCTCGGCGTCTGGCTGACCGAGGAGAAGGAAGGCAAGGTGCGGATCGAGCCGTGCGGCTCTAACCTCTGCGGCTATTCGATCGACGCCAGGACCAACCAGAACAAGGACAAGGTCCTGATCAACATGCGCCCGACCGGCGCGAAGTGGAGCGGCCGCATCCATGACCCGAAGGGCGGCAGCACCTACGACTCGACCATCGCGCTCAAGGGTCCGGATCGGCTGCGCGTGCAGGGTTGCGCCTTCGGCGGCATGTTCTG
>JBDHSX010000248.1:0-4163 GCA_039808365.1 Xanthobacteraceae bacterium | reverse complement strand
GCCATCCTGACCGGCGGCCAGTTGATCTCCGACGAACTCGGCATGAAGCTGGAGAACGTCACCGTCAACATGCTCGGCCGCGCCAAGAAGGTGGTGATCGACAAGGAGAACACCACCATCGTCAACGGCGCCGGCAAGAAGCCCGCGATCGAGGCCCGCGTCCAGCAGATCAAGGCGCAGATCGAGGAAACCACCTCGGACTACGACCGCGAGAAGCTGCAGGAACGCCTGGCCAAGCTCGCCGGCGGCGTCGCGGTGATCCGCGTCGGCGGCGCGACCGAGGTCGAGGTCAAGGAAAAGAAGGACCGCGTCGAGGATGCCCTCAATGCCACCCGCGCGGCGGTGCAGGAAGGCATCGTGCCGGGCGGCGGCTGCGCATTGTTGCGGGCCAAGAAGGCCGTCGGCCGCATCTCCAACGACAATGCCGACGTCCAGGCCGGCATCAACATCGTGCTGAAGGCGCTTGAGGCTCCGATCCGCCAGATCTCGGAAAACGCCGGCGTCGAAGGCTCGATCGTGGTCGGCAAGGTTCTCGACAACAAGTCGGAGACCTTCGGCTTCGACGCGCAGAACGAGGAGTATGTCGACCTCATCGCCAAGGGCATCGTCGATCCGGCCAAGGTGGTGCGCACCGCGCTCCAGGACGCCGCGTCCGTCGCCGGCCTGCTGGTGACCACCGAGGCGATGGTCGCCGAACTGCCGAAGGAGCCGGCCCCGGCCATGCCCGCCGGCGGCGGCATGGGCGGAATGGGCGGAATGGGTTTCTGATCCCTTCCACCGAACGCTCTGACGACACGCGAAGGCCGCCCACGGGCGGCCTTTTGCTGTCCGGATCCATTCGCGTGCGGCGTTGCGGCTTGGCGAAGCCGATTCCCCTCCGTCCGGAAAAGCGATAGACTCCACCGCCCTCCAATCCGAACGAGAAGCCTCCATGCGCGCTTTATCCGCCTGTCTGATCGGCCTGACGCTTGCGGCTGCCGGACCGGCGTCAGCCCAGAACAAGATCAATGCAAAGGCTCCGGGAGCCACCGGCGCGACGCGCTATTTCACCTCCATCGACGGCTTGATGGACGGCAACGCCGACGTCATCCTCAAGGAGAACTATCAGGGCAAGACCGTCACCTCGGCGGTGCTCGATGTCTGCTATCCCGCGGCCAAGGGCTCGGATCGCAAGGACCGTTTCGTCGTCGATCTCGCCGTCAAAGGCCAGACCATGACCGGCACCACGCAAAGCATCGGCGACAAGCTGCCGGTCTCGGTGAACCTGACACGCAAGCAGACCGGGGACACCTACGAGTTCAAGGGGCAGATCCGCGTCGGACAGACCGTGACCAACGTCATGTCGAGCGACAACGCCGATCTCAGCGAGCAGGAATTCCGCGAGAACCAGACCAACGACGACGGCATCGTCGCCGCACCGACGGATTTCACGCAGGTTTCCCCGGAAGCCCTCGCCGTCAAGGTCAAGCTCGACAGCGCCGCCGATTTACTCAAGTATCTCAAGGGCCAGAATGTCGGGATCGCGGTCGAGAGCCTGGCGATTTCCTGCGAGGCGCTGCGCGGCGGCCAGATGACCCTCAACCTCAGCGTCGATCCGCAACGCTCCGCCGACCTGCTCACGAGCGTGAAGGCGCAACCGGGCGTGGTGGCCGCCGGCTGGACCAGCGGGCTGTTCGATATGGAGCGCACCATCCGCTTCGCGGCGGCGGACTGGCGGGAGGGCGCCAGGCCCAACCGCGACAAGCTGGCCGCGACGATCGGCGCGATCGCCGCGAAAACCTTGTCCGCCAAGCTCGCCTCCTCATCGTGGAGCGACGACACCGGCAAGCTGACCCTGGTGCTGAAGCGGCCGAGCGACACGTTCCCGGCGCTGGCGCTGACCGAGACCATCGAACTGAACGCGATGGTCGCGCCGGATCGTCCCGGCGCCGCCGACCAACTGATGCTGTGGATCAGCGGGCCGTCGATCACCATCGCCGACGAATCCGCGCCGCCGCGACTGAATCTGATCGACACCGGCAGCGATGACGACGAGGGCGGCCAGAACGACGACTACGGAATTGTCGAAGCCCTTGCGAAAGAGTTCAAGGCCCAGCGCTGGGACCTGGAAAATACGGAATGGAAGTAGCCGCGGCGGACGCGCCCCGCGCAGCCATCGCATCAAATAAAAACCCCCGGGGCTTTCGCCGCGGGGGTTTTTATTTGTCATGCGCGAACGCCTATTTCAGAACCATCGCGGTGAACGGATGGACGTAGGCTTGCAGCATCACGAACAGGCCGACGAGGCAGGCCAGCGCGATCGAGTGCTTGAACACGAAGCGCAGGATGGTGCCCTCATGCCCGTACCAGTTGGTCGCCGTCGAAGCCACGACGATCGACTGCGCGTCGATCATCTTGCCCATCACGCCGCCGGACGAGTTGGCGGCGCTCATCAGGATCGGTGACAGGCCGAGCTGCTCCGACGTGATCCTCTGAAGATTGCCGAACAGCACGTTCGAGGCGGTGTCCGATCCGGTCAGCGCCACGCCCAGCCAGCCGAGCAGGGTTCCGAAGAACGGATAGAGCACCCCCGTCGCGGCGAAGGCCAGACCGAGCGTCGCGTCGATGCCCGACAGCCGGGTCAGCGTGCCGATCGCCAGCATCGCGGAGATGGTGATCAGCGACACCGCGCAGATGCGGATGGTTTTGGCGTAGATCGCCCCGATCTGCCCGACCGAAATGCCCATCACCACCCCGGAAATGATCGCCGCGATCAACATGCCGGTGCCGGTGAACGACAGATACTGGAACGCGAACACCGCGGCTTCCGGCGTCGGCTTGGCGACGATCGGCGGCACCTTGTTGATCATGTTGTGCAGTTCGGGAACGGCGAAATTCCAGGTGAAGATCGGGTTGACCGCGTTCTTGAACCAGCCGGTGCCCCAGATCAGCAGCACGGCGCAGACGATGACCCACGGCAGCACCGCCGACCAGACTTCCGCCTGGGACAGTTTGGGAAGCGTCGTGCTCTTGTCCGGCTTGGCGAGATCAGCCGAGATGTCATGGCCGCGCAGCGCCGGCGAGGTCCACAACGTCCTGGGCTGCCAGACCCGCAGGAACAGGATCAGGCACCCCATCGAAATCAGCGAGGCGCCAATATCGACGATCCACGGGTTGATGAAGTTCGAGATCAGGAATTGCGGAACCGCGAACGAAACGCCCGTCACCAGAATCGCCGGCCAGACCTCCTTCATGCCCTTCCATCCGGCGAACGCCCAGATCACCCAGAACGGCACGATCAGCGAGAAGATCGGCAACTGCCGACCGACCATCGCGCCAAGCAGGAAGGGATCGAGACCGGTCACCGAGGCGAGGCCCTGGATCGGGGTGCCGAGCGCGCCATACGCGACCGGCGCCGTGTTGGCGATCAGCGACAGGCCGGATGCGGCGAGCGGCGAGAAGCCAAGTCCGATCAGAATGGCGCCGGTGATCGCCACAGGCGTTCCGAAGCCGGACGCGCCTTCGAAAAACGCGCCGAACGAAAACGCGATCAGCAGGATCTGAAGCCGCCGGTCGGTGGTGACGCCGCCGATCGCGCGTTGCAACGTCTCGAACCGCCCCGACTTCAGCGTCAACTGGTACATGAAGATGACGTTGAGAACGATCCAGCCGATGGGAAAGAAGCCGACCACCACGCCGAGAAGCGAGGCGCGGATCGACATATTGGCCGGCATCGTAAACACGAAGATCGCGATCAGATTCGCCACGATCAACGCCGTGATCGCCGCGATATGCGCCTTGACCTTGCCGCTGGCGATCAACACCAGCAGCGTGATGACCGGAATGGCTGCCGCGATTGTCGATAAAGCAGCATTACCGAACGGATTGTAGACCTGATTCCACATCGTCGTTGCCCCACCCTTTTGATTTAAACGGATTGATTGTCAGTCAGACTGAACTTGCCGTTTACGCCGCTTCGAGCCGGCTTCGCGCCGCTTCGGACGGCTTGTCGATTTCAGAGACTTGATCCACGCCCATTGCGTCGCCGATGCCGCCCGGAGCGCGCTGCCTCCGCCGCCGCGCGTTCGGCGAATCCTCGGACCCCGATGCTAGGAACAAAACCGCGCCCGCGACAAGACGGCGCAGCGGCAGAATGTCCTAAAATCTGTTGAATGACTCCTGCG
>JBDHSX010000247.1:0-4165 GCA_039808365.1 Xanthobacteraceae bacterium | reverse complement strand
TAGTGGAACGTCATGTCGACGCATTTCGACACCTCCGGCCCCCGCCCGGTGTCGATGGCGATGCAGCCGCGCACCTTGCGCGCGGCGGCGTCGCTGACCCAGACGGCGTAGCCGCCCTGACCGAAGAACGCATTGGTGTTGGGCGGCTCGGTTTCGGTCGCCTCGAACGAATAATGGGAGTCCTGCTCGAAGACGCGCGGTTTCTTCACACAGCCGCCGTCGGTCTGGGTGCTGAGGATTTTCTTGTCCCTGCGGATGGTCTCCAGGCTGACCGTGCAACGGTAATATTCCGATGTCCGGGTGTCGAAGACATAGGCGTAGGAGCGGCAGGTCGCGGTGTCCAGCTTGCCGGGGCTGAGCCCGCGGCTACAGGCGATGCGCTGGTTGTGGCCAAGCTTGAACTGCTCATCGGCTCGCGCCGCTCCGGCCAGCATCATGCCGCCGAGCGCCAGCCAAACCACCACCTTCGCCGCCTTCGCCATCATCGTCTCCCTGCGTTGCGCCGCTCGCGCCCGGCGGGAAGATAGCCGCGACCAACGCCGCCGGCAAAGCCTTCGGCCGCCGCGCGGCGCGACGGAGAACCTGTCGTGATCACAATGCGTTCAGAACGCTGCCGCCAGTTCGCGCGCGCCGGGCTTGGCGCTGTTGGCGTCCATCCGCTCGTCGGTGATGGCGAGCAGCTTCGCCACGGTGTTGTGGCGGATCGCCACCGGATTGCGCTCGTAGCCGGAGCGCTGGAAGAAATTCGAGGTCGGCACCCGCTCGCGATAGGCTTGCGGCATCATCACCATGTCGAAGCCGGTGCCGTCGCCGGTGAGGTTCATCATCTCCAGCTCGGCGGCGGTGAGCGGCTTGTGATACCCCTTGTTGCGGGCGAAGATCACCGAGGTCAAAAGCTTGTGGGTCTGCAGCAGCGGGCCGATGTCCATGTCCAGCACCAGGGCGTGAACGCCCCAGCCGCGCGGCGTGGCGCCGAGCTTGGCCTGCTCGCTCCAGCTATTGGGCACCGAGCGCGCGAAGGCCAGCATCTTCCGGAACACCGCGATCTTGTGCTCCATCGCCTGGCGCGGCGCGCCCGACAGCCGCGCCGCCTTGGCGTGCAGCGCCTTGAGAATGCCGTCGCCCTGCTCGGCCACCAGATTGAGCGTGTTGGTGGTGAGCAACTGGTTGTAGCCCACCGCCGTCGAAATCGCCCGCGCGCCCGGCCGCCCGGAACTCAGGCCCGACTGCATGTCGTGATGGCCGTTGCCGCCGGTCTCGAATGAATAGACCCGGATCGCCTGCTCGCGCGTCAGCCCCATGGCGATGGCGGTGCGGGCATAGGCGCGCTTGAACTCCATTTCGCTGGCGGGGCGGGTCGGCGTGAACTGGTAATAGTCGCGCGCCGCCTGCAGGAAATCCGCCACCACCGGGATCGGCTTACGCTCGCGCGGCTCGGTTTCGTCCGGCTCCGGGTTCACCGGCCGCTTCGGCCCGTCATAGAGCGGCGGCTGGGTCAGCACGTAGTCGTCGAGCGCGATCGGCTGGCGGTTGCGGAACTTGGCGAAGCGGATGCGCCGCTTCGCCGCGATGGCGTCCCAATAGGCGCCGGCCTCGGCGTCGAAGGCTTCGCGCGCCGCCCGATAGATTTGCAGCTTGCGCTGATAGTCGGCGACGGCCTGCGAACTCGCGCTCTGCGGGCCGGCGTTGGCGAAGATCGGGGGCCACGACTGCGCTTGCGCCGGCGCGGTTGCGGCGGCCAGCCCCGCCGCGATCAAGCCCAGCCCGAGAATGCGAATGGTGTTTGCGTGCATGGCCCATTGTAGCAGGCGGATGGTGAAGCCGGCATTAACAACTCAGCCTAACCGTCATTGCGAGCGCAGCGAAGCAATCCAGTCTTGCTTGCCCCCCTGGATTGCTTCGTCGCTTCGCTCATCGCAATGGCGGTCGCTATTTCCAGGCGAACACCGGCTGTTCCAGCTCGGCGACGCGGGTGTCGCGGCCGGCCACCACCTCGCGGAACTGATAGATCAGCGCGGCGGTCGGCGCGTGAATGAAGTCGCCGGCGTGGCTGAAGCGGATCACCCGCCGCTCGCTCTCCGGGATGCGGACGAAGTTGAAGGCGTCGTCGCGCTCGATCTGGGTCAGCGCGATGCGATGCACCGAGGCGACCTCGTCCGGATTGGGCGCGAGCCGCGCGGTGTCGTCGGCCCACATCACCACCGGCGTGATGAGATAGCCGGACCGGGTGGGATAATCGTCGAGCAGGCCGAGCACGGCCTCGGTGCCGAGCTTGAGCCCGATCTCCTCGTCGAGTTCCCGCAGCGCCGTCTCCACCGGCCCCTCGCCCGGATCGCAACGCCCGCCCGGCGGCGCCCACTGGTTGCCGTGGGCGCGCAGGCTGGCCGCCCGCATGGTCAGGAGCAGCGCGGTTTCGCCTGCGGCCTCGGTTGACCGCGCCAGCGTGATCGCCACCGCCGCCCGTTTCAGGCCGGCGGTCGCGGCGTCCGGCGCGGCGCGCACGAAAGCGGCGCATCGTCCGGCGATCTCCTGCCGGGTGGCGTCGGTGAAGGGGCGGATCATGAACTCTTGATGGCAAGCCGGGATCGATTTGGCAACGCCCTTGGCGGCTGAGGTCGCGCCGGTTGTCGAGGCGGACGGCTTCCGATACGGTCCCGCGCGCCGCACACCGCCCGGAACCCCGATTCAATCCTGATGTCCGCCCGCCAAAAACTCGTTCTCGCCTCCGGCTCGCCGCGCCGCCTCGCTCTGCTCAACCAGGCCGGCATCGAGCCGGACGCGCTGCGCCCCGCCGAGATCGACGAGACCCCGAAACGCGGCGAACTGCCGCGCGCCTGCGCCAACCGGCTGGCGCGGGCCAAGGCCGAGGCGGCGCTGGCCGCGCTCAAGCTCGACGACAATTTGCGCGGCGCCTTCATCCTCGCCGCCGACACCGTGGTCGCGGTCGGCCGCCGCATCCTGCCCAAGGCGGAACTGGCGGACGAGGCCGCGCAGTGCCTGCGGCTGTTGTCCGGCCGCAATCACCGGGTCTACACCGCGATCTGCCTGGTGACGCCGAGCGAGGCCTTCCGCCAGCGGCTGGTGGAGACGCGGGTGCGCTTCAAGCGCCTCACCGAGGACGATCTGCGCGGCTACATCGCCTCCGACGAATGGCGCGGCAAGGCGGGCGGCTACGCCATTCAGGGCATCGCCGGCTCGTTCGCGGTGAAGATGGTCGGCTCCTATACCAATGTGGTCGGCCTGCCGCTGTACGAAACCGTGACCCTGCTCGGCGGCGAGAAATTCCCGATCCGCGACGGCTGGCTCAATGCCGGCTGACCCGCCCGACACCGGCAAGGCCCCGCGCAAGGCGGCAAAACCCTGCCCGATCTGCGGCAAGCCGGCGACGACGTCCTCGCGCCCGTTCTGCTCGGAGCGCTGCCGCGATGTCGACCTCAACCGCTGGCTGTCGGGGTCCTATGTGGTGCCGGGCCGCGACACCGACCCGGAGGACGCCGATTGACGCCGCCCCGCGCCGGCGCGCCGCTTGCGAACGTCGGTCCGTGAACGCTCCCGAACCTCTCATGGAGAAAGCCCGGTTTGACGGGTGGACACGACGCTTCCGCCCCACTATAAACCGGCGCGCCGGGGCCTCTCGCCCCGACGGCGGCCCAGGTAGCTCAGTTGGTAGAGCATGCGACTGAAAATCGCAGTGTCGGTGGTTCGATTCCGCCCCTGGGCACCATACCCCCTTCGCAGATGGTCTGCGGTCGCCCGGAAAAGCCTTTAATTCAAGGGTTTCCCGCATGATTTCGGTTGCGAGCGTCCGCGGCCGATTGTCGAAAGCCAACAAATTTGTTGGCCCTTTTGTTGGCCCACGACGAGGCCGACAGAAAATGGCCAACAAAAATGCCGCTCACCGATACCGCTATTCGCAAGGCCAAACCTGCCGCCGGTCTTGTCAAGCTATCGGACGGCGGCGGGCTGCAATTGCACCTTCATCCCAACGGCGCGAAATATGGGAAGCTCGCCTGTCGCGACAACGGCAAGCAGACGAAGCTCGCCTTCGGCGTCTCTCCCGAAGTCCCCTTGCCGAAGCGCGCAAGCGCCGCGAGGCCGTCTATTACGACGAATCGCTGAAGGCGAGCGGCATATTCAAAAGCAAGGTCATATTTGATGGCAAATA
>JBDHSX010000246.1:0-4167 GCA_039808365.1 Xanthobacteraceae bacterium | reverse complement strand
TCGGCGACGATCAGGGGCGCGAGGCCGAGGCTCGGCTCGTCCAGCATCAACAGGCGCGGCTCGCCCATCAGCGCGCGGCCCATCGCCAGCATCTGCTGCTCGCCGCCCGACAGCGTGCCGGCGAGTTGCCGCCGCCGCTCTTTCAGGCGCGGGAATAGCGCATAAACGCGCTCGAACGCTTGCGCGGCGGCGCGGGCGTTGCGGAACGCGCCGAGTTGCAGATTGTCCTCGACGCTCATGGTGCCGAACAGTTCGCGATGCTCCGGCACCAGCGACAAACCGCCCGCGACGCGGTCCTCGATCTCGATGCCGGCGATGTCGACGCCGTTGAGGCGGATGCGGCCGCTCTGCGGCAGGATTCCCATGATGGCGTTGAGCAGCGTGGTCTTGCCGGCGCCGTTGGCGCCGATGATGGTGACGATCTCGTTGTGGCCGACATCGAGCGACACCGCGCGCACCGCTTCCACCTTGCCGTAGGAGATCGACGCGCCGGACACCGAGAGCAGGGGCGTGGTCATGCGGCGGCTCCGAGGTAGGCGCGGATCACGTCCGGATTGGTTCTGATCGCCTCGGGGGTGCCTTCGGCGATCTTGGTGCCGAAGTCGAGCACCACGATGCGGTCGGCGAGGTCCATGACGAATCCCATGTCGTGCTCCACCAGCAGGATCGACATGCCGCCGTCGCGCAACTGCCGCAGCAGCGCGGCGAGCTGCTGCTTCTCCATGTGGCGCAGGCCCGCCGCCGGTTCGTCGAGCAGCAGCAGCACCGGATCGACGCACAGCGCGCGGGCGATCTCGACGATCCGTTGCTGGCCGAGCGACAGGCTGCCGGCGGGTTGATCGATCTGCTCGCTGAGGCCGACGCGGGCGATCTGCCGCGCGGCTTCCGCCAGCAGCCTCGCCTCGTCGGCGCGGTCGAGCCGCAGCATGCTGGCGATGGTGCCGGCGCGGCCGCGCAGATGCGCGCCGAGCGCGACGTTCTCCAGCACGCTCATGTCGGGGATCAGCTTGACGTGCTGGAAGGTGCGGGCGACGCCGCGCCGGGCGATCTCCTGCGGCGTCGCGCCGGCGATGTCGGCGCCGCACACGGTGATGCGCCCCGCGCTCGCGTCGAGCACGCGGGTGATGAGGTTGAAGGTGGTGCTCTTGCCGGCGCCGTTCGGCCCGATCAGCGCGACGATCTCCCTCGGCTTGACGGCGAAGGAGACGTCGTTGACGGCGAGCACGCCGCCGAACTGCTTGCGCGCGCCGTCGAGTTGCAGCAGCACCGGCGGCGGCTCGCTGGCGGCACGGCCGGCGAGCGGCAGCGTGGCGTCGATGCGGGGCGGGCGGCGCTTGAACGGCAACAGGCCGCTCAGCCACGGCCACGCGCCGTTCGGCGCGAGATGCACCAGCGCCACCAGCACCAGGCCGAACACGATCAGTTCGAGTTGCCCCTGTCCGCCGAAGATCAGCGGCAGGTAGCTTTGCAGGATCTCCTTGAGCACGATGACGATCAATGCGCCGAGCACGCCGCCCCAGATGTAACCGGCGCCGCCGACCACCGCGATGAACAGATATTCGATCGAGGCGTGGACGCCGAACGGCGTCGGCGTCACCGCGCGCAGGAAATGCGCGTAGAGCCAGCCGGACAGCCCGGCGAGCACGGCGGCGTAGATGAACACCAGCAGCTTGGCGCGCGCGGTGTTGACGCCGAAGGCCTCGGCCGCGATATGCCCGCGCCGCAGCGCGCGGATGCCGCGCCCGGTGCGCGAGTCCAGGAGGTTGGTGGTGAGCACCGCCGACAGGATCACCGCGATCCAGATCACGTAGTAGATCGAACCGGCGTCGAGCATCCGCCATGCGCCGATCGAAAGCGGCGGGATCGCCGAGATGCCGTCGTTGCGGCCGACCAGTTCCAGCTTGCCGAACAGGTAGTAGAGCCCCAGACTCCACGCCAGGGTGCCGAGCGGCAAATAATGGCCGGACAGGCGCACGGTGATGAGGCCGAGCGCGACGGCGGCAAGGCCGCTGACGATCAGCGCCAGCGGCAGCGTCAGCCACGGCGACACGCCATGGGCCGTGGTGAGCACCGCCGTGGTGTAGGCGCCGAAGCCGCAGAACGCCGCCTGCCCGAACGAGGTCAGGCCGCCGACGCCGGTGAGCAGCACCAGCCCCATCGCCACCAGCGCGGCGAGGCCGATATTGTTGAGCAGCACGATCCAGAACGGCGGAATGTCGGGGACCAGCGGCAGCGCCGCCATGATCAGCGCGAAAAGGACGATCGGCCAACGCTGCGTCATGGTCGTCACTCCTTTTCTTCCTCGACCTCGGGCGCCGCGAGCGAGCGCAGCACGAGGACCGGAATGATCAGCGTGAAGACGATGACCTCCTTGTAGTTGCTGGCGTAGAACGACGAGAACGCTTCCACCAGGCCGACCACGATGGCGGCGGCGGCGGTGATCGGATAGCTGATGAGCCCGCCGATGATCGCCGCGACAAAACCCTTCAGGCCGACGATGAAGCCGGTGTCGTAATAGAGCGTGGTCATGGGCACGATCAGGATGCCGGAGATCGCGCCGATCACCGAGGCGAGCAGGAACGCCATCCGCCCCGACAGCGAGGTGCGGATGCCGACCAGCCGCGCGCCCAGCCGGTTCACCGCGGTCGCCCGCAGCGCCTTGCCGTACAGCGTGAAGTCGAAGAACAGCCACAGCGCCACGATCAGCGCCAGGGTGATGCCGTAGACCGCGAGGCTCTGGCCGGTGATCTGCAACGGGCCGATGGTGAGCATGGCGTTGGAGATGGCCGGGCCGCGCAGGCCCTCCGCGCCGAAGAAGATCAGGCCAAAGCCTTCCAGCGCGAGATGGGCGCCGACCGAGGCGATCAGCAGCACCAGCACCGAGGTGTGGGCGATCGGCTGAAACGCGATGCGGTAAAGGAACAGGCCGATGGCGGCGACGATCAAGAGTGACAGCGCGATATTGACCGCGATCGCGTTGGCGCGTCCGGCCAGCGCGAAAGTCAGCGCCAGCACCACCGCCGGGAATACGATATCGACGGCGGCGGCGCGGGCGATCGCCTTGAGGCGAAACGCCTTGCGCGCCGCGAACAGATCGAAGCAGAAAGCCACCAGCCCCATTACCATGGCGAGCATCGCCGTGCCCGGGGTCTGGCCGGCGGCGAAGGTGGCGTAGGTCAAGGCGCCATACGCCACGAATTCGCCTTGCGGGATCAGGATGACGCGCGTGACCGCGAAGACCAGCACCATTGCCAGTCCGAGCAGCGCGTAGATCGCGCCGTTGGTGATGCCGTCCTGAATCAGGAACAGCAGGATCGTGGTGTTCAAGGCCGGCTCCCCTCCAGCGTCGCGTGGCCGGGACCTGGGTCCATCGGCAATCGCGGCGGCAGTTGAAATCTGCCGTGACTATTTGATATGACCAATAACGATTATCGAATATAATCTCAAGTGCGCCGAAGGCCGGTCGAACGATCGCGCGGCGCCGCCGCAGCGGAGCAAGCCATGACCGTGTCGAGAACGGCTGACCCGAATGTCTCGAAGCCGGCCAAGGTCGCGCGCGACATGGCCGAGCCGGAGGACGCCGGTCAGATCAGGATGGGCGAACTGTCCGAACTGCTCGGCTATTCGCTCAAGCGCGCGCAACTGCGGGTGTTCGACGACTTCATCCGCTGCATGGCCTCGCTGAACCTGACGCCGGCGCAATTCTCGGTGCTGTTGCTGATCGACCGCAATCCCGGCCGCAACCAGACCGAGATCGCCAACACGCTGGGCATCCTGCGGCCGAATTTCGTCGCCATGCTCGACAGCCTGGAGGGGCGCGAATTGTGCGTTCGCGTCCGCTCCGCCAACGACCGCCGCTCGCACAATCTGATGCTGACCGACAAGGGCCGCGGCATTCTGGCCCGCGCCAAGAAGCTGGTGGCGACCAAGCACGAGGCGCGCCTCAACGAGGTGCTCGGCCCCGCCAACCGCGCCGCGCTGTTGGACATGCTGGCGACGCTGGCGCGGGATTTTTGAAGCGGGATGCGTTCGGGCTGCTGACGCCTCGGTCGAGGGGCCAAGTGTCCGGGAGTTTCAGTCGTCATTGCGAGCGCAGCGAAGCAATCCAGACGGCCACGAAGGAAGAACTGGATTGCTTCGTCGGCTGCGCCTCCTCGCAATGACGAC
>JBDHSX010000245.1:0-4173 GCA_039808365.1 Xanthobacteraceae bacterium | reverse complement strand
GGCCGCAAAGCAAGGACTGGATTGCTTCGGAGCTCACGCTCCTCGCAATGACGAATTGTGATGGCGTGGAGTAACTAACGAGCCTTCGTCGGCCCCACCACCACGCCGGCGCGGCGCTCGATCGGCTGGATCGCGGCGGTGAAATCGGACTCCGCGCCGATCTCGCCGATCACCGTCTCCCACAGCCGGCCGACCGCCTCGGCGACGTCGAGCGACAGCCCGAGCGACTGCGCTTCTTCGAGACAGAGCCGCACGTCCTTCACCATCAGTCCGGTGGCGAAGCCGAAATCGAAGCTGCGCGGCAGCACCGATTTCGGAAACTTGTCGCGGCTGGCGCTGTTGATGCCGGAGCCGGCATTGATGACATCGATCATCACCGCCGGATCGAGCCCCGCCTTGACGCCCATCACCACCGCCTCCGAGGTGGCGACGATGGCGGTGGCCGAGAGAAAGTTGTTGGCGAGTTTCATGGTCTGCGCCGAACCCGGCTTCTCGCCGATGAAGAACACTTTTCCGATCACGTCCAGCACCGGCTTGAGCGCGTCGAACTCGGCGCGCGGGCCGGACACCATCACCGCCAGCGTCCCCTTCTCGGCCCCGGCGACGCCGCCCGAGACCGGGCTGTCGAGCTGCACGATCTTGCGCTGCGCCAGCAGATCGTGAATCCGCACCGCCATCCGCGAGCCGATGGTGGAGAGATCGACGAAACGCTTCACCCGCGCGCCGGAACTGACGCCGTCGTCGCCGGTGGCGACCTCCAGCGAGGCTTGCAGCGACGGCAGGCTCGCCAGCACGGTCTCGACGCGGTCGGCGACGTCCTTCGGCGAGGTCGCCGCCTGCGCGCCGAGCGCGACCAGGGCCGCGATCGCCTCGCGGCGCTGGTCGAACACGACAAGCCGGTGGCCCGCCTCGATCAGGCGGCGCGCCATCGGGAAGCCCATCTTCCCCAGCCCGATGAATCCGATGTCCATGGCGCTTGCCCTCACGCCTTGTCGAGTTCGGCGAACACCTCGCGGGCGATGCGGAAGCTGTCGACGCCGGCCGGAATGCCGGCGTAGCAGGCGACCTGCATCAGCACCTCGCGGATTTCGTCGCGGGTCACGCCGTTGGTGAGCGCGCCCTTGATGTGGGCGCGCAATTCGTGCGGCCGGTTGAGGATCGAGATCATGGCGAGATTGAGCATGCTGCGGGTCTTGCGCGGCAGCCCCTCGCGGCCCCAGATCGCGCCCCAGCAATATTCCGTCACCAGTTCCTGAAACGGCCTGTTGAAATCGTCGGCGTTTTTCAATGCGTTGGCGACATAGGTTTCGCCCAGCACCTCCTTGCGGATTTGCAGTCCCTTGTCGTGCGTCGCCTTGTCCATGGATCGTTCCTCTTGGTCCGGGGTTGCGTGGGTGGGGCGACGTTACGGCCTTGCGCCAGCCGCGTCACGCCTTCGGGCCATGCAAGTTCCGGGGCCCGCGTTGCCGGGGACGGGGCCATGCCTCAAAGCCGCCGTTGTGCTAGGGTGAGGTTGAACGACCGGGAGCCGGGAGATTGTCTTGAACGCCGCCACGCCACATCCATCCGGGCCGGAGCACGACCCCGCCGCGCGGGCGCGGGATGAATTGTCGCGCGCCCTGCGGCGCGCCACATGGGCCTTGGCCTGGGAGCGCGGCTGGCCGCACGCGGCGCGCGTTCTCTGCGTCGTCGGGCTGTTCCTCGCCGCCTCCTGGGCCGGACTGTGGCTGGCGCTGCCGTTGACCGGCCGGCTCATCGCCCTGGCGCTGTTCGCCGTGCTGGGTCTGGCGGCGCTGGCGCCGCTGGTCCGGTTCCGCTGGCCGCGCCGCGACGAGGCGCTGAGCCGGCTCGACAAGGGCAGCGGCGTCCGCCATCGCCCGGTGACCACGCTGGCCGACACGGTGTCGTCGCAGGACCCGACGACGCAGGCGCTGTGGCAGGCGCAGCGCGCGCGCACGCTGGCGTCGCTGAAGGGAATTCGCGCCGGCCTGCCGTCGCCGCGGCTGGCGCTGCACGACCCCTGGGCGGTGCGCGCGCTGGTGCTGCTGCTGGTGGTGACCACCGCCATCGCCGCCGGCGGCGACCGCACGGCGCGGCTCGCGGCGGCGTTCGACTGGAACGGCGTGCTCGCCCCCGCCAATGTCCGGGTCGACGCCTGGGTGACGCCGCCGCTCTACACCGGCAAGCCGCCGGTGATTCTGTCGGCCGCCGGCAAGGACGCCGCGACCGCCGAGGCCGCGCCGCTGTCGGTGCCGGCCGGCAGCACCCTGATCGTCCGCGCCAGCGGCGGCCAGCTCGATGTCGCCGTCAGCGGCGGCCTCACCGAGGCGAAGCCCGCGGATGACGCGCCGCACGGCGCCAGCGAGCGCCGCTTCACCATCGCCGGCGACGGCGCGGCGCAGGTCCGCGCCCCCTCGGGGCAGCCGCGCTGGTCGTTCGCCGCGATGCCGGACAAGCCGCCGACCATCGCGCTCGCCAAGGACCCGGAGCGGCAGGCGCGCGGCGCGCTGCAACTGACCTATCAGATCGACGACGACTACGGCGTCACCGAAGCCCACGCCCGCTTCGCCGTCCGCGCCGGCGACCCGCCCGCGGGCGACGCGGCGGCAGGCGGCGCGGCGGCGGCGCGGCCGCTGTTCGATCCGCCGCAACTGGCGCTGGCGCTGCCCAACGCGCGAACCCGCAAGGGCATCGGCCAGACCGTCAAGGATTTCAGCGAGGACCCCTACGCCGGCGCCGAGATGACGATGACGCTGACGGCGCGCGACGAAGCCGGCAACGAAGGCCGCAGCGAAGCCTACGCCATGCGGCTGCCGGAGCGGCTGTTCACCAAGCCCCTGGCGCGCGCCTTGATCGAGCAGCGCCGCGATCTGGCGCTGGACGCCAATCGGGGCGCGCAGGTGCGGCTGGCGCTGAAGGCGCTGCTGATCGCGCCGGAAGCCTTCACCCCGGACGCCGGGCAGTATCTCGGCCTGCGCATGGTGGCGCGGCAGGCCGAGCGGGCGCACAGCGACGATGCGTGGCGCGAGGTGGTGGCGAGCCTGTGGGCGCTCGCGGTGTCGATCGAGGACAGCGACATCACCGACGTCGACAAGGCGCTGCGGGCGGCGCAGGACGCCCTGAAGCAGGCGCTGGAGCGCGGCGCCAGCGACGAGGAGATCAAGAAGCTCACCGAGAATCTCCGCGCGGCGCTCGACAAGTTCCTGCAACAACTGGCGCAGCGGCTGCGCGACAACCCGCAGCAACTGGCGCGCCCGCTCGACCCCAACGCCCGCGTCATGCGGCAGCAGGATCTCGACAGCATGATCGAGCGCATGGAGCGGCTGTCGCGCTCCGGCGACAAGGACGCCGCCAAGCAGTTGCTCGATCAACTGGCGCAGATGCTTGAGAACTTGCAGATGGCGCGGCCGGGCCAGGGCGGCGACGGCGACATGCAGCAGTCGCTCAACGAACTCGGCGACATGATCCGCAAGCAGCAGCAGTTGCGCGACAAGACCTTCAAGCAGGGCCAGGATTCGCGGCGCGACCGCCAGCTCGGGCGGCAGGGCGACCGCGACGCCATGAACGGCCTGCAGCAGGATCAGCAGGCGCTGCGCGAGCGGCTGCGCAAGCTTCAGGAGCAGTTGGCGCAGCAGGGCATGCAGCCGGGGCCGCAGGGCGAAGGCGAGGACGGCGAGAACGGAGAGGGCCAGGACGGTCAGGACGGCGGCCAGGACGGTCTTGGCTCCGCCGGTTCCGCGATGGGCGAGGCCGACGGCCAGCTCGGCGACGGCAACGCCGACGGCGCGGTGGGGTCGCAGGGGCGCGCGCTGGAAGCCTTGCGCAAGGGCGCGCGCGATCTGGCGCGGGCGATGCAGCAGGGCGGCGAGGGCCAGGACAACGGCCCGGGCGATCGCCCCGGCCGCCAGCGCAGCGGCGGTAACCACACCGATCCGCTGGGACGCCCGCTGCGCGGGCGCGAACTCGGCGACGACCAGACGGTGAAAATCCCCGGCGAGATCGACGTGCAGCGGGTGCGCCGCATTCTCGAAGAATTGCGCCGCCGCCTCGCCGACCCGCAGCGGCCGCAGATCGAACTGGATTACATCGAGCGGCTGCTCAAGGATTACTAGGGCGGGTTTGGTTTAGACGGTATCGTCATGCGCGGGCTTGACCCGCGCATCCATCAAACCG
>JBDHSX010000244.1:0-4184 GCA_039808365.1 Xanthobacteraceae bacterium | reverse complement strand
CGCAGCACGCGCTCCTCGCGCGGGGTGAGCGAGGCCAGCACCCGCGTCGTGGTCTCGCGCAGATTGCTCTGGATCGCGGCGTCGATCGGCAGCACCGCGTTCTTGTCCTCGATGAAGTCGCCGAGGTGTGAGTCCTCCTCGTCGCCCACCGGCGTCTCCAGCGACAGCGGCTCCTTGGCGATCTTGAGAACTTTGCGCACCTTCTCCAGCGGCATGCCGAGCTTTTCCGCCAGTTCCTCCGGCGTCGGCTCGCGGCCGATCTCGTTGAGCATCTGGCGCGAGGTGCGCACGATCTTGTTGATCGTTTCGATCATGTGCACCGGAATGCGGATGGTTCTTGCCTGATCCGCGATGCTGCGCGTGATCGCCTGCCGGATCCACCACGTCGCATAGGTCGAGAACTTGTAGCCGCGGCGATACTCGAACTTGTCCACCGCCTTCATCAGGCCGATGTTGCCTTCCTGGATCAGGTCGAGGAATTGCAGGCCGCGATTGGTGTATTTCTTGGCGATGGAGATGACGAGGCGCAAATTGGCCTCGACCATTTCCTTCTTGGCCTGCCGCGCCTCGCGCTCGCCCTTCTGCACCGAATGCACGATCTTGCGGAATTCGCCGATCTCAAGCCCGGTCAGCGCCGCGAGCTGCTGGATCTCGCCGCGCAGCTCCTTGATGCGGTCCTTCTCGTGATGGACGAAATTCTTCCAGCCCTTGGCGGACAATTTCGAGACGCGGTTGAGCCACCGCGGGTCCAATTCCGAACCTTGGTAATTCCGCAGAAAGTCCTCACGCGCGACGCCGTGGCTGTCGCCGAGCCGCAGCAGCCGGCCCTCGAACGAGACGAGGCGCTTGTTGATGTCGTAAAGCTGCTCGACCAGCGAATCGATGCGCGCCTGATTGAGCCGCAGCGACTTCACCTCGACGATGATGTCGTCCTTGAGCTTCTTGTACTTGCGGTCCTGATGCGGCGACAGTTTTTCGCTCTGCAACTGGTTGGAGATGTCCAGTTCCTGCAGGCGGCGCAGCTTCTTCGAGGCGTCGGCGATCTTGTCGAAGATCTCCACCACCTTCGGCTTCAGTTCGGCCTCGATGGCGGCGAGCGACATCTGGTTCTCGAACTCGTCGTCGTCGATCTCGCCTTCGCCGCCGCCCTCGCCGCCGGCTTCACCGTCACCGGCGGCGGGCGCGGGACGGAACGGGGTCGGCGACGGCGGCGCGGCAGGCGGCGCGACATGCGCCGGCGCGGCGCCCTGGGCCGCGCCGTCGCCGTTCGGCGCGGCGATCATGTTGCTCTTGGCGTCGGGGCCGGCGTAGGTCGCTTCCAGGTCGATGATGTCGCGGAGGAAGATCTTGCCTTCGTTGAGTTCGTCGCGCCAGATGATGATGGCCTGGAAGGTCAGCGGGCTTTCGCACAGCCCCGCGATCATCGCCTCGCGGCCGGCCTCGATGCGCTTGGCGATGGCGATCTCGCCCTCGCGCGACAGCAGTTCCACCGTGCCCATCTCGCGCAGATACATCCGCACCGGATCGTCGGTGCGCTCGCCGGGCTCGGACTTCTTGGTTTCGGTGACCGCCTTGGAGGTGACCTCGACCAGTTCGTTGTCGGTCTCCTCGCCGTCGTCGTCCTTGTTCTCCTCCTCGGCGTCCTCGTCGGTCTCCGAGACGTTGATGCCCATGTCGGAGAGCATCGCCATGATGTCCTCGATCTGCTCGGGCGAGGTCTGGTCGGACGGCAGCACGTCGTTGAGCTGATCGAAGGTGACGAAGCCGCGCTTCTTCGCCTGCTTGATCATCTTCTTGACCGCGGCGTCGGACAGGTCGAGCAAGGGGGACGGCGCGTCGACGGCGTCCTTCTCCGGCGCATCCGCCGCCTTGTCGTCTTTTTCCTTGTCCTTGACTTGCAGCGTCTTCGCCTTGGTGGCCATTCAATGCTCCTGAAACGCGACCGCGCCGGGGCCGTTGCTCACGCGCCCCGAAATCTTTCATCCAGACGCGGAAAAGGCGGCGCACCGTCCGCCACCCCCGCATCAGCTTTGCTGATTGTGAACCCGTAGTCCCGAACCCTGGCCGGACCATGGGCCAAAGCCGTTAAGTCTCGCTTAACCCTGTATTTGCAGCCAAATTCCCGTCTTGGCGAGTCTTTTCGCGGTTCCGCCGCGAAAGCCCTCGCCGATCGTCATGTCATCGTCGGCGCGCGGCCCGAGGATTCGCCAAATCCCTCGATCAGGGCTTCGGTCCCTTCCATCGATTCCAGACGGGCGCTGACGTCCTTGAGCCAGGCGAAATTGGCGTCGGTCTGGGCCTCGCTCAGCGCCAGCTCGGCGTCCTTCAGCTCTCTAAGTAAGGAGTGCTCCTTGCGATGCAAGGTAACCAGTTGATGCCACGTCGAAACAACGTCCTCGGCCGCCGCCCCCGGCTCCGCGCCCCACACGCTCCGGGTCGTCAATGCGTTCTCAACTGCTTGAATTTGCTTTGAATATCCGGATTTTTCCAGCGCCGCGCGAAGCCGCGCGCCGTCCGTCGACGGATCGTCGGCGAGGCTGTCGCCGGCGAACGCGCCGATGATGGCGGCGCGCAGCCGGTGCGCCTCCGGATGGGCGAACTCCAGCGCCGCCACCTGCTCCAGCCGGTCGTGGAGCAGCCAGGGGTGGTTGAGCAGGCATTGCAGGATCAGCGCCTCGCGCCGCGACAGCGCGCTGCGCTGGCCGCGCATGATCGGGCTGTTGGCGAGGTGCGGGCTGGCGACCTGATAGGGGCCGCGACCGAGCCCCGCCGCCGGACCGCCGCCCGGCGGGCGGCCGCCCTGTGGACGACGGGGGGGCCATGCCGCCCCGCCGGAGCCGAACCCGCCCGCCGCCGGCCGGCCTGATTCGCGACCGAAGCCCCGCCCGGCCCCGCCGCGGCCGCCGCCGAAGCCCGCGGGCGCGAACGCCAGCCGCAGCCGCTCGGCGAAATCCTGCCGATAGTAGCGGCGCACCACCTCGTCGCGGATGCCGCCGGTCAGTTCGCCGATCCGCGCCTCCAGCGCCGCGCGCCGCTCCGGGGTGGCGAAATTGCCGCCCGCGACCTCGCGCGACCAGATCACGTCGACCAGCCCGCGCGCCGCGCCGACCACCTCCTCGACCGCGCCGCGGCCGCCCGAGCGCGCCAGATCGTCGGGGTCCTGCCCTTGCGGCAGCATGGCGAAGCGCAGGCTCTTGCCGGGCCCAAGATGCGGCAGCGCCAGATCGGCGGCGCGCCACGCCGCTTTCTGCCCGGCGCGGTCGCCGTCGAAACACAGGATCGGTTCGTCGACCATCTTCCACAACAGGCCGAGCTGTTCCTCGGTCAGCGCGGTGCCGAGCGGCGCGACGGTGGCGGGAAAGCCGGCGCCGACCATGGCGATGACGTCGATATAGCCCTCGACCACCACCACCGGCGCGCCGTCATGGGCGGCCTTGCGCGCGGCCGCGCCGTTGTAGAGGTTCGAGCCCTTGTGAAACAGCGGCGTTTCCGGCGAGTTGAGATATTTCGCCCGCGCGTCCTTCTCCAGCGCCCGGCCGCCGAAGGCGATGACCCGGCCGCGCAGATCGGTGATCGGAAACATCACGCGGTCGCGGAAGCGGTCGTAAGGCACCGGCACGTTCTCATGAATGAGAAGCCCCGCCTCGTTCATGTCCTCGACCGGCACGCCCTTGGCGCCGAGATATTCCTTCAACGCGAAGCGCTCGGGCGGCGCGTAGCCGAGCCGGAACTGGAGTTGCGTCTGCGGCGTCAGCGAGCGGTCGGCGAGATAGCCGCGCGCTTTCGCGCCGCCGCGCCCGGCCAGAGTCTCGGTGAAGAATGTCGCCGCCAGTTCCATCACGTCATGGAGCGACTTGCGGCGCTGCTCGTGGCGCGCCGCGTCCGGCGTCGCCGCCGGCACCGGCACGCCGGCCATCGCCGCGCAGCGCTCGACCGCCTCGACGAACGGCACGCCCTCGGTCTCCATCACGAAATCGAAGATGTTGCCGTGCTTGCCGGTGGAGAAGTCGTGGTAGAATTGTTTCTGGTCGTTGACCGTGAAGGACGGCGTCTTTTCCTGCTGGAACGGCGACAGCCCCTTCCACTCCCGCCCCGCCTTCTTCAGCTTGACGCGCTTGCCCACGACTTCCGACACCGGAAGCCGGGCGCGCAGCTCGTCAAGAAATTGCGGGGTGAAACGCATC
>JBDHSX010000243.1:0-4275 GCA_039808365.1 Xanthobacteraceae bacterium | reverse complement strand
AATGGTGGGCGCACAAGGGATCGAACCTTGGACCTCTCCCGTGTGAAGGGAACGCTCTCCCGCTGAGCTATGCGCCCGGAACCGGCGGCGGTGGGTCGCCTCGCGAGGCGGGGCCGGTCCGACGGCGCGATTTACGAAGTGCGGGGCTGTGGTGTCAAGCGCGGAGGTCGGAAAACTGAGAGCCTTATTCAACTGCGTTGAATCAGCTCATCGTCTATTTTTGTTTGAGCATGATCTTTTCCGACCCGAAGGGCCGCGAAGCGCAAACCGGTTTCCACCCTCGGATCAGGTCCGAGGGCATGCTTTTCGGGATCATGCTCTATCCGGGACGGCGGGTCGCCTCCGCTTGCAGCGCCCGGATCCGCTCCGCCAGCGTCTGCTGAAGCGCCACCGCCGGGCCGCCATGGCTGCCGGCGGCCGCCGGTTCGGTGGCGAGAATGGCATGAATCGGCGAATCCGGGCCCTCCAGGGTCATGGTCAGCCGCGCCACCTCGGCGGCGATGTCATTGATCCGCTCCCGCAGCAAAGCGTTGTCGGTGTTGGCGAGTTGGGCGGCCTGCGCCGAGCGGTCCTGGCCGAGCGCGAACACCTCGTCGCGCAATTGCTTGACGGTGGTCTCGGCGCTCTCGCGCGCCTGGCGAAGCTGCGCGGCTTCGGCGTCGCGCTCGCTCAGCAGCGCGGCGTGCGCCGCCACGCGCTCGCGCAGCGTCTCGGCTTCCTTGCTGATGGTTTCGGTTTCCTTGACCTGGGCGGACAACTGGCCGTCGAGCTCGCCGACCCGCCGGCTCAGGCTTTCGGCCTCGCCGCGCGCCGCCGCCAGTTCGCTCGCCGCCGTCGCGGCCTCGATGCGCTGCTGGTCGAGCTGGGCGCGGGTCGCGGCGAATTCCCGTTCGACCTCGTCGACCCGCTGCTTGAGCTGGTCGATGTGCTGATGGACCGACGCGAGCTCGGCCAGCCGGCTCTCGGCGAGCCGCGCCTGCTCGGCGAGGTCGGTGTTGAGCCGCACCGATTCCGCCTGCCGCTCGGCCAGGGCCTGCTGGGTCGCGTGCAGGGTGGCGGTGGTCGCGGTCAGCTCGTCGGTGGCGCCGCGCAACAGTTTCGTCAGCGTTTCCTCGCGCGCCTGCGAGGCGAGGATTTCGGCGTTCCGCGTCCCCAATTCCATTTTCAGGCGATTGATGGCCTCGGTCTTCTTGCCGAGTTCGGCCGCCTGGCCGGTCGCCTTGCCCTTGAGTTGGTCGATGTTCATCTCAAGCTTGCGCGCCGAGACCGCGAAGGCGGCGCGCAACTGATCCTTGTCGGCCTGAACCTCGGTCATCGACACCGGCGCGGAGGCTTCCAGCCGTTTGGTGGTGAGCCGCACCGCGCGGTTGTGGACCAGCGGCAGCAGCATCAGGCTGAGCAGGGCCGAGAACAGAAAACCGATCGCCATGTAAATGACCGGCTCAACCATGGGACGAACTCCGCGCCAGAGCCAGGTCCGTTCCGATGGAATCGGAACGGGGCTCTGGATTCTTGTTCTGACGCGTCTTCTTCACGCGAACCGGGATCCACTTCGCTTGAAAACGCTTGAGAGGGTTGCGGTTCTCCATGCCACGGCCGGCATGGCGAACGCCAGCCGTTTGCTGCGATAGCGTGAATCCGCTCGGGCCGGCTATCGGTCCGCCGGCTGCGGTCAGAACGGGTTCCAGGTCGGGGCTGGGGTGAACTTGAGGTAGCCGATATTGGCGCCGAGCCGCAGCCCGAGCCCGGAGCGGATCGGCACCAGCACGATGTCGTTGGCGGTCAGCGCCGTCATGCCGAAGCCGCCGATGATGTAGGCGGAGCCGTCGATGCCGGCGAAGCGCTGGTAGATCGCGTTGGTGGCCGGCAGGTTGTAGACCAGCGTCATGGTGCGCGCGCCGTCGCCGCCCCAGTCGAAGCCGACCGAGGGACCTTGCCAGTAGACTTTCAGATCGCCGGCGTTCTTGGTGTAGAGGGTGCCTTCGCCGTAGCGCAGCCCGGCGACGAACGCGCCTGAACCCTCCTCGCCGAGGATATAGCCATTAGGGAGCCCCCACTGGCTCACCGCGCGCTCGATCACCGAGGCCAGCCCGCGCGAGACGTTGCCGAAAAATTTGTGGCCGGCGTTCGCCAGTTCGTCCGGCGAATAGGTATGGCGGCCCTGGGCCTGTTGCGCCGCGGCCGGCAGCGCCCACAGCGTCATCGCGGCGAACAGCATCGCGGCCAGGATCGCGGGCAAGCGTGAAGCGAACGTCATGTAAGGACCCCCGAATCGTCAAAATCCCGGCCACGACTTTAACCTGACGCAGAGAAGCGCCGGCTTAAGGTCGCGCCCATCGTTCCCCGACTCACATCTTATTCACATCAACTATGACGGCACGGCGGCAGGAAAGGGACGGGTTTCGCCGTCGCGAGGTCATGATCGGCTTGCTGACGGCGGCGGCGGCCGGCGTGGTGACGGCAAGGCGCGGCTTCGCGGCCACCACCGAGCGCGTGGTGGCGGACCGGCTGACGGGACTGGCGATCGGCGGCGTCGATCCGGTGGCCTATTTCACCGACGGCCGGGCGTTGCCCGGACTGCCGGCGTTCGAAGCGTCGGTGGCGGGCGTGGTCTGGCGGTTCCGCAACGAGGACAATCGCGCGTTCTTCCTGGCGCATCCGGACATTTACGGGCCGCAGTTCGGCGGCTACGATCCGGTGGATGTCGCGCGCGGCGTCACCGTTCCCGGCCGAACGCAGTTCTGGCTGATCGCCGGGCAGCGGCTCTATCTGTTCGCGCGCACGGAGAACCGCGACGCCTTCGCCGCCGATCCGGCGGCCGTGGCGCGCGCCGCCCGGGCGCGCTGGCCCACCTTGCGCGAGACGCTGGCGGAGTAGGGTCTTCATCCTCGGGGCGCCGGAACGGCCGCGCCGCCCGAAAGTCGCGGATGGCAAATTGGCAGCAGGGGCCCGCGCGGTGTATCAAGCCAGGATTCTTGCTTGATTCGTTGGTCCGTCGCGCGGTCACGAGGAGATCTTCATGTCTGATACGCCGCCATCTCCGACGCAGTCCCCGACCGGCCCGGCGCCGGACGCGCTCGAACTGGCCGCGCTGTTGTGCTCGCGCGTCTGTCACGATCTGATCAGCCCGGTCGGCGCCATCGTCAACGGCCTCGAAGTGATGGACGACGATCCCTCGCCGGAGGATCGCGCCTTCGCGCTCGACCTGATCCGCAAGAGCGCCAAGACCGCGTCGGCGCGGTTGCAGTTCTGCCGCCTCGCGTTCGGCGCGGCCGGGTCCGCCGGCGCGCAGATCGATCTCGGCGACGCCGAGAGCATGGCGCGCGGCCATCTCGAAGACGCCAAGACCAGGCTGTCGTGGAATCTGCCGCGGCTGCTGCTGGCGAAGAACCGCGTCAAGCTGTTGCTCAACATGCTGGTGATCGCGCAGCAGACGATTCCGCGCGGCGGCGTGCTGAGCGTCGATCCGGTGGGCGAGGGCGAGGCCATGACGTTCCGCGTCACGGCGAGCGGCCTGAACGCGCGCCTGCCGCAGCCGATCGTCGACATCCTGGCCTCGGAGCAGGTCGGCCTGGTGGATGCCCACGCGGTCCAGCCGTATTATACCCGATTGCTGGCGCAATCCTGCGGATGGAAGGTGACGCTGGCGATGGACGGCGACGCCATCGTGGCGACGGCGGGCTGACCCGCGCGCCGGCCGCGCCACCTTTGTTGCGCGGAAGCGGGGGCCGGCCTGTCATGCTCAACAAATCTTAAACGCTTTGCCGCGACACTGGCGGCGTCCTGAAGTGCGTGCGGGCGGGCCTTGCCATGTCAAGGCGGCTGTCCGGGAGGACGGCGGCGCGGCGGTCGTTCGCGACCGGGAATTGAGCGGAGGCTGAAATGAAAACATGTCTGGTCGTTGACGACTCGAGCGTCATCCGCAAGGTCGCCCGGCGCATCCTTGAAGGCCTGGATTTCCAGATCATGGAGGCCGAGGACGGCGAAAAAGCCCTCGACGCCTGCAAGCGCGGCCTGCCGGACGGCATCCTGCTCGACAGCAACATGCCGGTGATGGACGGCTACGAATTCCTGCGCAATCTGCGCCAGATGCATCGCGGCGGCGAGCCGAAGGTGGTGTTCTGCACCACCGAGAACGACGTCGCCCACATCGCCCGCGCGCTCCATGCCGGCGCCAACGACTACCTCATGAAGCCGTTCGACAGGGATATCGTCACCGCCAAGTTCCATGATGTCGGGCTGGTCTAGCGGGTTGTTTTGACTTTGTTGAAACAA
>JBDHSX010000242.1:0-4295 GCA_039808365.1 Xanthobacteraceae bacterium | reverse complement strand
CGATGACCCCGCTCCGCGCCGGCATCGTCGCGGCCGTGATCGCGCTGATCCTCGATCAGGCCAGCAAGCTGTGGCTGCTGTTCGTGTTCGACCTCGGCCGGTACGGCGCGGTTCAAGTGACGCCGTTCCTCGATCTGGTGCTGACCTGGAACACCGGCATCAGCTATGGCTGGTTCCAGCAGGACGGCCCGGTGGGGGCGGCGGTCCTGCTCGGCTTCAAGGTGGTCGCGGTGATCGCGCTGGCGATCTGGATGGCGCGGTCGAAAACCCATCTCGCGACCGTCGGCCTCGGCCTCATCATCGGCGGCGCGATCGGCAACGCCATCGACCGCGCGGCCTATGGCGCGGTGGTCGATTTCGTCCTGCTGCATGGCCGTTGGGGCGAAAAAACCTTTAACTGGTATGTATTTAACATCGCCGACGCGGCCATCGTTGTCGGCGTGGCGCTGCTATTGTATGACTCCTTCCGCAGGCCCGACGCCGTAAAAGCGCCCTGATCCCGGCCGATACGCTATCGGAATGCACAAAGCTGACTTTGCCGGTCAGACCGCTTGCGGGCGAAGGCTCCGGAAGCGGCGCGACGCGCGACCGGCCCGATTGAGGCAGATTTGAACAGGATCCTCGTGATGCGCAAAGCCGGAACCAGCCGCTGGACCATGCTCAATCCCCCCGGAGCGGCGATCGCGCCGACCCGTCTGTCCCGCGCCGCCCGGATCGGCGTCGCCACGCTCGGCGTCGGCCTGCTGCTGGGCGGCCACCTCGCCCACGCCCAGGATGCCGACGACGATTCGACCTTCGAGGAAAAGATCATCAAGAACATCATGGGCGGCATCGGCGCCACCAACGGCACCGAATCCGGCATCGAATATCGCGAGCGGTCGCCGCTGGTGATCCCGCCGAAGATCGATCTGCCGCCGCCGCAGTCCGCCGCGGCGGCGACCCCCGCGAACTGGCCGAAGGATGTCGAGGCCGCCGAGCGCAAGCGCCTTCGCGCCGCCGAGAAGAACCGCGTGATGGGCGGCGCGGGCGCGCGGCCGCTGACGCCGGCCGAACTCGCCGTCGGCACCACCAAGCACGTCGCGGCCACCGAGCCGCTCCAGCCCGGTATCCCCGCCAACCCGGTCCTGAGCCCATCGCAACTCGGCTTCAAGGGCAACCTGTGGGACACCATGTTCGGCGGCTCCAAGACCGAAAGCGCGCCGTTCACCGGCGAGCCGGAGCGCGAGCAATTGACCCAGCCGCCGCCGGGCTATCAGACGCCGTCGCCGAATTTCGCCTACGGCACCGGACCGAAGCAGCCGCTGGCGCAACAGGGCGTTTACGACATCCAGACCGGCAAGGAAGTCAAGTAAACGCGGCCGTGCTCGCGACGCTTGCGGCGACGAACCGGAAGCGCCGCGTGGCTTCGGCGCGGGTCCCCGCAACACGGGACACGTCATCCTCCGCGAAAGCGGAGGATCCAGGACTCTGTCGCAGGTCGAATGTCCGATGCACGCTCACGTGTTACTGGATCGTCCGCCGGAGCCTGTCATCGGGCGGCGCTTCGCGCCGACCCGTTGGCGGACGATGACGCATCGTTCCGTGACCGCGCGATCGTGATCCAGCATGACTTTATTTTAACGGGCTTTCTCCACGCGAACTGTTATTCATTTCGCCCCAAGATATTCGCTCCGCCCGCCGCTCTTAGCTCTCGCCACAGGACAGGCCGCGATCCCATGACGCTTCATCGCAACCGGCACCGCTCATGATCCCCATGCCCCCCCGCGCCGCGCAATGCCTTGCCGCGGCGGCCATGCTGTTGACGCTGGTCGCGCCGCGCGCCGTCATCGCCCAGACCGACGCCTCCGCGCCGCCGACCACCTTCACGCTCGACAACGGCCTGCAAGTGGTGGTGATCCCCGACCACCGCACCCCGGTCGTCACCCAGATGATCTGGTACAAGGTCGGCTCCGCCGACGAGACGCCGGGCAAGTCGGGGCTGGCGCATTTCCTCGAACACCTGATGTTCAAGGGCACCACCAAACATCCGGCCGGCGAGTTCTCGCAGACCGTGCTCAAGGTCGGCGGCAACGAGAACGCCTTCACCTCGACCGACTACACCGGCTATTTCCAGCGCGTGCCGCGCGACCAGCTCGGCCGCATGATGGAATTCGAGGCCGACCGCATGACCGGCCTGGTGCTGAAGGACGAGAACGTCCTGCCCGAGCGCGACGTCGTGCTGGAAGAATACAACATGCGGGTCGCCAACAATCCCGACGCGCGGCTGTCCGAGCAGATCATGGCCGCGCTCTATCTCAATCATCCTTATGGCCGCCCGATCATCGGCTGGCATCATGAGATCGAGAAGCTGAACCGCGAGGATGCGCTGGCGTTCTATTATCGCTTTTACGCGCCCAACAACGCGACGCTGGTCATCGCCGGCGACGTCGAGGCGGCGGAGGTCCGCAAGCTCGCCGAGCGCGCCTTCGGCCCGATCCCGGCGCAACCGTCGATCCCGGCGCACCGCGTCCGGCCGCAGGAGCCGGTGCCGGCCGCGCCCCGCACCGTGACGCTGGCCGATCCGCGCGTCGAACAGCCGGTGCTGCGGCGTTATTATCTGGTGCCCTCGGCGGTCACCGCGCCGGAGCAGAGCGCGGCGCTGGAAGTGCTGGCCCAGCTTCTCGGCTCCGGCAGCAATTCCTATCTCTATCGCACGCTGGTGGTCGATCAGCCGCTCGCGGTCAGCGCCCACGCCGGCGTCCAGAGCACCGCCATCGATCCGACCCAGTTCATGGTGGCGGCGGCGCCGAAGCAAGGCGTCGATTTCGCCACGGTCGAGAAAGCCATCGACGCGGTGATCGCCAAGCTGAAGCAGGACACCGTGCCGGCGGAGGAACTGGAACGCGCCAAGACCCAGCTCGTGGCGCAGGCGATCTACGCCCAGGACAGCCAGGCGACGCTGGCGCGCTGGTATGGCGCGGCGCTCACCGTCGGCCTGACCGTTGACGACGTCCGCAAATGGCCGGATCACATCCGCGCGGTCACCGCCGAGCAGGTGCGCGAGGCGGCGCGGACGTGGCTCGTGCCCAATCGCTCCGTCACCGGCTATCTGGTCAAGGACACCACGCCGAAGAAAGCCGCCGCCAACGGCGGTCAGTCCCCCGGCGACAAGGGCCAACCCGGCAAGGAGAAACGCTCATGATCGCGATTGCGCGCGTCGCCGCCGCCGCGGCCGGCGGTCTGATGCTGGCGGTCGCCGCCGTGCTGCCGGCGCAGGCCACCGCCAAGATCCAGCACCTGGTGACGCCGGGCGGCATCTCGGCGTGGTTCGTGCAGGACGCCACCGTGCCGGTGATCGCCATGCAGTACGCCTTCGCCGGCGGCGCCGGCCAGGACCCCGCCGGAAAGCCCGGCGTCGCCACGCTGGTCGCCAGCACGCTTGACGAAGGCGCCGGCGATCTCAACTCCAGCGCCTTCCACGAGCGGCTCGACCGCCGCGCCATCGAACTGTCCTTCAACGCCACGCGCGACGAGTTGCGCGGCTCGCTGAAGATGCTGAAGGGCGACCGCGACGAGGCCTTCTCGCTGCTGCGGCTGGCGCTGACCGCGCCGCGCTTCGACGCCGCCGACGTCGAACGGATTCAGGCGCAGATCATGTCCGGGCTGCGCCGCGAGACCAGCGACCCCGGCTCGCTGGCGGGCAAGAAATTCATGGCGGCGGCGTTCGGCGACCATCCCTACGGGCGGCCGACCGGCGGCACGCTGGAAAGCGTTCCCACCATCACCACCGACGACCTGCGCGACTACACAAGCCGCGTGGTGGCGAAGGACGGGCTGACCATCGCCGTGGTCGGCGACATCGACGCGGCTTCGCTGTCGAAACTGCTCGACGACACGTTTGGCGCGCTGCCGGCGAAAGGCCAGCTCACGCCGGTCGCCGACGTGACGGCATCAAGCCCGCCGCAAAGCTATTTCATTCCGCTCGACGTGCCGCAAACCGTGGTGATGTTCGGTGGCCCCGGCATCAAGCGCGACGATCCCGATTTCATGGCCGGCTACATCGTCAGCCATATTCTCGGCGGCGGCGGGCTGTCGTCGCGGCTCTATCGCGAGGTGCGCGAGAAGCGCGGCCTGGTCTACTCGGTGGCGCAATACCTGTCATGGATGCGGCACTCGGCGCTGTTCCTCGGCAACACCGCGACCCGCGCCGACCGCGCCAACGAGACCCTCGACACCATCAAGACGGAAGTGAAGCGGATGGCCGACGACGGCCCGACGCAAGCCGAACTCGACGAGGCGAAATCCTATCTCAAGGG
>JBDHSX010000241.1:0-4299 GCA_039808365.1 Xanthobacteraceae bacterium | reverse complement strand
AGCCGTTCGAAGAACGGCGTCGCTTCGCTCGCCTATTGACCCGGCGATCCATCCTCCTTTGAAAGAACGATGGATGCCCGCATCAAGTTCGGGCATGACGGTTGTGGTTACCGAGGTGCCTCCCATGCTGCGGATCACGCGCGACATCGCGCTTCATGAGGACGATATCGAGATCGGCTTCGTCCGCGCCTCGGGGCCGGGCGGGCAGAACGTCAACAAGCTCTCAACCGCCGCCCAACTGCGTTTCGACACCACCCGGCTGACGCTTCCGGACGACGCCCGCGCGCGGCTTGTCCGCATCGCCGGCCAGCGCATGACCAAGGACGGCGTCATCGTCATCCACGCCCAGCGGTTCCGCACCCAGGAGCGCAACCGCGCGGACGCCATCGAGCGGCTGGTGGAGATGCTGCGCGAGGCCATGGTCCGCCCGGCGCCGCGCCGGCCGACCCGTCCGACGCTGGGCTCGAAGAAGCGTCGGTTGGAGGGCAAGAAACGCCGCGCCGACGTCAAGGCCAAGCGCGGCCGGACGGGATATGACGACTAGATTCAGTCGGCCGTCCCCCTGCAATCGACGCGCGGAACGCCTAGACTGGACCCCTCCCCGAATCGAGTTCCGTCCACGATGCCCGTCCGCCAACTGCCCGAAACCATCGTCAACCGCATCGCCGCCGGCGAGGTGGTGGAGCGGCCGGCGAGCGTCGTCAAGGAACTGGTGGAGAACGCGCTCGACGCCGGCGCGACCCGGATCGACGTCTTCAGCGACGGCGGCGGCCGGCGGCGCATCGGCGTCACCGACAATGGCGGCGGCATGACCCGCGCCGACCTGGCGCTGGCTGTGGACCGCCACGCCACCTCCAAGCTCGACGACGAGGACCTGCTGCGGATCCGCACGCTGGGCTTTCGCGGCGAGGCGCTGCCCTCGATCGGCGCGGTGGCGCGGCTCGGCATCACCACGCGCCACGCCGCCGAGCCGCACGCCTGGAGCATGAGCGTCGAGGGCGGCGTGAAATCGCCAATCGTGCCGGCGGCGCTGACGACGGGCACCCGCGTCGAGGTCAGCGATCTGTTTTTCGCGACGCCGGCGCGGCTGAAATTCCTCAAGACCGACCGCACCGAGGCGGAAGCGATCCGCGAGGCGGTGCGGCGCCTCGCCATGGCGCGGCCCGACGTCGCCTTCACGCTGGCCGGCGAGGAACGCGCGCCGGTGACCTGGGCCGCGGCGCTGCCCGGCGCGCCGGGGCAATTGACGCGGCTCGGCGACATTCTCGGCGCCGATTTCCGCGCCGCCGCCATTCCGGTTGCCAGCGAGCGCGAGGGCGTGCGCGTCGAGGGCTATGCCGCGACGCCGTCGCTGACCCGCGCCAACGCGCTCGGGCAATATCTGTTCGTCAACGGCCGCCCGGTGCGCGACAAGCTGATCGTCGGCGCGGTGCGCGCGGCTTACGCCGACTACCTGCCGCGCGACCGCCATCCGGTGCTGGCGCTGTTCGTCACCCTCGATCCGCAAGAGGTCGACGCCAACGTGCATCCGGCGAAAACGGAAGTGCGCTTCCGCAACGCCGCCCTGGTGCGGGCGCTGATCGTGCACGCGCTGAAGGACGGGCTGGCGCGCGAGGGCCGGCGCACGGCGGCGAACAGCGACGGCGCGGCGCTGGCGTCGTTCCGCCCGGCGTTCGCCCCGCGCGTCGCGAACTGGGACTGGCGGCGCTCGCCGGCCGCGCCCGCCTTTGCCGATGACCGCGCGCCGGGATTCGACGAGCGCGCGCAGGCCGCCTTCGATGTCGGCGCGCCGTCCGCCGATATTCGTTTTGAGACCACGCAACCCGCGCCCGACCTGCTCGACCGCCCGCTCGGCGCGGCGCGCACGCAGATCCACGAGAATTATATCGTGGCGCAGACCCGCGACGGCCTCGTCGTGGTCGACCAGCACGCCGCGCACGAGCGCATCGTCTACGAACGGCTGAAGGCCTCGCTCGCCGACAACGGCGTGCAGCGGCAGATGCTGCTGATCCCGGAGATCGTCGAGCTTGACGAGGCCACGGTTGAAAAATTGTTGGCGCGCGCGGACGAACTCGGCCGGTTCGGCCTCGCCATCGAATCGTTCGGCCCCGGCGCGGTGGCGGTGCGCGAGACGCCGTCGCTGCTCGGCAAGACCGACGCGGCGGCGCTGTTGCGCGACCTCGCCGAGCACATGGCGGAATGGGACGAGGCGCTGCCGCTGGAGCGGCGGCTGTTGCACGTCGCCGCCACCATGGCGTGCCACGGCTCGGTGCGTTCGGGCCGCATCCTCAAGCCGGAGGAGATGAATGCGCTGCTCCGCGAGATGGAGGCAACGCCCAACTCCGGCCAGTGCAACCACGGCCGCCCGACCTATGTCGAACTCAAGCTCGCGGATATCGAGAAGCTGTTCGGGCGGAGGTAGGAGCAGAGCCGTCATTGCGAGGAGCGCAGCGACGAAACAATCCAGTCCTTGCTTTTTTGCTTTCTGGATTGCTTCGCTTCGCTCGCAATGACGACGGTGAGGTCACGAAATCACACCGCGCGATCGACCATCACCTCGATCAGCTTGGTGCCGGGGCGCGCGAAGGCGTCGGTGAATTGCGGCCGCAATTCGCGCGGATCCTCGATGCGCAGCGCCTCCGCGCCGAGCGAACGCGCAAGCCCCGCGAAATCCACCGGCGGATCGGCGAAATCCATGCCGATGTAGTTGTCGTCCTTGTGGAACGCGAGCAGCCGCTGCTTGATGATGCGATAGCCGCCATTGTTGACGATCACCACGTTGAGCGGCAGCTTGTGGCGCGCCGCGGTCCACAGCGCCTGGATCGAATACATCGCGCTGCCGTCGCCGGAATAGCACACCACCGGCCGTCCCGGCTGCGCCAGACTGACGCCGACCGACGCCGGCAGGCCCCAGCCGATGCCGCCCGAGGCCAGCGCGTGATAGCCGTAACGGTCGCGATGGGCGCGCAGCGCCGGCATGTAGCGCGACGAGGTCAGCGCCTCGTCGACGATAATGGCGTTCGCCGGCATCGCGTCGACCACCTGCAACGCCAGCCAGTCGGGATCGATCGGCGTGCGCGCGCCGCGGGCGGTGATCTCCGCCGCCAGTTGCGCGCGCCGCGCGGTCCAGTTCCGTGACGCCAGCGCCGCGATGTTCGCCTTGGCGCGCGCCGCCAGAGCCTCGCCGCCGGCCGCGACCAGCGCCGGCGTCACCGCGCGCAACGTCTCGCCGACGTCGGCCTTGAGCGCGATCTCGGCGGGAAAGTTCTTGGCGATGTCCCAATCGACCAGGCCGACCTGCACCAGCGGCATGTTGGCCGGCAGCGGCTCGACCTCGCTGTGCACCGACATCCGCAGCGGATCGCCGCCCAGCACGACGGCGAGATCATAGGCGGACAACAGGTCGCGCACCTGGGTCTGCACCCGTGACAGCGCGCCCATGAAGCAGGGATGCTCCGACAGGAAATGCGCCCCGTAGGGCGCGGACTGCTGATAGACCGGCGCGCCCAGCGCGCTCGCGAAATCCGCCGCCTGCCGCAAGGCGTCGCTCTTGACGATCTCGTCGCCGACGATGATCACCGGCCGCTCGGCCTTCAACAGACGTTGCGCCAGCGCCTTCACCGCCTCGTCCGACGGCCGTACGCGCGTATCGACACGGGTCGACGCGCCCAGATCGATGCCGGCCTCGGCGTTGAGAATGTCGCCCGGCAGCGAGATGAACACCGGCCCGGTCGGCGGCGTGGTGGCGATCTTGGCGGCGCGCCGCACGATGCGCGGCAGGTCCTCCAGCCGCGTCACCTCGACCGCCCATTTCACCAGCGGCTCCGCCATCCGCACCAGCGGCCCGTAGAGCAGCGGCTCCATCAAGCCGTGACCCTGCTCCTGCTGGCCGGCGGTGAGGATCATCGGCGTGCCGGTGAACTGCGCGTTGTAGAGCGAGCCCATGGCGTTGCCGAGCCCCGGCGCGACATGGACGTTGCAGGCCACCAGCCGCCCGGAGGCGCGGCTGTAGCCATCGGCGATGGCGACGACGAGACTCTCCTGCATCGCCATCACGTAAGTGAGGTCCGGGTGATCCTTCAGCGCGTGCATGATCGGCAGTTCGGTGGTGCCGGGATTGCCGAACAAATGGGTGATACCCTCGTCCTTGAGCAAAGCGAGGAAAGCGGAACGGCCGGTGATGCGGTTCATGAGGGTCTCCGGAGATGCGGCGAACGGCATCGCCGTGCCCCCATCATGGCCGAACCGGATTCGTCCGCGCAACCGGGCGGGCTCATGGCTGCGTTGCGGAGGCGGGTG
>JBDHSX010000240.1:0-4320 GCA_039808365.1 Xanthobacteraceae bacterium | reverse complement strand
AGATCGTGGTCATTTGAGCCGGCCGGCTTGCAGCCACGTTAAACAACTCGCTAAACAGGCCGGGGACAGATGCGATCCCGGCCGAACCGTTTGTTCAGGCCGGTTTTTTTATGCCTGACGCGCGAAGGCCGCGGCGCGAGCCCGGTATGTCAGATGGTAAATGCACAGTTAGCCAACGGTTCGACCTTGCAGCCGCAGGAACGCGAGGTCGACCACCCGTCGTCGCTGGTGGCCCTGTTCGGTCCCGACCAGCCGCTCAGGCTCGATTGCGGCGTCGATCTCGCCCCGTTTCAGATCGCCTACCAGACCTACGGCACGCTCAACGCCGCGCGCACCAACGCCATTCTGGTGTGCCATGCGCTGACGATGGACCAGCACATGGCCAACGTGCATCCGGTCACCGGCAAGCCGGGCGGCTGGCTGGCGATGATCGGCCCCGGCCGGCCGATCGACACCGACCGCTTTTTCGTGATCTGCCCCAATGTGATCGGCGGCTGCATGGGCTCGACCGGTCCGGCCTCGACCAATCCGAAAACCGGCAAGCCGTGGGGACTGGATTTCCCCATCGTCACCATTCCGGACATGGTGCGGGCGCAGGCGATGCTGCTCGACCGGCTCGGCATCGAGACGCTGTTCGCGGTGGTCGGCGGCTCGATGGGCGGAATGCAGGTGCTGCAATGGTGCGTCGCCTATCCGCGGCGGGTGTTCTCGGCGCTGCCGATCGCCTGCGCGACGCGGCACTCGGCGCAGAACATCGCATTCCACGAACTCGGCCGGCAGGCGGTGATGGCCGATCCCGACTGGCGCCAGGGCCGCTATTTCGAGCACGGCACCCAGCCGCATCGCGGCCTCGGCGTGGCGCGGATGGCGGCGCATATCACCTACCTGTCGGACGCGGCGCTGCATCGCAAGTTCGGCCGCCGGATGCAGGATCGTGACCTGCCGACGTTTTCGTTCGACGCCGACTTCCAGGTCGAGAGCTATCTGCGGCATCAGGGCTCGTCCTTTGTCGAGCGTTTCGACGCCAACAGCTATCTCTATCTGACCCGGGCGATGGATTATTTCGACATCGCCGCCGACCACGACGGCGTGCTGGCGCGGGCCTTTCGCGGCACCACGACGCGGTTCTGCGTGGTGTCGTTCACCAGCGACTGGTTGTTTCCGACCGCGGAATCCCGCGCCATCGTCCACGCCCTCAACGCCGGCGGCGCGCGGGTGTCGTTCGCCGAGATCGAGACCGACAAGGGGCACGACGCCTTCCTGCTCGACGTGCCGGAGTTCCTCGACATCGCCCGCGCCTTCCTGCAATCGGCCGCCGCGGCGCGCGGCCTGACCCCGTCGGGCGCCTGAGATGACGCAGCTAGAGCCGACCTTGCCGCTGAATGGCGCGGCGCCTTTCAACCCGGCCGATCATCGCGGCGACCATCTGCTGGTGGCCGAAATGGTCGCGCCCGGCTCGCGCGTGCTCGACGTCGGCTGCGGCGACGGCGACCTGCTGCAACTGCTGGAGCGGCGCGGCGTCGACGGACGCGGCATCGAACTGTCGCGCGAGGGCGTCAACAAATGCGTCGCCAAGGGCCTCGCGGTGGTGCAGGGCGACGCCGACACCGACCTCGACGCCTATCCGGACGATGCGTTCGACTACGTCATCCTGTCGCAGACCTTGCAGGCCACGCGGCAGCCCAAGGCAGTATTAGAAAATTTGCTGCGGATCGGCCAGCGCGCCATCGTCTCGTTCCCGAACTTCGGCTTCTGGAAGATGCGGCTGCAACTCCTCATCGGCGGCCACATGCCGCGCACCGACAACCTGCCGGCGACATGGTACGACACGCCGAACATCCACTTCTGCACCATCAAGGATTTCGTCCAGCTCTGCGACGAGATCAACGTCAAGATGGAGCGCGCGGTGGCGCTCGACCTCTACGGCCGGCCGCTGCGGCTCAACGCGCCGTGGTGGTTCTGGAACCTGTTCGGCGAACAGGGCGTGTTCCTGCTGACCCGGCGCGGCAAGGGGCGATAGGTATTTATCGCCTGGTCTTCAACCGTCATTGCGAGGAGTACCGGATCAACGCTTCGCACTTTCCGGGCACAGGCTCCGCGACGAAGCAATCCAGTCTTTGCTTCGCAGCTTTCTGGATTGCTTCGCTTCGCTCGCAATGACGGTTGAAGACTAGGCCCGCACCGAGCGCGGATCGCGCGGACCCCAGCGGCCCGCTTCGACCAGCGCGAGGAAGCGCGCGAGCGTATCGTTGAACAGCGCCGGCTCTTCTTGGTTGAGAACGTGGCCGGTCTTGGGAAACATCGCGAGGCCGGAGGCCGCGAGATGATGCTTCAGGAACAGGCTGGACTCGATGCAGGCGTCGTCCTCGTCGCCGACGATGATCAATGTCGGCGTCGCCAGTTGCTTCAGTTGTGACGCGAACTCCGACAGCGGCGGCCGGCCGCCCTGGAAATTGCGCATGGTGAAGGCCGAGCCCTTGGCATCGTGCCGCGCCAGCGCGTCGTAAAATTCCTGAAAGCCGCGCGGGTCCTTGACCAGGAACGGAATCCGCCCCGGCGTCATGCCGGCGAGTTGCGCCAGCGTCGCGCCGCCCTCGCGCGCGAAGCGGTCGGCGTCCGCCCGGCACTGATCGCGAAAGGCTTGCAGCCGCGACGCCTCAAAGCCCGATCCCGCGCCGGCCAGCGTCAGCGACATGACGCGTTCCGGCGCCGTCAGCGCCGCTTGCAGCGACGAATAGGCGCCCATCGACAGGCCGACCAGATGCGCCGCCGGGATCTTCAGGTGATCGAGCACCGTGAGCACGTCGTCGCGAAAATGCTCCCAGCCATAGGCGTCGTCGTTGTCGGGACGATCGGACGGCGTGTAGCCGCGCGCCGAATAGGCGATGCAGCGATGGCCGCGCGAAAAATGGCGCATTTGCGGTTCCCAGCTCGCGCCGTCGGCGGCGAATTCGTGGACGAACAGGATCGCCGTGCCGTGGCCGGCTTCCTCGTAATGGAGACGGACGCCGTCGCGGCCGGTGGCGTAGGGCATGGCGAGATCCTTGAGGAAGCATCGGGAACCTTGGCACGCTACGCGATCCCGCGCGTCAACTCGCCCCCGCGCGATGCAGGGCTGCCATGAAGGCGGCCGGCCGCGTCTGCGCGGGCGAAATTGCGGCCGCCGCCCCTTCCGTTCGGGGTCGCCGGTTCCCACATTCGGATCAAGCCGCCCAAGCCAAAAGGGCGGCGACGACCGTATGTGGCTTGAGCAACGTCAATGCCGCGGCGGACCCAGAGAAGATGCTGGTCGCGTGCCTGCGGGGCGGACCGGCAGGCTGAGGGACCATCACCGATGAACGTGGAAAAATATACCGAACGGGTGCGCGGCTTTATCCAGTCGGCGCAATCGCTGGCCATGCGCGAGGGCCATCAACAATTCTCGCCATTGCATATTCTGAAAGTCCTGCTGGATGATAGCGAGGGGCTGGCGGGCGGCCTGATCGACCGCGCCGGCGGCAATTCGCGTGCCATCCTCAAGGCGACCGAGGCCGAGCTGAACAAGCTGCCGAAAGTGTCCGGCGGTGGTGCCGGCCAAATCTACATGGCGCCGGCGACGGCGCGCGCCTTCGACGCCGCCGAGCAGGCCGGCGAAAAGGCCGGCGACAGCTTCGTCACCGTCGAGCGGCTCCTGCTCGGGCTGGCGCTCGACAAGGATAGCGAGGCCGGCAAGATCCTGGCCAAGGGCGGCGTCACCGTGCAGAACCTCAACGCCGCGATCAACGCGCTGCGCAAGGGCCGCACCGCCGATTCGGCGACCGCCGAGAACGCCTACGACGCGCTCAAGAAATACGCCCGCGACCTGACCCAGGCGGCGCGCGACGGCAAGCTCGATCCGGTGATCGGCCGCGACGAGGAAATCCGCCGCACGATTCAGGTGCTGTCGCGGCGGACCAAGAACAATCCCGTGCTGATCGGCGAGCCCGGCGTCGGCAAGACCGCCATCGTCGAGGGCCTGGCGCTGCGCATTCTCAACGGCGACGTGCCGGAGAGCCTGAAGGACAAGAAACTCCTGTCGCTCGACATGGGCTCGCTGATCGCCGGCGCGAAATACCGCGGCGAGTTCGAGGAGCGGCTGAAGGCGGTGTTGCAGGAAGTGACGTCCGCCGAAGGCGGCATCATCCTGTTCATCGACGAGATGCACACGCTGATCGGCGCCGGCAAGGCCGACGGCGCGATGGATGCCTCGAACCTGCTGAAGCCGGCGCTGGCGCGCGGCGAACTGCATTGCATCGGCGCCACCACGCTGGACGAATATCGCAAGCACGTCGAGAAGGACGC
>JBDHSX010000239.1:0-4337 GCA_039808365.1 Xanthobacteraceae bacterium | reverse complement strand
CTCACGTCGCCTGCTTGTGTTCGCCCGCTGGCGGCTCGACATCCTCGTGCGCGTCGTTCGATGAAATCACCTTGCGGCCGAGGCGGGCGAAAAAATTGCCGACATCGTCCATCAAGAGGAACATCGCCGGCACGAACACCAGCGACAGCGCCGTCGAGAAGATCAGGCCGCCGATCACCGCCAGCGCCATCGGCGAGCGGAATTCGCCGCCGGCGCCGAACGCCAGCGCGCTGGGCACCATGCCGGCGGCCATGGCGATGGTGGTCATCACGATCGGGCGGGCGCGCTTCTGCCCGGCGTCGATGATGGCGGCGTCGCGTGCCATCCCGGCGCGGATCGATTCGATGGCGAACTCCACCAGCATGATGGCGTTCTTGGTAACGATGCCCATCAGCATCAGGATGCCGATCCACACCGGCGTCGTCAGCTGCTTGCCGGCGATGAGCAGCGCGCCGATGGCGCCGCCGATCGACAACGGCAGCGAGAACAGGATGGTGATCGGTTGCAGGAAGGTGCCGAACAGCAGCACCAGCACCGCGTAGACCATCATCAGGCCGGCGCTGATCGCGGTGGCGAAGCCGGCCGACAGTTCGTTGAGGCTTTCGGCGTCGCCGGACTGGTTGACGCTGACGTTCTTCGGCAGGCTTTTCATCACCGGCAGTTCGTAGATCGCCTTCAGCGCGTCGCCGAGCGCGGCGGTGCCGACCAGATCGGCCGCCACCGTCGCCTGCCGCTCGCGGTCGTAGCGGCTGATGCTGGTCGGGCCCTGGTCGAGCGTCACGTCGGCGACCACCGACAGCGGCACGCCGCCGCGGCCGCCGCCGATCGGCACCCGCAACTGTTCGAGCACGCGCAAATCAGCGCGAGCGCCGTCCGCGAGCTGCACCCGGATCGGCACCTGGCGGTCGCCGGCGTCGAATTTGGCAAGCGCGGGACCGACGTCGCCGATGGTGGCGACGCGGATGGTTTCCGACAGGCTTTCGGTGGAGACGCCGAGCCTCGCCGCGAGATCGGCGCGCGGCTGGATGCGCAGTTCGGGGCGATCGAGCGCGGTTTCCGAAATCACGTTGGCGATCAGCGGAATCCGCTTCATCTGGCTGGCGAGTTCGCTGGCGACATTGGCGACGATGTTGCTGTCGGCGCCGGTCACCACCAGCGAGATGGCGCGCAGGCCGTTCTCGTCGAGGAACCAGTAGCGGATGTCCGGCACCTCCTCCAGTTCCTTGCCGATCGCCAGTTCCAGTTCGCGCTGGGTGATCTTGCGCTCGTTCTTCGGCGTGTAGGTGATGATCAGCGCGGCGCGGCGCACCTCGTAAGCGCCCGGCGGCACATGGCCGCCGTCGACGAACACGCTTTTCACTTCCGGCCGCTTGCGTAATCGCGCCACGATGTCCTCGGTCACCTTCTCGGTGAAGGCGAGCTGCGAGCCGGGCGGCAGTTCGATCGCCAACAGCGAACGCGCGGTGTCCTGCGCCGGCAGGAAGCCCTGCGGCAACAGATGGATGCTCCAGATCGAGGCGGCGAACACCGCGAAGCCGAGGATCACGGTGACGATGTAGTGTCTCACCGACCAGGTGACGAGGCGGGTGTAGGCGCGCAGCACGCGGCCCGGCGGCGGCTCCTCGTGATTATGGGGCTTGAGGAAGTAGGCGGCGAGCACCGGCGTGACGAAGCGCGCCGCCAGCAGCGAGAAGAACACCTGCACCGACACCGTGATGCCGAACTGCTTGAAGAACTGCCCGGCGATGCCGGACATGAAGCTCGCCGGCGCGAAGATGGCGATGATGGTGAGGCTGATGGCGATCACCGCGAGGCCGATTTCGTCGGCAGCCTCCAGCGCCGCACGATAGGGCGACTTGCCCATCCGCATGTGGCGCACGATGTTCTCGATCTCGACGATGGCGTCGTCGACCAGGATGCCGGTCGACAGCGTGATGGCGAGGAACGAGACCAGGTTGAGCGAGAACCCCAGCATGTCCATCGCCCAGAACGCCGGGAAGATCGACAGCGGCAGCGAGATCGCGGCGATGATGGTGGCGCGGATGTCGCGCAGGAACAGGAACACCACGATCACCGCGAGGATCGCGCCCTCGAACAAGGTGGAGATCGCCGCCTCGTAATTGCCGTGCGTGAAATCGACCGAAGTGTCGATCAGCTTGAGATCGACGTCGGGATGCGCCGCCTTCAGCGCGGCGATGCGCTTCTCGACGGCGGCGGCGACCACCACGTCGCTGGCGCCCTTGGACCGCTTGATGCCGAGCGCCACCACCGGCTCGCCGTTGACGCGCGCGAAGGTGCGGCGGTCGGCGATGGTGTCGGTGACGGTGCCGAGATCGTCGAGGCGCAGTTCGCCGCCGGCCGGCAGGCTGATCATGGTGCCGGCGAGGTCCTGCAAGGTTTTCGCGCCGGCCAGCGTGCGGATCGCCTGATCGTTCTTGCCGATCTCGGCGCGGCCGCCGGCGAGATCGACATTGGTGCCGCGCAGACGGCGGCTGACATCGACGGCGGTCAGCCCCGCCGCCTGCAAGCGGTCGGGATCGAGCGACACCAGGATTTCGCGCTCGACGCCGCCGATGCGCTCGACCTGCGCCACGCCGCGCACGCCTTGCAGCGCGCGCTTGACCACGTCGTCGACGAAATACGACAGTTGCTCCGGCGTCTTGCCCGGCGAGATCGCGGCGTAAGTGACGATCGGCAGGCCGATGACGTCGACGCGCTGGATCAGCGGTTCGTTGACGTTCTGCGGCAGGTTGGCGCGCACCCGCGTCACCGCGTCCTTGATGTCGTTCAGCGCGCGGTCGGTGTTGGTTTCCAGCGCGAACTGGATGGTCGTCACCGACAGGCCGTCGGTGATCGATGACGCGATGTGCCGCACGCCCTCGACGCCGGACACGCCATCCTCGATGGTCTTGGTGACCTGCGCCTCAAGCTCGGCGGGCGCGGCGCCGAATTGCGACACCGCGACCGAGATCACCGGAATGTCGGCGGAGGGCAGCCGCGTCACCGCCAGCCGGGTGAAACTGGTCCAGCCCAGCGCCAGCAGGATGATCGAGAACACCACCGACGGCAGCGGGTTGCGAATCGACCAGGCCGAGATGTTGAGAGACATTTTAGCGGCCTCGCGCGCGGTCGGGATCGTCATTGAACACGGGCCTGACGCGGTCGCCGTCATGCAGCGAGGTTCCGGCGTCGGCCACCACCAGTTCGTCGACCTTCAAGCCTTCGAGAATCTCGACGTCGGCGTCGGAGTTCAACCCGGTGCGCACCCGCCGCGTCTCGATGACGTCGCCGGTGACCACCTGAATGGTCGAATGGTCGACCGCCGAACGCGGGATCGAGACGCCGCAGCTTCGCTTGGCGTCGATGCTGACGCGCGCGAACAGGCCGACCCGCAGCGGCGCGGCGCCGGTCGGCGCGACGCGGACGCGGCCGAGCTGGGTGCGCTGATCGATCCGCGGATCGATCAGGCGGACGCGGCCGGGGATATCGGGCTGGCCGTCGCGGCTGATGCGCGCGGTGGCGCCAGCGCTGAGCTTCGGCATGTGGATGCCCGGCACCTCGACGTCGAGTTCAAGGACGTTGTCGATGGCGATGCGGAACATCGGCTCGGCCTGCGGCGAGGCCGGCGCGCCGAGCATGGTGTGGACCTTGGTGATCAAGCCCCCGGCCGGTGCGCGCAGCACGATTGCGTTGCGCGACGGGCCGGCCGGCGGCGGCGTCAGCCGCGCCAGTTCCTGGTTGGCGGCGACGATGTCGCCTTCGCTCACCAGCAGATCGGTGACCTTGGAGCCCTCGGTGTCGACATTGACCACAGCCTCCCGCTTCGGGACCACGAAGCCGGTGACCCGGATCATGTCGGAGAAGCAGGCATGCCTGGCCTTCACCACCGTCACAGCGACGCCGGTGCCCTCGGCCTTCTCGGCGGCCTGAGGCGCGGCGATCGTCGCGCCGGCGAGCAGCGCGGCAAGCGCGACCGCGCGGCCCCAAACGCGGCATCCTCGTGGCGCGGCGGCGGCGGGCGCCACGGGCGGCTGGCGGTTGGGCAGGGTCATGGACGGCGTCGCCTGTCGGTGAGGATGCTGCTGCGCGACGCGGTTACCGGGACGCCGTCTGGTTCTGCATGTTGACCACCTGCACCCGCCGGTTGGCGGCATCGCGCGGCGCGTCCGGCTTCTTCAGCCGGGTCTCGCCGTAGCCGACGGTGACCAGATCGTTGCCGGCGATCCCGAACTTCTCGACCAGGTATTGCTTGACGGCGTCGGCGCGGCGTTCGGACAGGGTCTGGTTGTAGGCGTCGCTGCCGGCGGCGTCGGTGTAGCCCGCGAGCAGGAAGGTCG
>JBDHSX010000238.1:0-4365 GCA_039808365.1 Xanthobacteraceae bacterium | reverse complement strand
CGAAAGGCGTCGAATTCACCGAGGAGATTCACGAGGTGCGGGCGGGCGTGCGCATCTGCTTCATCCGCGGGCCGCAGGGCATTTCGATCGAACTGCTGGAGCGGGCCTAAGGAGTTTGCGACCGCTATCAATCGTCATTGCGAGCACTCGGATCAACGCTTCGCGTTGTCCGAGCACAGGCTCCGCGAAGCAATCCAGCTCTTTCTTTGTGGTCTCTGGATTGCTTCGTCGCTACGCTCCTCGCAATGACGAGTCTCGATTCATCATGTTCTAGCCGAACGTGAACGCATAGGCGCGCACGCCGGGATCGAGGAATTCGATCGTGAAGGTGCGGTCGGTGATGTCGCCTTTCTGGCGAACCAGCTGATAGAGCCGTTCGCCGGTGACGGTGCCGTGGCCGTCGGCGTCGGTGTCGATGCCGTGGTCGTCGCCGGGCGCTCGGCCGTCGATTGTGACGCGGAAGCGCACCGGCTTGCCGTCGTCGCCCGGTCCCAGCACCAGATGCAGGTCGCGGGCGTGGAAGCGGTAGACGATGCCGCCGCCGGGCGCGTCCAGCGCGGCGCGCTCGCTGGTGACGGTCCAGTCGCCGGTGAGGCCCCAGTTGTTCAACGCGGTGACATCGGCCTGATAGGTGCGGCGCGTGTTGCGCGCGGCCCCGCCGGGCGAGGCGAAATTCTCCGCGCGCGCGTAGCCGAGATAAGTCTCCGGCGATTTCACGCGCGCCATGTCGGGCGCGGCTTCCGCGCCGGCGGCGTCGACATTGACCAGATCGGCGGTGGTCAGCTTGCGGCCGGCCTGCGACAGCAGCAGTTGAATGATGCGCTCGGATTCGTCGTAATCGCCTTCGCCGAAATGGTGATGGCGGATGCGGCCCTCGGCGTCGATGAAGTAGTGCGCCGGCCAATATTGATTGTTGAAGGCGCGCCAGATTTTGTAGTCGTTGTCGATCGCCACCGGGTAATCGACCTTGAGATCGGCGACCGCCTTTTTGACATTGGCGAGGTTCTTCTCGAAGGCGAATTCGGGGGCGTGAACCCCGATCACCACAAGACCCTGATCCTTGTACTTGTCCGCCCAGGCGCGGACGTAGGGCAGCGCGCGCAGGCAGTTGATGCAGGAGTAGGTCCAGAAATCCACCAGCACCACCTTGCCCTTCAATTGTTCGGCGGCAAGCGGCGGCGAGTTCAGCCACGCCGTCGCGCCGTCGAGCGCGGGCAACTGGCCCTCGACCGGCAGCATGTCGGTGAGCGCGTCGGACGACGTCGCCGTCGCCGGTGGCGCGCTGGCGACGCGAAAGCGGTCGAGCAGGCCCTGTTCGATGCGGTTGGTGCCGGCGAGCGAGACCTGGGTGAGCAGGCCGGTGTCGAGCCCGAGCGCGATGGCGCCGACCGCCAGCAGCACCAGCGCGCCGAGCCCGCGCCGCAGCCATTCACTGACGCCGAGCGAGCGCTTCATCGCCGCGAACAACTGGCCGCCGACCAGAAGCGCCAGCGCCAGCGAGGTCGCCGCCCCCGCCGCGTAAGCCGCAAGCAACAGCGAGGTGGCGACGCTCGCCCCCTGCAACGCCGCGCCGGTGAGGATCAGCCCGAGGATCGGCCCGGCGCAGGGCGCCCACAACAGGCCGGTGGCGACGCCGAGCAGCAGCGACGACACCACGGAGCCGTCGCCGCCGGCGGCGGAATCCGACAGTCTCGCGCCGAGCCTCACCAGCGGCGCCGTCAGGCGTTCGGCCAGCTGTGGGAACAGCAGCGCGACGCCGAACAGCGCCAGCAGCGCGAGCGCGACGGCGCGGGCATATTGGTTGGCGGCCACCGCCCAGCCGCCGGCGACCGCGGCCAATGTCGCCACCAGCGCGAAGGTCAGCGCCATGCCGGCCAGGAGCGGCAGGCCGGCGCGCAAGAACGGACGGTCGGCGCGCGCGAACACGAACGGCAGCACCGGCAGGATGCAGGGGCTCAAAATGGTGAGGACGCCGCCGAGATAGGCCAGCAGGAACAAAGTCATCGGGAAAGTCTCAAAATCGCTGCGCCGGGTTCCGCCATTGTGACGCGGGCGAGGGGATCGCGGTGTCACATCAGCGTGTGGCCGTCGTGTTCGGTTGTCCGCCCGGCGTTATGGCTTGACAGCGCCGGGGTGCCAACTATCGTCCCGGCGAAATGGCCCCCGTGGGCCGACCTGTCCCGCTTTCGAAAGCCCGCCCGATGGACGACGTGATCCGCCCCATTCTGACGCCGCCCGGCGGCGAAAAGAAGGTGCTGCTGCATTCGTGCTGCGCGCCGTGCTCCGGCGAGGTGATGGAGGCGATGCTGGCCTCCGGCGTCGACTACACCATTTTCTTCTACAATCCGAACATTCATCCGGAAAAGGAATATCTGCTGCGCAAGGACGAGAACGTGCGCTTCGCCGAGAAGCATCACGTGCCCTTCGTCGACGCCGATTACGACAAGGACAACTGGTTCGCCCGCGCCAGGGGCATGGAGTGGGAACCGGAGCGCGGCGCGCGCTGCACCATGTGCTTCGACATGCGTTTCGAGCGCACCGCGCTTTACGCCCACGAGCACGGCTTCCCGGTGATGACCTCCTCGCTCGGCATCTCGCGCTGGAAGAACATGGCGCAGATCAACGATTGCGGCAGACGCGCCGCCCGCCGCTACCCGGGCCTGCGCTACTGGGACTACAACTGGCGCAAGGGCGGCGGCGCGGCGCGGATGATCGAGATCAGCAAGCGCGAGCAGTTTTACCAGCAGGAATATTGCGGCTGCGTCTATTCGCTGCGCGACACCAACGCGCACCGCCGCGACATGGGCCGCCCGCCGATCGAACTCGGCGTGCAATATTACGGCCGTTCGCCGGCGGCAAAGGACGAGGCGGGTTGACGCCTCGGTTTGAGGCGGCTCAAGCGGCGGGCCGCCGCGCCGGGTAAACTAGCGGCATCGACCGAAGGAGATGTCCATGCTGACCGGCCAGATCATGACCCGCAACGTCATCACCGTCTCGCCCGAAACGCCGGTGGCCGAGGCCGCCAAGACCATGCTCGACAACCACATCAGCGGCCTGCCGGTGATCGCGGACGGCCGGCTCATCGGCATCGTCACCGAAGGCGACTTCCTGCGCCGCGCCGAGATCGGCACCGAGCGCGCGCGTCCGAACTGGTTGCAGGTGATGTTCGGCAGCGGCCGCGAGGCGGGCGATTACGTGCGGGCGCACGGCCGCAAGGTCGCCGACGTGATGACGCGCGATCCGGTGACGGCGAGCGAGGAGACTTCGTTGCAGGACTTGGTCGCCGCGATGGAGACGCATCACGTCAAGCGCCTGCCGGTGACGCGGGCCGGGCGTCTGGTCGGCATCGTCACCCGCGCCAACCTGTTGCGCGCGGTCTCCGAACTGGCGCGCGAGGTGAAAGGCCCGGCCGCGGCCGACGAGGCGATCCGCGCCAAACTGGTCGAGACGCTGACGGCGACCGACTGGCGGCCGGCGGGCTTGCAGGTCACCGTGCGCGACGGCGTCGTGCATCTGCACGGCCTCATCATCGACGAACGGGCCCGGCGCGCCGCCATCGTCGCGGCGGAATCGACCGCCGGCGTCACCGCGGTGCGCGACCACCTGATTCTGATCGACAACTGGTCCGGCTTTTACGCCGAGCCGTTCGCGACCGAGGATGACGCCGCGAGCCGCTAGGGCATGATCCCGAAAAGTGGAAGCCGGTTTTCGGACAAGATCATGCTCAAACAAAAAGAATAGCGACGAGTTTGATTCAACGCCGTTGAATCGGTCAATACGAAAACCGTCATCCTCCGCGAAGGTGGAGGATCCAGTACCCCTTGGCGGGTCAGATTTTCAATATGCGTGTACGGATTACTGGATCGTCCCCCTTCGCGGACGATGACGCCGCGTTACGGTCGGGCTCTCATGACGATCGCAAGCGATTCCATCCGGATCGATTACGCTCCAATCGATCCTACGCGAACGACGCCACGCCCTCGATCTCGATCAGCATCTTCGGATCGGGCAGCGCCTGCACCACGCAGGTGGTGCGCGCGGGGTAGGGCGCGGGGCCGAACGCGTCCGCATAGAGCCGGTTCATGGTGGCGACGTCGGCTGAGCGCGTCAGCAGCACGTTGAGCTTGACGAGATGGCGCGGAGTCGCCCCGGCCTCGCTCAGGACGCGGGTGAGATTGGTGACGACATTGGCGAACTGCGCCTCGAAGCCATCCGGCAGCGCGCCATTGGCGTCGAAGCCCGGAATCCCGGAGATATATAACAGATCGCCGGCGCGGGCGGCGAACGACAAGGGCGGCGCCTTGATGCCGGGCGGGGAGGCGAAATGGGTGATGGCCATGAAGAGTCCTCGTGGGTCGAAACGCT
>JBDHSX010000237.1:0-4530 GCA_039808365.1 Xanthobacteraceae bacterium | reverse complement strand
AGAACGCTGCCAAGGCGTCGGACTTCCCAACCACGAGGACAACGCATGAGCGGCGCCATAAAGCCGTCCTTTCCGGACGCATCGCTTCCCTATGACATGATTGCCGCGATATCGACGCGCCCCGCGCTGCGAGCCGGACGGAGCCGCCGATGATCGAGATGCCGCCGCTGCAATTTGCGCAGACCAACGGAATTCGCATGGGCTACTACGAGGCCGGCCCGAAGTCGGACGCGCCGCCCATGGTGCTGTGCCACGGCTGGCCGGAAATGGCGTTCTCGTGGCGGCACCAGATCAAGGCGCTGAGCGAGGCGGGCATCCGCGTCATCGCGCCGGACCAGCGCGGCTATGGCGCGACCGACCGGCCCGAGAAGGTCGAGGACTACGATCTCGAACATCTCACCGGCGACCTGGTCGGGCTGCTCGATCACCTCAACATCGACAAGGCGATTTTCGTCGGCCACGACTGGGGCGGCTTCGTGGTGTGGCAGATGCCGCTGCGCCATCCCGCGCGCGTCGCCGGCGTGGTCGGCGTCAACACGCCGCACAATGACCGCGCGCCGGTCGATCCGATCGCGATTTATCGCAAGCGGTTCGGCGACAGCATGTACATCGTGCAGTTTCAGGATCCGGCGCGGCATCCGGATCGCATCTTCGGCGCCAAGGTGGCCGAGACCTTCGACTTCTTCATGCGCAAGCCCATGCCCCGCAAGGACAAGGATCCCCGCAAGGATTCCCAAGAGGACAAGCCGGCCGCGGCCGCGGTCGCCGGCGTCGGCGCGTCCCCGAAACTGAACCTGGCGTTCCCGCAGATGGTCGAAGGCTACGACGGCAGCCGCGATCCGCGCCCGAAAATTTTGTCGCCGGAGGAGATGAAGGTGTTCGTCGACGCCTTCACCCGCACCGGCTTCACCGGCGGCATCAACTGGTATCGCAACATGACCCGCAACTGGGAGCGCGCCGCGACGCTCGACCACACCGTGCGGGTGCCGTCGCTGATGATCATGGCGGAGGACGACGCGGTGCTGCCGCCGTCCGCCGCCGACGGCATGGAGAAGATCGTCCCCGATCTCGAAAAATACCTGATCCGCGACAGCGGCCATTGGACCCAGCAGGAGCAGCCGGAAGAACTGAGCGCCAAGCTGATCGAGTGGCGGCGGCGGAGATTTGGCTGATCTTAACTGCGGTTCTTGCCGTCATTGCGAGCGAAGCGAAGCAATCCAGGGGCTACAAAGCAAGAACTGGATTGCGTCGTCGCTTCGCTCCTCGCAATGACGAAACGAAACGAACAAGGGATACTTCACCATGTCATCGACAAATCCGCTGGACCCGATTCCGCATCCGCCGAAGAAGCCGGTGGTCGGCAACATGCTGTCGATCGATTCGACATCGCCGATCCAGCATCTGACCCGATTAGCCAAGGAACTCGGGCCGATCTACTGGCTCGACATGATGGGCACGCCGATGGTGGTGGTGTCCGGCCACGACCTGATCGATGAACTGAGCGACGAGACGCGGTTCGACAAGGTGGTGCGCGGTTCGCTCCGGCGCGTGCGCGCGCTCGGCGGCGACGGCCTGTTCACCGCCGACACCAAAAACCCGAACTGGGGCAAGGCGCACAACATCCTGCTGCAGCCGTTCGGCAACCGCGCGATGCAGTCCTACCATCCGAGCATGGTCGACATCGCCGAGCAGCTGGTGAAGAAGTGGGAGCGCCTCAACGCCGACGAAGAGATCGACGTCGTCCACGACATGACCGCGCTGACGCTCGACACCATCGGGCTGTGCGGCTTCGACTATCGCTTCAACTCGTTCTATCGCCGCGACTACCATCCGTTCGTCGAGTCGCTGGTGCGCTCGCTCGAAACCATCATGATGACGCGCGGGTTGCCGCTGGAAAAGGTCTGGATGCAGAAGCGCAACCGTGACCTCACCGCCGACGTCGCCTTCATGAACAAGATGGTGGACGACGTGATCGCGGCGCGGCGCGACGGCGGCGACACCGAGACCAACAAGGATCTGCTCAACGCCATGCTCACCGGCGTCGACAAGGCCACCGGCGAGCAGCTCGACGACGTCAACATCCGCTATCAGATCAACACCTTCCTGATCGCCGGGCACGAAACCACCAGCGGCCTGTTGTCCTACACCATCTACGAGATGCTCAAGCATCCCGAGGTGCTGAAGAAGGCCTATGAGGAAGTCGACCGCGTTCTCGGCTCCGACCTCGATGCGCGGCCGACCTATCAGCAGGTCGCCCAGCTCACCTATATCACGCAGATTCTGAAGGAGGCGCTGCGGCTGTGGCCGCCGGCGCCGGCCTACGGCATCGCGCCGCTTCAGGACGAAACGATCGGCGGCAAGTACAAGCTGAAGAAGGGCACCTTCGTCACCGTGCTGGTGACGGCGCTGCATCGCGACCCTTCCGTGTGGGGGCCGCACCCGGATGCATTCAATCCGGAAAATTTCAGCCGCGAGGCGGAAGCGGCGCGGCCCGTCAACGCCTGGAAGCCGTTCGGCAACGGCCAGCGCGCCTGTATCGGCCGCGGCTTCGCCATGCACGAGGCGGCGCTGGCGATCGGCATGATCCTGCAACGCTTCAAGATGATCGATCACAAGCGCTATCAACTGCGCTTGAAGGAAACGCTGACGACCAAGCCGGAAGGCTTCAAGATCAAGGTGCGTCCGCGCCCCGACAGCGAGCGCGCCAGCAAGGGGCCGGCCGTCGCCGCCGCCGCGAAGCCTGTGGCCGCCGCCGCGCCGGCGCTGCCGCGCCACAACACGCCGCTCCTCGTGCTGTACGGCTCCAATCTCGGCACCGCCGAGGACATGGCGACGCGCGTGGCCGACCTCGCCGAGGTCAACGGCTTCGCCACCAAGCTCGCGCCGCTCGATGACGCGGTCGGCAACCTGCCGAAGCAGGGCGGCGTGCTGATCTTTTGCGCCTCCTATAACGGCGCGCCGCCGGACAACGCGACGCGGTTCGTCGAATGGCTGCGCGGCGATCTGCCGAAGGACGCTTTCGCCGGCGTCAAATACGCGGTGTTCGGCTGCGGCAACAGCGACTGGGCGGCGACCTATCAGTCGGTGCCGCGCCTGATCGACGAGCAACTCACCGCGCACGGCGCGACCAATGTGTTCGAGCGCGGCGAGGGCAACGCGCGCGAGGACCTCGACGGCCAGTTCGAGGCGTGGTTCGCCAAGCTCGGTCCGACGGCGGTGAAGGCGCTCGGCATCGACGCCAAGTTCAGCCGCAGCGCCGACGACGCGCCGCTGTACCGGGTCGAGCCGGTGGCGCCCAGCGTCGTCAACACCATCGCCAACCTCGGCGGCGCGGTGCCGATGAAGGTGTTGTCCAACACCGAATTGCAGAACCGCGCGGGCCCGAACGGCTCGACCCGCTCGACGCGGCATATCGAGGTGGAATTGCCGCCCGGCATGACCTATCGCGCCGGCGATCACCTCAGCGTCATTCCGCGCAACGATCCGGCGCTGGTGGATTCGGTGGCGCGCCGCTTCGGCTTCCTGCCGACCGACCAGATCCGCTTGCAGGCGCCGGAGGGCCGCCGCGCCCAACTGCCGGTCGGGCAATCGATCTCGGTGGGGCGGCTGCTCGCCGAGTTTGTCGAATTGCAGCAGATCGCCACCCGCAAGCAGATCCAGATCATGGCGGAGAACACCCGCTGCCCGATGACCAAGCCAAAACTGCTCGGTCTGGTCGGCGACGACGCCGAGGCGCAGGAGCGCTATCGCGGCGAAGTGATGGCGAAGCGCAAGTCGGTCTTCGACCTGCTGGACGAGTTTCCGGCCTGCGATCTGCCGTTCCACGCCTATCTGGAAATGCTGTCGCTGCTGGCGCCGCGTTATTATTCGATCTCGTCGTCGCCGCTGGTGGAGCCGAGCCGCTGCAGCGTCACCGTCGGCGTGGTCGAGGGACCGGCGGCGTCGGGCCGGGGCACCTTCAAGGGCATCTGCTCGAACTACATGGCGAGCCGCCGGCCCGGCGACATCGTCTTTGCCTCGGTGCGCGAGACCAAGGCCGGTTTCCGCCTGCCCGAGAATCCGGCGACGCCGGTCATCATGATCGGCCCCGGCACCGGTCTCGCGCCGTTCCGCGGCTTCCTTCAGGAGCGCGCGGCGATGATGGCGCAGGACCTCGCGCTCGGGCCGTCGATGCTGTTCTTCGGCTGTCGCCATCCGGAGCAGGATTATCTCTACGCGGACGAGTTGAAGGATTTCGCTGACGAAGGAATCACCGAGCTTCACGTCGCCTTCTCGCGCGCCGGCGCGGACAAGACCTACGTGCAACACATGATCGCGCAGCAGAAGGATCGCGTCTGGCAACTGATCGAGCAGGGCGCGATCGTCTATGTCTGCGGCGATGGCGGCAAGATGGAGCCCGACGTCAAGGCGGCGCTGATGGCGATCCATCGCGACAAGACCGGCAGTGACGAGGCCGCCGCCGCGCGCTGGATCGACGAACTCGGCGCGAGTAATCGCTACGTGCTGGATGTCTGGGCGGGGGGATAGCGC